>NZ_CP011789.1:3355000-3660000 GCF_001636055.1 Pseudomonas putida
TCTACGCGTGAACGTAAGGTCGGGCACTGCGTTCGACCTGAATTACATCAACTTCAAGGTCGCCAAGGGTGCAACCTACGAGCGCGTGCTGATCATCGCAACAGGCCCAATCGCAACTTTTCTGCAGCGAGGTAAGTCGCTTGACCCTGGCCCAGCGGCGACGTTTTACGTGGCGGTAACCCGGGCACAGCAGAGCGTCGCTATTGTGCTTGATAAGCCAGGACAATCCATTATTCCTTACTGGGAACCGTGACTAACGCTCATTACATCGTGCATGCCAAGACCAGTGGAGAGGCATTGCGCATTTACGATGCCATCCGATTTAGAATGCCAGCTGTTCACAACCAGGAAAAAGGAGACGGGGGAACGATTCCTTGAGATTAGATAAAGAATTGATTCGTCAGATTCTGCTTGCAGTGGAAGAGAGCGACCAGACACCTGATTCGTGGATTGATCTTGAGTTCGATGATCAGACCCATAGCGTAGTTTCCTATCACGTCATGTTACTGCATGAGGCTGGCTTATTGGCTGCAAAGGATCTGTCCGCGATGGATGACTTCGACTGGCGCCCCCAGCGCCTGACCATCAGAGGGCACGAATACTTAGACACGATTCGGGACACCGAGGTGTGGCGCCTCACCAAAGCTGGCGCTGAGAAAGCCGGAGGGGTGAGTTTGGCAGTGATGCTGGAAATCGGAAAAGCGTACGGGAAGCAAGTGCTGAGGGAGCGGCTTGGCCTGGACATCGCATGAGCGCGCTAGCCTGGACTGTTGAATTGAGCCACTCAATAATGGGATTCCAGAAACACCAGTACGTACCCCATCGTGAGGGTTTGTGAAGTCTTGGAGTTTCCATTAGGGTTGCAGATGGAATCAGGCTCTCATCGAGACACCACTATGTACCTTGCTACTAAAGCGCTCCCTGAACTGCCGGAGCTGCTCACACGCACTGCCGGTAATTCTGCGTTTTACGCCGGCCTTACTCGGGTCGACGGGATCAGCGATATCGGTGAAACCGCGGGCTACAGTGCTCAGCCTGGCTACCGTTTGATACGCGTCGACCATCGGCCGCATGAAGGCAGTGCCAACGATTTCGAGATCGCTTTGGTAGACGATGCCGAGGCTTCCGTGGCTTTTTACACCAAAGTCACACTGCTCAGCGCTCCTGAAGTCAGTAGCCGATACCTTGCGAGACATCGGGTCTGGCGATCGGCAAGTACGCGTCATTCTCTAGCGCTTTCCGAAATTTCGCGAACTGTGCTTTTCGGCTACATCCTCCCGCGCTATGACCTGCTATTAGGCGAGGACGCGATCACAGGCGATGGGAAATTCTACTGGCATCGGCAGATGTCTCGTGCACTGCAGCTGGGCTTTCACGTTTACGTATATGATCAGACGACGCAGGCGCTTCGGTCGATTCCAGCGGACTGCGAGCTAAGTTCTCTGCAGGACCAGATTTGGTCAAGCTCCCGCCGGGAACCTTTGCAGGGTTTCATTTCAACCGGTCCACTTAATCAGTTGGAGTGCTAGCAAAATACTCATCTTGAGCACAAGCATAGCCGTAGCCGTAGCCGTAGCCGTAGCCGTAGCCGTAGCCGTAACCGTAACCGGTGCTCGGTTGCGACGACCTGAGGCAAGCAGTTCGAGTTTGATTAATGACCGATCGGCTATTTTCGAATTTTAAGCCCTTTCATAGACGAAGCTCGCTGCTCATCCAGGCTATTGTAATAAATATTCTGGGTAGTACTTAGGCTGTTGTGCCTAAGGTCTGCCTGCAAGTCCTTCATATCTCGCAAAGGCGCATCGAAAGTAGCGGATGTATGACGAAGCCAGTGTAGTGATGCCGAGCGAAGTTGATCAATTTCATCGTCGCTCCAGCCTTCCTCCTGCATTCGTTTTAGTGCACGGACAAACACTACTTGAAGCAAAGATCGGATGTAGCGATCAGACAGGCCGCCGCGACCATTTAGCGTTCCAATTAGGGGGCAAACGTCTTGAGGTGAGGGCAGGGGAGAAAGTCCTAAATAGCGGCGATATCGAGTTAAGTAACAATCAACATAGTCATCGCGCACGCTAATTCGGGCTGCTTTATTTCCCTTTCCGACAACATGAAACCACCAGTTGCCAACAGTATCTCAGCGCAGGTCACCCATTGAGGGGCGCCAGTTTTCTCTGCCGAATAAATCAGAGATCCTGAGATACATCGAAAAGATAGTTGCCACAATAAATAAAGTGCGTTCGTGTCTCGGATCCTCCGCAGCCATCTGCTCTGCACAGTCGATAACGAAACTCCACTGAAGCTCTGTAAGCGATTGTGCGGAAACGTCCAATACCGCACGTTGTTTATGATGGACTTTTGTTTTATTGCGCGGAAAGGATTCGACTCGGTCAAGCCTTCGTCCATCGCATGCTGAAAAAAACTACCACCTGCGCAATCGATCCTTGCGCCATCTGGTAGGGGCGAATTGGAAGGTCTTTCGACGACTCTACAGCGATTTTACGATCTCGTTTGCTAGCCGTACTACTGAACGGCCTCCAGTCTTTGTTCACAACATAATCATCTGACTCAAGTCGTTTTCGCCCCCCAGACGAACAATCTCGATTTCACTACTGGTCCTACCCATTCTGCTGGAGGCTGTAGGCAAAACTCCATGAACATTTCAGCATCTACACGACGAATATCAAGAATGGATTTTTTCGCTATGATCTGGGACCAGAGCAAGAGACGCTCGACATGTGTGCGAAACGAGTTGAATGTCGTCTGGTTGCCGGCATATGAGCGTAAAAAACTTCGCACCACAAGGTAGCTCTCTAAGGCCTTACAATCAGGAGCGAATCGTTTCAGATAATCAAGAACCAATGGTAGTTCCTGATGCACCCCGAGAAAACTGAGTTGGTTAAATTTCCCAAAGGTATCAAAAAGATGTTGTGGATCTACGCGCATGGGCTACTCAGACGAGGTTGCAGATCTATCAAGGATGCTTTCGAATGAGGTGCTATGCAATATCCGGGTCTGACAGTTATCGGATATTGCGTGCGTAGAGGCCTTTGCTTTGCCATCGGTTCACTGCCGATGTAGGTCTTGACGGATTCGGGAGAACAGCATTTCGATGTCGGGCTCATTATCGATCAGCAAAAAGGCCTCTGCAAGTAGGGATAGCGGGTGCACGTCCATACGTGTCGCCAGCTCGACCAGCTTATCGAGGGTGGGGCTCTTGAGGCCGCGCTCAAGAGAGCTTACATAGGTACGGCTGCTGACATCGCCAAAATCCTCCTGGGTCAGGCCTCGGCTAGTCCTAGTTTTGCGTAGCGCTTGAGCGAGGGCTGTTTTGAGCTCCATTTGCGTATTTGATCCACAAAAGGAATGATGAAGCCTCTTTGAATCCTATAGTGCTACAATCTATAGTGTTCATTTTCGTTGGGAGAGAGCTATGACGACCTTGCGAGTAAACCCTGAAAGCTTCTCAGAAGTAGCATCCCTAGGGGCAGGATCCACATTTCTAATCGTTTGCGTGCTGGACCTTTTGGAAGAAAAAGAGATTATTGACATCAGGATTTTTGAAACGGGCCAGAGCACATTGGACTTCTTGAACGAGCTCGACAGGCCCAATGCCACTAGAGGCGTGGTAGGTCTTCAACTCGCATTGCCGCCGCGGTTGAGTCCTAACCAAAAGTGGACGGTAGAGCCTGTTGTCGACTTCGCAAGGGTTATATTGGCGCAGCCCGAGAGAACCTTAGATTCGTATGCTTACCGTATTGCGAGTGGGCGCTATTATGTTGATGGTAATGAAATACCTCTCAAGGTTGTGAGGAGCGAGAGAAGCATTTACCAAGCATCAAATGCTAATTCGAGCGATCCAGTACTGAGTGCATACCAAGCCTGGATTGCGAGGATATTAGGCGAACTGATCAATGAGCAGTTCAACATGCAGCAGAGGACGGAAGCAAGTCGTGGCTGATACAACCGGGAGTGAGTCGTTTCAGGCTTGTTTGTCAGCGCTGTCACTATTGATGTCTTGGGGCGCTGAAGAGCAAGTCGCACATAGTATAATCGGCATGCCCGATTGTGCCGCTCAAGAGATCAAGCTCCGCCTAAGCGTTATTTTTGAGATGAATAGCTACTTGAACAAGATTTTTGAGAATCCTAAGAATATCGCAGGTTTTATGTCCATGAAAAATGACAACGATTATTTTGAGGGAAGCACTCCGCTGGAGAAAATAAGCGATGGAACCTATGCATCCCTACGAGAATGCGCAAAGCGCCTTCAGGCGCTGAGTATGGGCTAGCTCCCCAGAGGCCCTGAACCAAAAGTACTTGAGTTCCACGGTGGAACTTTTTCGTATCAAGGTCAGCGCCTAGCTTTTCATGCAGAACTAGGCCTGAAGGAGGGTTGAGCCTAGTAGTGCCAGGTTCGCTGAAGACTAGCCACATCTGCTCCGCGCTGTGCCTCTAAAACAGGTTATCTTTTTTCAAAATATTTATCTTCTTTGAGGGCTCCGCAGAGCGGACCTAGGGGCTGTGAATCCATCCTTTTAAAAATACTGGCGGTAGTGTGTCGCTATCGAGAGCGGCGACGGAGCATTTCAAGCAACTGATGTGCGGTAATTATTCTTTTTTAGGAGTATTTATCCTTTTTGCGGATCCCTAACAGCCACGTAGTTACCCCCAGACAATCGGTCGGGAGAGTGATCAGATCAACCCTTAAAAAAATTATTCTTTTTAAGGTTTTACTTTTTTAAGGATAGGCAATATGGCGTTTATAGCGCTGGAGTGGCACGCGTCCTATTTTTTTTACGGACCGATTGCGATTCGTAGAGTTTGCCTAGGGGAGAAGATTCAGGATAACTCATTGATTATTCTGGTTTATTGTTTTTAAGGGCCGATTACTTTTTTTAGGGCATCCTGACATTAGCTTTTCGCATGTTTAGTTCTGAGCGCTTGGGATTGGACACTGATCGAGATCAACTCCCACAATACTCAATTTAACATAATATACATTATGCGTATTTCTGTATTTCCCATACGAGCCACACCCAAGGTACATTCGACTCTCAGCAAGCCCCTCATGAGCCTTCACCCTTCAAAGCCGATCAAGGATGCTCCAGTTCATGTCTCACCATCCATCCGCAGATCAGATCATCAGTCTCTACGACCGCCACGCCGCTACGTGGAACGATCTGCGCGTCAACCATTTCATCGACCGCAAATGGATCGAACGCTTCCGTTCATTGCTACCGCCGTCTGCGACCGTTCTGGATCTGGGCTGCGGCTCCGGCCAACCCGTGGCACGTTATCTGATCGACGCCGGCGCGTCTGTCATCGGTGTAGATTCGTCTGAGCAGATGCTCGCACTGTGCAGCGCGCAATTTCCAACGCAGGAATGGATTCACGCGGACATGCGCACATTGGCGCTCGATCGCCATTTCGCGGCCATCCTGGCCTGGAACAGCTTTTTTCATCTCAAGCCCGACGATCAGCGCAAGATGTTCCCGGTATTTCAGCGTCATGCCGCACCTGGAGCGTTGCTGATGTTCACCAGTGGGCCTTCTCATGGCGAAGCCTTGGGCGTTTTCGAGGGTGAAACGCTGTACCATGCGAGCCTCGACCCTCAGGAATACACGGCACTGCTCGCCAACCACGATTTTGAGTTGCTGGAGCACATCGCAGAGGACGCGGAATGCGGTGGCCAGACGGTTTGGCTTGGGCGTCGCCTGTCTGAGTAATAGGTATCTAAATTATAGCTACGCTAAATAGTTATTTAGTTGAGTTATGCTTGCCACGCATTATGTCCGCCCCCAGATCCCTCGCCGACAGCACGCAAGCCGACAAGCTCAGGCGCTACCGAGCAGCTTCAAGGCTTTCCGGCCAGCGCCGCACTCACCGCATTGACGAATACCGCCTGCTCGTCATACAGCGAACTGGGCGACTCGGCATTTTTCCAGGTCGACCACTGCACCACCACCAGGCGCTCCTGCGGATTGATCGCAATGCTCTGGCCGAATATTCCCAGCGCCCAGAAGGTCTGCCCGCCCTGTGCCGTGGTAGCAGGCACCGCCTTGGCCGCCGACGCGGGGTCGATGAGGCGGTCGCACTGGAAAGCTACCCGTTGCTCACCCCTCCCCACCCTCCAGGCGACGATGCCCTGTGGTTCATGGGATGGCTCGCCGAGGCGCTGCACGCGCACGTAGCTACGCCCTGCCCTCACCCTTGAGGTGCATTGAGCAACTCCAGGACGAAGTCGAGAAATGCGCGAACCTTGGCCGGCGGGTGATGCCGCGAAGGGTACAGTGCATACAGCGGAAAACGCTCGTCCGGCCAGTCGTCGAACAGCTCGACCAGGCGGCCCTCGGCCAGTAGCAGCTCGCTACCCAAAGCCATCACCTGCGCAACTCCGTAGCCGGCAAGGCAGGTGCTGTGCAGACTGCCCACATCGTTGACCAGCAATTGCCCGCGCGTGTCCACGGTCAGGCGCTCGGCACCTCGGTGAAACTCCCAGGCAAAAGGCTGACCACTCTGCGGATCGCGGAACTGGATGCAGCGATGTTCGCTGAGGGCCTGCGGCTGTGCCGGGCGGCCAAAACGCTTGAGGTAGGCCGGTGCCGCCGCGGTCAGGATACGAGTGTCCAGCAGCTTGCGCGCCACCAGGCTTGACGTGCGGGGCTCGCCGAAACGCACGGCCAAGTCGAAACCTTCGGCGACCATGTCGCCCAGGCGATCGCGAGTGATCAGTTCCAGGTTCAGTTGTGGGTGCGCCTCGAGAAACCCGCCCAGGCGCGGCCCAAGTATCAGGCGAGCGAAAAACGGATCGACATTGACCCGCAGCCGCCCCCTGACCACCGCTGCCCCCTCGGTCACCGAGCTGGCCGCCTCGTCCAGCGCTGCCAGCAACGGCACCACCTGTTCGTACAGGCGGCGCCCCTCGTCGGTCAGGGTGACCGAGCGTGTGGTGCGGTCAAACAGGCGAATCCCCAGGCGTTTCTCCAGGCGCGCCAACGCCCGGCTGACACCCGGCTGGGACATGTCCATCACCTCGCCAGCGGCGGCAAAGCTGCCACTGTCGACGATGGCGACGAACACACTCATGCCGCTGAGGCTGCGCTCATCAAAACTCATATTGATGCCAATCAGTCATTATTGAAATGAGCTTCATGTTATCGATTAATCAATCGACGCACCACAGACTGGCTCCCGAACGCGGCGCTGTGCCGCCTCCCACTCAGGAGTTACCTACCATGTACGTTATCACTGGCATCACCGGCCAAGTCGCCAGCGCCCTGGCGCGCAACCTGTTGGCCGCAGGCAAGGAGGTGCGCGCTGTGGTGCGCGATGCCGCCAAGGGCGAAACCTGGCAGGCCCAGGGGTGCAGCGTCGCGGTAGCCGACATGCAGGACCGTGTCGCCCTGACCCGGGCGTTCCACGGCGCCACCGCTGTGTTCGTGTTGCTGCCGCCGAACTTCGACCCTCGCCCTGATTTCCCCGAAACCCGCGCGATACTCGCCAACCTGCACGCGGCACTGCTGGCCAGCCACCCGGAACGCGTTGTGTGCCTGTCCACCGTTGGCGCGCAGGCCAGCCACCCTAACCTGCTATCGCAGCTGGGTGAAATGGAACATGTGCTGGGGCAGCTGCCCATGCCGGTAACGTTTCTGCGCGCTGCCTGGTTCATGGAGAACAGCCTGTGGGACATTGCCCCCGCTCGGGAACATGGCGTCCTGTACAGCTTCCTGCAACCGCTGGACAAGCCCGTGCACATGGTCGCCACGGCCGATGTCGGGCGCGTTGCGGCGCAGTTGCTGCAGGAGCCTTGGGAGGGCGTGCGGGTGGTGGAGCTGACCGGCCCTCAAGCGATCTCGCCGCTGCAGCTCGCTGCCACGCTTGGCCAGGTGCTCGGGCGTGAAGTGAAGGCGCAAGCAGTCCCGCGCGATAGCTGGGAGGCACTATTCCTTGAGCAAGGGATGGAGAATCCGGTACCGCGCATGCAAATGCTCGATGGCTTCAATGCGGGCTGGATCGACTTTGAAGGGACGCCGCGCCAGGCGCGCACCGATCTGCAGACGGTATTGGCGGGGTTGGTCGAGCGGAGTTGAGCACGACTCTTTGGCTGGCGCGCCCTGCAGGGCGCTTCAGCTTTCAGGGGTGGCCACAGAAGTATGGTCAACCTCAATCGCCATAACATACCGTGATGCGTACCACGTATGTTTCAGCTCAAACCACCAAATCGACGGTAGAAACTCTCGCTGGCATCCGGCAGCGGTCCGTCCGCCGTCTCCAGCATGTCATTGAGCCAGGCTTCAGCCTTGGGCGACACCAGGCGATAGAGGTTGCGGCACAACTGGCGCGCCGCACGGCCCTCCCAGTCGCCGGGCAGCAGTTCATCGGGCAACTGCGGATCGCGCAGCAGCAAACGCCGGTATTCGTGGATCAGCAAGGTGCGCGCCAGGAAGCAATCCTGCGCCTCCAGCGTTTCCTGTTCGCGCAGTGCCTGCCACAGCGGACGGAACAGGCGAATGAACTCGCTGTAATGCTGGCCCAGCTCGTCGATCCCCCAGCTCTCCCTGACCTGCGCGCGCATGGCCTTGGAGGCGAGAATTTCCTGGGCATGGGTCTCGAAGACGATACTGTCTTCCTCGGCCTCCAGCTCGCGCAGGGTCGCCGCCAGATCCGCACGATCAGCACGCGGGCAACCCATCACGTTAGGGGCGATGGCTCCGAAGCCTTGCCACTCCAGCTCTTCACGTACCGACTTGCGCTTGGCAACGTCCAACTGCGAGAGCAGCACCAGCGTCCAGGCGCCGTCCCAGGCTGGCAGGATGGCACTGTAGACCCGTTTGAATGCCTTCTCGAAACGCCGTCGGCCGGTGCCGGTCAGGCTGTAGTAGCTACGGCGACCGACCTTTTCAGCGGTCAGCCAGCCTTCTTTGGTCAGGCGGAAGATCGACGTGCGAATCAGTCGCTCGTTGATGCCGAAGGGCTCCAGCAAACCGATCAGGCTACCCAGCCACACCGTGCCACCGTGGGGCTCGACGGCATCGCCATACAGCGTGATGATCAGCGAGCTGGCGCGGATTGGCGTCTGCTCCTGGAAGCGGGTGATCAGGTGGTTCAGGGGTGCGAGGCTGCTCATGGGGGAACTGGGCGCGGAGAAAGCCCCGACTATACCTTTACCCCGCCCCGCCTGGCCATGGCGCGACACGGCAATACTCATGCGCCATGCCCCGTCTTCGGCCGCAGGCCGGTATCGCCCATGCGCGGGCGTGCGGGCTCGACCGCACTCAGCGGTGAACACTCCACCATCGACGCCATGCAGCGTCTGGCGAGCGCCTGGTACTCCTGCGTGCCGCGCTGCTTCCAGGCGACTTCCTCATCGCTCAGCGTACGCTTGGCCTGGGCCGGCGAGCCCACCACCAGGCTCTGCGCCTCGCAGGTGAACCCCGCCTTGACGAATGCCGTGGCCGCCACGATGCAGCGTGGCGCGATGTGCGCACCATCCATCACCACCGCATTCATGCCCACAAGCGCATCCGCCCCTACTCGGCACCCGTGCAGCACCGCGCCATGCCCAACATGACCGTTGCGCTCGATGACCGTGTCACCGCCCGGAAAGCCATGCATCACGCAGGTGTCCTGCAGATTGGCGCCCTCCTCCAGGACGATGCGCCCAAAGTCGCCCCGCAACGCCGCGAGAGGTCCGACATAACAGCCGGGGCCGACGATCACATCGCCGATCAGCACGGCACTGGGGTGGACGTAGGCGGTGGGATGGACCACTGGGGTCAAGCCGTCGAGGCGATAGCAGGGCATGGGAGTGACTCAATGTGATTCATGATGTTCACGGATCATGTATCACTTCAAATAGATCAGTCAATTTTGAAATTGCTGTATCGCTTTTTTTGAATCGTTCTTCTCATCGAATGGCAGCTCGGAACCTATGCGAGGAAGGGGTTTCGGCGATTCCGGGGATCAGCAGTCAACGTTTAGATACATCATATTAATTTTGATGTTGATATTTCGTATCGCTTTGCGCCTATACTTGCGCCACCACTGCAACCGACTCCAAGAACTGGCCGGCCTTGACCGGCGCCAAACGTGCAGCCTGAGGTACCACCATGCCAAGCAACCTCGTTGTGCAGGCCCAGGCGGACGGTGTCCGCCTGATCACCCTGCACCGCCCGCAAGCCCTCAACGCCCTGAATACCGAGCTTCTGGCAGAGCTCGCCGACGAACTCGACGCTGCCGCCCATGACGAGCACACCCGTGCGGTGGTGATCACCGGCAATCGCAAGGCCTTTGCTGCAGGCGCGGACATCAACGAGATGGCCGAGCGCGACCTGGTCGGCATCCTCAACGATCCCCGTGTCGCCCACTGGCAGCGCATCGCCGCTTTTCCCAAGCCTCTGATCGCCGCCGTCAACGGTTTCGCCCTCGGCGGCGGCTGCGAGCTGGTGATGTGCGCCGATATCGTTATCGCCGGGTCCGACGCACGCTTCGGCCAGCCAGAGATCAACCTCGGCATCATTCCCGGCGCCGGTGGCACCCAGCGCCTGCTTCGCGCAGTCGGCAAGCCACTGGCGATGCAGCTGGTGCTCACCGGCGAAACCCTCGATGCCCGCCATGCCCTGCAGGCCGGGCTGATCAGCGAAATGACCCAGCCCGAATTGACCGTTGAACGCGCCCTGCAGGTGGCGTGCAGCATCGCGCAAAAGGCGCCGCTGGCCGTGCGCCTGGCCAAAGAGGCGCTACTCAAGGCCCAGGATACCGACCTTGCCAGCGGCCTGCGCTTCGAGCGACATGCCTTCACCCTGCTGGCCGGCACGGCCGACCGCCAGGAGGGCATCCGCGCTTTCCAGGAAAAACGCTCGGCCAGTTTCATCGGCCGCTGACCCACTCGATTCCACCGACTGACGGAGCGCGCTTGCCATGAGCTTCCAGCACATCCTGTTTTCCATCGAGGACGGCATCGCCCTCCTCTCGCTCAACCGCCCCGAGCAACTCAACAGCTTCAACACCGCCATGCACCAGGAGGTGCGCGAGGCTCTCAAGCAGGTACGCCAGAGCGAACAGGTGCGGGTCCTGCTGCTGACCGGCGAAGGCCGCGGTTTCTGCGCCGGCCAGGACCTCTCCGACCGCAACGTTGCGCCAGGTGCCGAGCGGCCCGACCTGGGCCTTTCGATCGAGCAGTTCTACAACCCGCTGATCCGTAGCCTGCGCGACTTGCCGATGCCGGTGATCTGTGCGGTCAACGGCGTGGCTGCCGGCGCCGGGGCCAATATTCCCCTGGCTTGCGACCTGGTGCTGGCCGCCCGCTCGGCCAGCTTCATCCAGGCGTTCTGCCGCATCGGGCTGATCCCGGACTCTGGCGGCACCTGGCTGCTGCCACGCCTGGTCGGCATGGCCCGCGCGAAAGCCCTGGCCATGCTGGGCGAGCGCCTGAGCGCCGAACAGGCCGAGCAATGGGGGCTGATTCATCGCGCGGTCGACGACGCCGAGTTGCGCGACGAAGCACTGCGCCTGGCCCGACACCTGGCCGCTCAACCCACCTATGGCCTGGCGCTGATCAAGCGCAGCCTCAACGCAAGCTTCGACAACAGTTTCGACCAGCAGCTGACGCTCGAGCGCGACCTGCAACGCCTGGCCGGGCGCAGCGACGACTACCGCGAAGGCGTCAGCGCGTTCATGGAAAAGCGTACGCCCGTGTTCAAGGGGTGCTGAGATGAGTGCCCTGCACATTGAAGCTCAGGTTGCGGTGATCGGCGCTGGCGCCATGGGGGCCGGCATTGCCCAAGTTGCAGCCCAGGCCGGGCATGCGGTCCGGCTTTATGACAATCGCCCGGGCGCCGCAGCGCAGGCCATCGACGGCATCGCCCGGCAATTGGCGCGCCTGGTGGACAAAGGCAAGCTGAACGCCTGCGAGCGCGAGTCGACCGTCGCCCGCCTGCAGCCTGCCGAGTCGCTCGAGGCCCTGGCCGATGCGACGCTGGTGATCGAGGCGATCGTGGAAGACCTCGATATCAAGCAGCAACTGCTGCGTCAGCTTGAAGCCCTCTGCGCTGAAACCTGCATCCTCGCCAGCAATACGTCGTCGTTGTCGATTACCCGCCTGGCAGCGGGGCTGGCCCGACCCGAGCGCGTGATCGGCATGCATTTCTTCAATCCTGCCCCCTTGATGGCGTTGGTCGAGGTCGTGTCGGGGCTTGCAACCGAACCGGCGGTGGCCGATACGCTGTACGACACCGCCAAGGCCTGGGGCAAGCAGCCCGTGCATGCACGCTCCACCCCCGGTTTCATCGTCAACCGCGTGGCCCGTCCGTTCTATGCCGAGAGCCTGCGCCTGCTGCAGGAAGGTGCCGCCGATTGCGCCAGCCTCGATGCGCTGTTGCGCGAGGCTGGCGGGTTCCGCATGGGCGCGTTCGAACTCACCGATCTGATCGGCCATGACGTCAACTACGCCGTCACCTGTTCGGTGTTCGACGCCTATTACGGGGATTTGCGCTTCCAGCCCTCGCAGGTACAAAAGGAAATGGTGGCCGCCGGGCGCCTGGGGCGCAAGAGCGGCCAAGGTTTCTACGACTACCGCGAAGGCGCCGAACGCCCGCAGCCTGCCGAATTGCGCAGCTCTGCCGAAGTTACACGCTGCGTGGTCGAGGGCGACCTCGGTGTCATGCAGCCGCTGCTGCAGCGCCTGAGCGCCAGCGGCGTCGAACTGACCCAACGCGCCGGCCAGGGCTTGTTGCGCATTGGCGATGCCACCCTGGCCCTGTCCGACGGTCGCCTGGCCAGCCAGCGCGCCCGCGACGACGGCCTGCAGAACCTGGTCCTGATCGACCTTGCCCTGGATTACAGCAGCGCGACACGCATCGCGATTACCTGGGCCAGGAACACCACGATCGAAGCCCGCGATCAGGCTGTCGCGCTGCTCCAGCGTGCCGGTTTCAACGTCAGCGCCCTGGCCGACCTGCCGGGCCTGGCCGTGCTGCGCACGGTGGCCATGCTCGCCAACGAAGCCGCCGATGCCGTGCTGCAAGGTGTCGCGTCGGCGGCCGACATCGACCTGGCCATGTGCGCCGGGGTCAATTATCCGTTGGGGCCGCTGGCCTGGGCCGAACGCATCGGCCTTGCCCACACGTTGCACACCCTCGAACACCTGCAGCAGGCCTACGGCGAAGAACGCTATCGCCCTTCCCTGCTGCTGCGCCGCACCCATGCCGAAGGAGGCCGCCTGCATGACTGACACACCTCGCACGCCCGAAGCGCTGGCCCGCGCCTGTGCCGACGCCATGTACGCCCGTGACCGGGCCACTCAAGGCATGGGCATCGAACTGCTCGAGGCCGGCCCCGGCAGCGCTGCCGTGCGCATGACCGTACGCGCCGACATGATCCAGGGCCACGGCACCTGCCACGGCGGCTTTCTCTTCGCCCTGGCCGATTCGGCGTTCGCCTTTGCCTGCAACAGCCACGACGAGGCCACTGTGGCCCTGGGCTGCAGCATCGATTATGTGGCCCCGGCGCTGCTCGGCGACCAGTTGACCGCCACCGCCCACGAGCTGGTGCGCAAGAGCCGCACTGGCCTCTACGACGTGCGCCTGGAAAACCAGCGTGGCGAGCTGGTGGCGCTGTTCCATGGCAAGTCCTACAAGTTGCGCGGCAGCGTGCTGACGCAGGAGACGCAAGATGACTGAACCGACCCTCAACGACGCCCTGATCATCGACGCCGTGCGCACGCCCATCGGCCGCTACGGCGGCGCCCTGAGCAGCGTGCGTGCCGACGACCTGGCGGCGATCCCGATCAAGGCCTTGATCGCCCGCCACCCGACACTGGACTGGCACGCCATCGACGATGTGATCCTCGGCTGCGCCAACCAGGCCGGCGAAGACAATCGCAACGTTGCGCATATGGCCACGCTGCTGGCCGGGCTGCCTGTCGAGGTGCCGGGCACCACCCTCAACCGCCTGTGCGGCTCCGGCCTGGACGCCATCGGCAACGCCGCCCGCGCCCTGCGCTGTGGCGAGGCCGGGCTGATGCTGGCCGGCGGCGTCGAATCCATGTCCCGCGCGCCGTTCGTCATCGGCAAGGCCGAACAGGCCTTCGGCCGCAGTGCGGAACTGTTCGACACCACCATCGGCTGGCGCTTCGTCAATCCCCTGATGAAAGCCCAATACGGCATCGACTCGATGCCCGAGACCGCCGAGAACGTCGCCGAGCAGTTCGGCATCTCGCGCGCCGACCAGGATGCCTTTGCCTTGCGCAGCCAGCACAAGGCCGCTGCCGCCCAGGCCAATGGCCGCCTGGCGCGGGAAATCGTCCCGGTCGAGATCGCCCAGCGCAAGGGCCCGCCCAAGCTGGTCGAGCAGGACGAACACCCGCGTGGCGACACCACCCTGGAGCAGCTGGCGCGCCTTGGCACGCCGTTTCGCGAAGGTGGCAGCGTCACTGCCGGCAACGCGTCGGGGGTCAACGACGGTGCGTGCGCACTGTTGCTGGCCAGCAGCAGCGCAGCCCGCCGCCACGGCCTGCAGGCCCGCGGGCGAATCGTCGGCATGGCCGCAGCAGGTGTCGCGCCGCGCATCATGGGCATCGGCCCGGTGCCTGCGACGCGCAAGGTGCTGGAGCTGACCGGTCTTGCCCTGGCCGACATGGACGTGATCGAGCTCAACGAAGCTTTCGCGGCCCAAGGGCTGGCAGTGCTGCGCGAGCTGGGTGTTGCCGACGACGATCCACGGGTCAATCCCAACGGTGGCGCCATCGCCCTGGGGCATCCGCTGGGCATGAGCGGCGCGCGGCTGGTCACCACCGCGCTGCACGAGCTGGAGCTGACCGGCGGCCGCTACGCGCTGTGCACCATGTGCATCGGCGTCGGCCAGGGCATCGCCATGGTGATCGAGCGCCTTTGAGGCACTTCGACCAACGGACCGCGACCCACGCTGCAACGGGCAGTATGCTGCCCACCATGACACTCACGGCCCCTCGACGGGCCGGCGTACAAGAACAACTCGAGTGAAGCCATGAACATGTACCACGATGCCGAACGCGCCCTGCTTGACCCCATGGAAACTGCCAGTGTCGATGCGCTGCGCCAGCACCAGCTCGAACGTCTGCGCTGGAGCCTGCGCCACGCCTACGACAAGGTGGCACTGTACCGTCAGCGCTTCGACGCCTGCGGCGCCCACCCGGACGACCTGAAGTCGCTCGAGGACCTGTCGCGCTTCCCCTTCACCGGCAAGAGCGACCTGCGCGACAACTACCCCTACGGCATGTTTGCCGTCCCCCAGGAAGAAGTGGTACGCCTGCACGCCTCCAGCGGCACCACGGGCAAGCCAACGGTGGTCGGGTATACCCAAAACGACATCAACACCTGGGCCAACGTGGTCGCCCGCTCGATCCGCGCCGCAGGTGGACGCAAGGGCGACAAGGTGCATGTTTCCTATGGCTACGGCCTCTTCACCGGTGGCCTGGGCGCTCACTATGGCGCCGAGCGTCTGGGCTGCACGGTGATCCCCATGTCCGGCGGTCAGACCGAGAAGCAGGTGCAACTGATCCGCGACTTCCAGCCCGACATCATCATGGTCACGCCCTCGTACATGCTCAACCTGGCCGATGAGATCGAGCGCCAGGGCATCGACCCCAACGACCTCAAGCTGCGCCTGGGCATCTTCGGTGCCGAGCCCTGGACCGACGAGCTGCGCCGCTCCATCGAGCAACGCCTGGGCATCAACGCCCTGGACATCTATGGCCTGTCGGAAATCATGGGGCCAGGCGTGGCCATGGAGTGCATCGAGACCAAGGACGGCCCGACCATCTGGGAAGACCATTTCTACCCCGAGATCATCGACCCGGTGTCCGGCGAGGTCCTGCCGGACGGGCAACTGGGCGAGCTGGTGTTCACCTCGCTGAGCAAGGAGGCGCTGCCGATGGTGCGCTACCGCACCCGCGACCTGACCCGTCTGCTGCCCGGCACGGCACGGCCGATGCGGCGCATTGGCAAGATCACCGGGCGCAGCGACGACATGCTGATCATCCGCGGGGTCAACGTGTTCCCTACGCAGATCGAAGAGCAGGTGCTGAAAATAAAACAGCTTTCCGAGCTTTACGAGATCCATCTGTATCGCAATGGCAATCTCGACAGCGTGGAAGTGCACGTGGAGTTGCGCGCCGACAGCCAGTACCTGGACGACGCTACGCGCAAGGCGCTTGTGGGTGAGCTGAGCAAGCAGATCAAGACCTACATCGGCATCAGCACGCAGATTCGCCTGCAGCCCTGCGGAACGCTGAAGCGCTCAGAGGGCAAGGCTTGCCACGTCTACGACAAACGGTTGGCCAGCTGACTTTCGATTCGGCTGCCTTTTTCTGCCCCGGCCTGGTCCGGGGCTTTTTTTGCGCCGGATTTGCCGGCCCTATCGCGGGACGAGCCCGCTCCCACAGGCGGCTCGCTGATCTTGGAGTCAGTGGGAGCGGGCTCGTCCCGCGATAGGGGCGCAACGTGATACACAATTTTATCTGATACATGATTTTATGTTTGATGTTAGATCACGTATCGCTTATAAAAGACTCCATGCCCCAACCACCCCTGCGGCGGGAGTCCGAACATGTACGCACAGCTAGTCGAAACCGGCGTCAAACGTGTCAAGTCACTGGAAGAGATGTCGCCCGAAGAGCGCCACTTCCAGGAGAAGATCGACGCCGAGATCAAGATCGAACCGAAAAACTGGATGCCAGAGGCCTATCGCCAGACCCTGATCCGGCAGATCTCCCAGCACGCCCATTCGGAAATCGTCGGCATGCTTCCCGAGGGCAACTGGGTCACCCGCGCGCCGAGCCTCAAGCGCAAGCTGCAGTTGATGGCCAAGATCCAGGACGAAGCCGGCCATGGCCTGTACCTGTACAGCGCCATGGAAACCCTCGGCGCCGACCGCGACGAAGAGATCGCCAAGCTGCACAGCGGCAAGGCCAAGTACTCGAGCATCTTCAACTACCCGACCCTGAGCTGGGCCGACATGGGCGCGGTGGGCTGGCTGGTCGACGGCGCGGCGATCGTCAACCAGGTGGTACTGCAACGCACCTCCTACGGCCCCTACTCGCGCGCGATGATCCGTATCTGCAAGGAAGAAAGCTTCCATCAGCGCCAGGGCTACGAGCTGCTGCTGACCATGATGCGCCACGGCACCCAGGCGCAGAAGGACATGGTCCAGGATGCAATCAATCGCCTGTGGTGGCCGTCGCTGATGATGTTCGGCCCCAGCGACGAACACTCCCCCAACAGCGCCCAGTCGATGGCCTGGAAGATCAAGCGCCAGACCAACGACGAACTCCGCCAGCGCTTCATCGACCAGACCGTGCCGCAGCTCGAGCTGCTCGGTTGCACCGCCCCGGACCCGGAACTGAAGTGGAACGCCGACCGCGGTCACTACGACTTCGGTGAAATCCAGTGGGACGAATTCTACGAAGTGATCAAGGGCAACGGCCCCTGCAACCAGGAGCGGGTCGCCACCCGTCGCCAGGCCATCGAAGACGGGGCCTGGGTACGCGAGGCCGCCGTGGCCTATGCGCGCAAGCAACAGAACAAGAACGCCGCCTGAAGCGGCGACCGATGCGGAGATCGAACATGTCTGTCTGGACCCTCTACGAAGTATTCGTGCGCAGCAAGCACGGCCTGAACCACAAGCACGTGGGCAGCGTGCATGCCGCCGACGCGGCCATGGCCATCGAGAACGCCCGTGAGCTGTACACCCGGCGCAGCGAAGGCGTGAGCCTGTGGGTGGTGCCTTCGGCGCTGATCACCGCCTCCTCGCCTGATGAAAAAGACCCGCTGTTCGCCCCTTCGGACGACAAGGTCTACCGCCATGCCAGCTTCTACGAGCTGCCTGACGAAGTCGGACACATGTGAGGCCCGCCATGCACAACGACGATCTGATCCCCTACCTCTTGCTGCTCGGCGACAGCGCCCTGATCCAAGGCCAGCGCCTGTGTCAATGGTGTGGCCACGCTCCCGCACTGGAGGAAGAACTGGCCCTGATGAATGTCGGTCTCGACCTGGTCGGCCAGGCGCGCAACTGGCTGGAGTACGCCGCCGAACTGCTCGACGACGGCCGCGATGCCGACGCCCTGGCGTTTCGCCGCGACGAACGCGCCTTCCACAACCTGCTGCTGGTCGAGCAACCCAACGGCGACTTTGCCGTGACCATGGCCAAGCAGTTCCTCTACGACGCCTGGCACCTGGCGATGCTCCAAGGCCTGTGCGCCTCAAGCGATCCGCGCATCGCCGGCATCGCGGCCAAGGCGCTCAAGGAGGTCACCTACCACCTGCGCCGCTCCGGTGAATGGGTGCAGCGCCTGGGCGGCGGCACCGACGAAAGCCGTCGCCGCATGGTCGCGGCAATCCCGGCACTGTGGCGTTTCACCGTGGAGCTGAGCCAGGGCAGTGAAAGCGAGACGCGCCTGGCCGCCGCGGGTATTGCCGCTGACCCGACGCAAGTAGGGCAAGCCTGGCTCGCCCAGGTCAGCGCCATCTTCGCCTCGGTCGAGCTCCCGCAACCCACGCCCGCCAGTCATTTCTACCTGAGCGGTCGCAAGGGCTTGCACACCGAACACCTGGGCCTGCTGCTGGCCGAGATGCAGTTCCTGCCACGGGCCTACCCCGATGCGATCTGGTGAGCTGATCGCTGGCGACCGTGGCGCCCGCAGCCTGCGCGAGGGCGACCTGGCGCGGGCCTGGGCGGTGCTGGAGCAGGTCATGGACCCGGAAGTGCCGGTGGTCAGCGTGGTAGACCTGGGAATCGTGCGCGACCTGGACTGGCGCGCCGGCCATCTGCACCTGGTGGTGACCCCTACCTACTCCGGCTGCCCGGCCACCGAGGTGATCGAGGGGGATATCCGCCAGGCCCTGGAACAGGCCGGTTTTGCCCAGCCAGCGCTGGAACGCCGCCTGACCCCGGCCTGGAGCAGCGACTGGATCAGCGATCAAGGCCGCGAACGCTTGCGTGTCTATGGCATCGCCCCGCCCCAGGGCAATGCCAGCAAGCGCAGCCTGCTCGGCGAAGCCCCCAAGGTGTGCTGTCCGCAATGCGGCAGCGCCCACACCGAACTGCTCAGCCAGTTCGGCTCCACGGCCTGCAAGGCGCTTTATCGCTGCCGCGAGTGCCTGGAGCCGTTCGACTATTTCAAATGCATTTGAGCCGTGGAGACGACCATGAGCCAGTTTCACAGCCTGACCATCAAGCAAGTGCGTCACGAGACACGCGACGCCGTGTCGATCGCCTTCGACGTGCCCGCCCATCTGCAGGACGCGTTCCGCTTCACCCAGGGCCAGTACCTGGTGATGCGCACCTTTCTCGACGATGAGGAAGTGCGCCGCTCCTATTCGATTTGCAGTGCCGTGCAGGACGGCGAGCTGCGCGTGGCGGTCAAGCGCGTGCCTGGCGGACGCTTCTCGGCATTCGCCAACGATGTGCTCGCGGTCGGCCAGCAACTAGACGTGATGCCGCCCAGCGGCAGCTTCTTCGTTCCACTGCAAACCGAGCGCCATGGCCATTACCTGGGGGTCGCCGCCGGCAGCGGTATCACCCCGATCCTGTCGATCATCGCCACCACCCTGGCCTGCGAGCCCAACAGTCGCTTCACCCTGCTGTACGGCAACCGCGCCAGCAACAGCGCACTGTTTCGCGATCGCCTGGAAGACCTGAAGAACCGTTACCTGGACCGCCTGAACCTGATTTTCGTGTTCAGCCGCGAACAGCAGGATGTCGACCTGTACAACGGCCGAATCGATGCTGACAAGTGCGGCCAGTTGTTCTCTCGCTGGCTCGACGTGCAAGCCCTCGATGCCGCCTTTATCTGCGGGCCGCAGGCGATGACCGAAACCGTGCGCGCCAGCCTAGAAGACAACGGCATGCCGCGCGAACGCATCCATTTCGAGCTGTTTGCCGCCGCTGGCAACGAGGCTAGGCGCGAAGCCCGCGAGGCTCAGCGCCAGCTGGACTCGGCGCTGAGCCATATCACCGTGATCAGCGATGGCCGTGCCCTGGCCTTCGACCTGCCGCGCAACAGCCAGAACATTCTCGATGCCGGCAACGCCATTGGCGCCGAGCTGCCCTATTCGTGCAAGGCCGGCGTGTGCTCGACCTGCAAGTGCCGGGTGATCGAGGGCGAGGTGGAAATGGACAGCAACCATGCGCTGGAGGATTACGAGGTGGCGGCGGGGTATGTGCTGTCGTGCCAGACGTATCCGCTGAGCGACCGCGTGGTGCTGGATTTCGATCAACTTTGAGACCGCGGCGCCCTCATCGCGGGACAAGCCTGCTCCCACAGGGATTGGCTGGACTTTAAAGGGACAAGCTTGCTCCCACAGGGACTGGGCTGGACTTTAAAGGGACAAGCCTGCTCCCGCAGGGATTGGGCTGGACTTCAAATTTTGAGCAAGACCGTTGCTCCCACAAGACCCATGGTCACTGCTGTACCTGTGGGAGCGGGCTCGTCCCGCGATGAGGCCGCCAGCAACCCCGCAACACCCTGCGTGACCTGAAAAAACAATTACAAGACAGAGGACCGCTTCCCATGACACCCGAGCACATCGACTCCATCAGCAAGCACCCCGACTTCCAGCAACTGATCCGCCGCAAGCGCCGCCTCAACGGCAGCCTCACCCTGACCATGCTTGCCGCCTACTACGGCTTCGTGCTGCTGGTGGCCTTCGCCCCCGGCCTGCTCGGCCAGTCGCTCAATGGCGGCGTCACCAGCGTCGGCATGCTGGTGGGTGTGCTGATGGTGCTGCTGTCGTTCGCCCTGACCGGCATCTACATGCACCGCGCCAACCGCGTCATCGATCCACTCAACGACAAGGTTCGCCAGGAGTGCGCGCAATGAACTGGACTGCCATCTCGATGTTCATGGTGTTCGTCTGCTTCACCCTGCTGGTAACCCGCTGGGCCGCGGCCCGCACCCGCTCGACCAGTGACTTCTACACCGCAGGCGGTGGCCTCACTGGGATGCAGAATGGCCTGGCGATCGCCGGGGACATGATCAGCGCTGCGTCCTTCCTCGGCATCTCGGCGATGATGTTCATGAACGGCTACGACGGCCTGCTCTATGCCCTGGGCGTACTCGCCGGCTGGCCGATCATCCTGTTCCTGATTGCCGAGCGACTGCGCAACCTGGGCAAGTACACCTTCGCCGACGTGGTTTCCTACCGCCTGGCACAGGCCCCGGTACGCCTGAGCGCCGCGTTCGGCACGCTGACCGTCGCGCTGTTGTACCTGGTGGCGCAGATGGTCGGCGCCGGCAAGCTGATCGAGTTGCTGTTCGGTATCAGCTACCTCTACGCCGTCACCCTGGTGGGCGTACTGATGGTGCTGTACGTGACCTTCGGCGGCATGCTCGCCACCACCTGGGTGCAGATCATCAAGGCGGTGATGCTGTTGTCGGGCACCACCTTCATGGCGTTCATGGTGCTCAAGCATTTCGGCTTCAGCACCGAGGCGATGTTCGCCAGCGCCGTGGCAGTGCATGCCAAGGGCCAGGCGATCATGGCCCCCGGCGCACTGCTGTCCAATCCCATCGACGCCATCTCGCTGGGGCTGGGCATGATGTTCGGCACCGCCGGGCTGCCGCACATCCTCATGCGGTTCTTCACCGTCAGTGACGCCAAGGAAGCCCGCAAGAGCGTGTTCTACGCCACGGGTTTCATCGGCTACTTCTACCTGCTGCTGATCGTCATCGGTTTCGGCGCCATCGTCATGGTGGGGACCGAGCCGGCCTACCGCGACGCCAGCGGCGCGATCATCGGCGGCGGCAACATGGTCGCCGTGCACCTGGCCCAGGCCGTGGGCGGCAACCTGTTCCTGGGCTTCATCTCGGCAGTGGCCTTCGCCACGATTCTTGCCGTGGTCGCAGGCCTGGCGCTGTCCGGTGCCTCGGCGATCTCCCACGACCTCTATGCCTGCGTCGTGCGCAAGGGCCAGGCCAGCGAGCAGGAAGAAATGCGCATGTCGCGTATCGCCACCCTGCTGATCGGCCTGCTCGCGGTGCTGTTGGGGTTGCTGTTCGAATCGCAGAACATCGCCTTCCTCTCGGGCCTGGTGCTGGCCATTGCCGCCTCGGTCAACTTCCCGGTGCTGCTGCTCTCGATGTTCTGGAAAGGCCTGACCACCCGCGGCGCGGTAGCCGGCAGCATGGCTGGGCTGGTCTCGGCCATCGTGCTGGTGGTGCTGGGCCCGGCGGTGTGGGTCAACGTGCTGCACAACGAGCGCGCGCTGTTCCCCTACAGCAACCCGGCGCTGTTCTCCATGAGCCTGGCCTTCCTCGGTGCCTGGGCCTTCTCGGTCACCGACAGCTCGCAACGGGCCAGCGAAGAGCGTGGTCGCTACCTGGGCCAGTTCATTCGCTCCATGACCGGGATCGGCGCTGCCGGCGCCAGCAAGCACTGAACCCTTGAACCTCGAATGTCGGATATAACAACAATGAACCACACTCGTCTCAAGTCGGCCGCCTGGCTGGCCACCCTCGCCCTGCCCTTGCCGGCCATGGCGGATTTCATCGCTGACAGCCACGCCCGCGTCGAGCTGCGCAACCACTACATCAACCGCGACTTTCGCCAGTCCAATGCACCGCAAGCCAAGGCCGAGGAATGGGCCCAGGGTTTCACCGCGCGCTTCGAATCGGGCTTCAGCGAAGGCCCCATAGGCCTGGGCGTGGACGCCATGGGGCAACTGGGGATCAAGCTCGACTCCAGCCGCGACCGGCGCAACACCGGCCTGCTGCCCTTCGGCCCGCACAGCCTGGAGCCGGTGGACGACTACAGCGAGCTGGGGCTGACCGGCAAGCTGCGCGTATCGAAGAGCACCCTGCGCCTGGGCACCCTGCAGCCAATTCTGCCGGTGGTGGTGTACAACGACACCCGCCTGCTGTCATCGACCTTCCAGGGTGGCCTGCTGACCAGCCAGGAGATCGAGGGCCTGACCGTCAACGCCGGACGGCTGACCAAGGCCAACCTGCGCGACTCATCCGGGCGCGACGACATCGGCTACGGCGCGGCCAGTAGCGACCACTTCGACTTCGGCGGCGGCAGTTACGCGATCACCCCGCAGACCAGCGTCAGCTATTACTACGCCAAGCTCGACGAGATCTATCGCCAGCAATACCTGGGGCTGTTGCACACCCAGCCGCTGGGCGAAGGGATGAGCCTGCGCAGCGACTTGCGCTACTTCGACAGCCGCGGCGACGGCGCCGAACGCGCAGGCCGCATCGACAACCGCAACTTCAACGCCATGTTCACCCTGGGCGTGAAGGCCCACAAGTTCACCGCCACCTGGCAGCAGATGTCCGGCGACAGCGCGTTTCCGTTTCTCAACGGTGGCGACCCCTACACGGTCAACCTGGTCACCTACAACACCTTCACCCGCGCAGGTCTCGACTCCTGGCAAGTGCGCTACGACTACGACTTCGTCGCGATGGGCATTCCGGGCCTGAGCTTCATGACCCGCTACACCGACGGTCGCCACGCCGAAACCGCGACCCTCAGCAATGGCCGCGAACGCGAGCGCGACACCGACATCACCTACGTCATCCAGAGCGGCCCGTTCAAGGACGTCAGCCTGCGCTGGCGCAACGTCACCTTCCGTTCCGGCAATGGCCTGACCAACGCCGTGGACGAGAACCGCCTGATCATCGGCTACACCCTGGCGCTGTGGTAACCGCGCCCCTCAAAGGAGAACAGCATGTCTGAAGCCCACACCCTGCAGAGCTTCATCGCCGGTCGCTGGATCGGCCAGCACGGCGCCCAGGCCCTGCGCAGCGCCCTCGATGGGCAGGTCCTGGCCTACAGCCATGAGGAACGCCCGGACTTCGCCGAAGCGCTGGATTTCGGCCGCCGCCAGGGCCTCGCCGGGCTCATGGCCCTGGACTTTCAACAGCGCGCCGCCCGCCTGAAGGCCCTGGCGCTGTACCTGGCCGAGCGCAAGGAACAGCTCTACGCCCTCTCCCACCACAGCGGCGCGACCCGTGCCGACAGCTGGATCGACATCGAAGGCGGCAATGCCACGCTGTTTTCCTACTCCGGCATCGGCACCCGCGAGTTGCCCTCGGGCAACCTGCTGCACGAAGGCCCGGCGATCCCGCTGGGCAAGCAAGGGCGCTTCGCCGGCAGCCATATCCTGGTGCCACGGGCAGGTGTGGCAGTGCACATCAACGCCTTCAACTTCCCGATCTGGGGCATGCTGGAAAAGTTCGCACCGACTTTCCTCGCCGGCATGCCGTGCATCGTCAAGCCCGCGACCTCCACCAGCTACCTGACCGAAGCTGTGGTGCGCCTGATCGACGAATCAGGGCTGCTGCCGCCCGGTAGCCTGCAATTGGTGATCGGCAGCACCGGCGATTTGCTCGAGCGCCTGCAGGGCCAGGACCTGGTGACCTTCACCGGCTCCGCCGACACCGCAGCCAAGCTGCGCATGACACCGAACCTGGTGCGCAACTCAGTGCCCTTCACCGCTGAGGCCGACTCGCTGAACTGCGCC
The DNA here is from genome assembly GCF_001636055.1 of Pseudomonas putida. Lineage (NCBI taxonomy): Bacteria > Pseudomonadati > Pseudomonadota > Gammaproteobacteria > Pseudomonadales > Pseudomonadaceae > Pseudomonas > Pseudomonas putida. Next base: position 3,379,499 of record NZ_CP011789.1, read on the forward strand.
ATCCTCGGGCCGGACGTAACCCCCGACGACGAGGAGTTCGACCTGTACGTCAAGGAAGTGGTGCGCGAGATGACCACCAAAGCAGGCCAGAAGTGCACGGCCATTCGCCGGGCCATCGTGCCGGCCAGGCACCTGGATGCCGTCGCCACCCGCCTGCGCGAGCGCCTGGCCAAGGTGGTGGTGGGCGATCCGTCGGTCGAAGGCGTGCGCATGGGCGCGCTGGCCTCCCATGACCAGCAGCGTGACGTCGGTGAGCGCGTGCGCAGCCTGCTGCAAAGCTGCGACCAGCTGTTCGGCGCCGACGACGGCTTCTCGCCGGTGGGCGAAGGTGTAACCGAAGGTGCGTTCTTTGCCCCGACCCTGCTGCACGCACGCGACCCACACGCCGAAGGCGGCGCCCACGATATCGAGGCGTTCGGCCCGGTCAGCACTTTGATGGCCTACGACGACCTGGACGAAGCCCTGGTCCTGGCCGCGCGTGGCAAGGGCAGCCTGGTGGCGACCCTGGTGACCCGCGACCGCGCCATCGCCGCCAAGGCCATTCCCGCGGCCGCCGCCTGGCACGGACGTTTGCTGGTGCTCGATCGCGAGGCCGCGCCGGAGTCCACCGGGCACGGCTCGCCGCTGCCACAGCTCAAGCACGGCGGCCCCGGGCGTGCGGGGGGCGGCGAAGAGCTCGGCGGCCTGCGGGCGGTCAAGCACTACCTGCAGCGTGCCGCGATCCAGGGCTCGCCAAGCATGCTGGCGGCGGTGACCGGCGAGCACGTGCGCGGCGCCGAAGTGATCGAGACCGAGGTGCACCCGTTCCGTCGCTACTTCGATGAACTGCGCATCGGCGAATCGCTGCTGACTCACCGACGTACCGTCACCGAGGCGGACCTGGTGAACTTCGGCTGCCTGTCGGGCGACCACTTCTACATGCATTTCGACGAAATCGCCGCCAAGCAGTCGCAGTTCGGCAAGCGCATCGCCCATGGCTACTTCGTGCTGTCAGCGGCGGCCGGGCTGTTCGTGTCGCCAGGTGAAGGGCCGGTACTGGCCAACTACGGGCTGGACACCCTGCGCTTCATCAACCCGGTGGGGATCGGTGACACGATCCAGGCGCGCCTGACCTGCAAGCGCAAGATCGACCAGGGCAAGACCAGCCCGTTGGGGCAGCCGCAAGGGGTGGTGGCCTGGGATGTGGAGGTGACCAACCAGCTCGGTGAACTGGTGGCCAGTTACGACATCCTGACGCTGGTGCTCAAGCGCAGCTGATCATTGCCGGCCTGAACGTGTCGGCCCTGGCGCGGGCGCCCCCCCGCGACAGGGCCGGTTGACTCCCCCTCCCATAAATGCTCAGATGCGCCCCTTGTTTCAGGTGTCCCCTGCCGCCGAGCCGGGGATTAAACGGGAAGCCGGTGCCTCGCCCATGCGAGCAGTCCGGCGCTGCCCCCGCAACGGTAAGCGAGCGATGCATTCGATACACCACTGTGCCAACGGCATGGGAAGGTGAATGCCTCATGCCCCTCGCAAGCCCGGAGACCGGCCTGTCACAGCAGTTGGCAACTCCCGCGGTGGGCGGGCGCAGGCCGGTTCTCGCGGCAGCCGCGCGCCCGCGACAGCTGCGCGCACCTCCACCGTTCGGGTTTCACTCACCCTGCGACGGTTGGTTCATCCATGTCATGCCCTACCCTGCATATCCAAGGCCTGCACTGGTCACCGCACAGCGGTGGGCAGCCGCTGCTGGAGGGCATCGACCTGCAGATCGGCGCCGGTGAATTCGTCGGCCTGATCGGCCCCAACGGCAGCGGCAAGACCAGTCTGCTGCGCTGCGCCTACCGCTTCAATCGCCCCTGCGCAGGCCAGGTGCACCTCGATGGCGAGGATATCTGGCAGCGCAACCCACGCTGGGTCGCCCAGCGCATCGCGGTGATGCTGCAGGAGTTCCCTGAAGACTTCGGCTTGAGCGTGCGTGACGTCGTTGCCATGGGCCGTACCCCGCACCTGGGCTGGTTCGACGGTGATGGCGACGCGAGTCTGATCGACGACACCCTGGCCAGGCTCGACCTGCTGCCGCGCGCCCTCGATGCCTTCATCTGCCTGTCGGGCGGAGAAAAACAGCGCGTGCTGCTGGCCCGAGCGCTGGTCCAGCAACCTCGGCTGCTGATCCTCGACGAACCGACCAATCACCTCGACCCACGCTTTCAGCTGGCGCTGCTGCAGCAACTGCGCAACACCGGCCTGAGCCTGCTGGCCAGCTTCCACGATCTGAACCTGGCCGCCGCCTTCTGCGATCGGCTGTACGTGATCGATGCCGGGCGCATCGTCGCCCACGGCACGCCAGGGCAGGTGCTCACCGAGCAGTGCCTGGCGGAGGTATTTGGCGTACAGGCACTGGTCGACCGCCACCCGCTGGCCTCCCATCCACGCATTACCTGGATCAGCCCCGCATGAAATCGCTGCTCACCAGCCTGGCCCTGCTGGCCGCCCTGCCGCTGGCCGCCGAGGCCGACAACTATCCACTGACCGTACGCAGTTGCGAACGCGACGTCACCTTCACCCATGCGCCGCAGCATGCCGTCAGCCACGATATCAATCTCACCGGTATGCTCCTCGCGCTCGGCCTGCGCGACCACATGGCCGGCTACAGCGGTATCAGCGGCTGGAAAACCCTCGACCCAAGCCTGCGCGAAGCACTCGAAGGGCTGCCAGAGCTGGCGCCGCGCTACGTGTCGGTAGAAAACCTGCTCGATGCCAACGCCGACTTCTTCCTCGCCGGCTGGAGCTACGGCATGCGAATCGGCGGGCCGGTCACCCCACAGACCCTCGCGCCCTTCGATATCCCGGTGTACGAACTGAGCGAGTCGTGTTCCTGGATCATGCCGCAACGCCAGGCCAGCCTCGACGACCTCTACCGCGACCTCGACAACCTTGGCCGCATCTTCGATGTGCGCGAGCGCGCCACCGCGCTGGTCAGCCAGTTGCGTCAACGCGTCGAGCGCGTTGCTACGCAGATGGCCGAGGTCAAGCAACGGCCGCGCGTATTCCTCTACGACAGTGGCGAAGATCGCCCCACCACCTCCGGGCGCCTCGGGATGCCGCAGGCGCTGATCAGCGCTGCGGGGGGCGATAACGTCATGAGCGATGTCGCCGCCAGCTGGACCCAGGTGAATTGGGAAAGCGTGGTGGAACGCGATCCGCAGGTGATCGTCATCGTCGACTATGGGCCCACCAGTTGGCAGCAGAAACGCGACTTCCTTCTACAGCACCCGGCACTGGGCAGTGTCGAGGCGATCCGCAAGCAGCGCTTCGTGGTGCTGTCGTACCTGGAGGTGACTCCGTCGGTGGAGAACGCCCAGGCCATCGAGACCCTGGCCACGGCCTTGCATCCGCAGCCGTTCGCCGAGGCCCGCCGCTGATGCCGATTCGCAGCCCTGCGGGCTATCGCCTGCTGATCGTTTCGCTGCTGCTGGCCTTGCTGCTGTCGTGCCTGCTGTCACTGGGGTTCGGCTCGGCGCAGGTCGAACTGGGCAAGGTCGTCGGCATTGTTTTGCAGCAGGTGGGGCTGGAGCAAGGCGGCGACTGGAGCCGCGGCCAGGCGCAGATCATCTGGCAGATCCGCGCGCCGCGCGTGCTGCTGGGAGCGCTGGTCGGTGCAGGGTTGGCACTGGTCGGCGGCGCTTTGCAGGCAGTGACCCGCAACCCGCTGGCTGATCCGCACTTGCTGGGGGTCAGCTCCGGGGCGGTGTTCGGCGCAGTGCTGATGGTGCTGTTTCTCGGCCCGTTCGCCGGGGCCTTCAGCCTGCCCCTGGCCGCGTTCATCGGCGCGTTGGGCAGCATGCTGCTGGTGCTCGGCGTGGCCAGTCGTGGTGGGCGCCTGGAAAGCGATCGCCTGCTGCTGGCCGGGGTGGCGGTGTCGTTCGTGGTGATGGCCGCCGCCAACCTGCTGCTCTACACCGGCGACCCGCATGCTGCCGCCTCGGTGATGTTCTGGATGCTCGGCGGCCTGGGCCTGGCACAGTGGTCGCTGCTGTGGCTGCCGACCGTTTGCGTGCTGGCGGGCTTCGTGCTGTTGATGAGCCTGGCGCGGGCGCTGAACGCGCTGATGAGTGGCGAGCAGACCGCTGTCAGCCTGGGCTTCGACACCCGGCGTGTGCGGGCCAAGGTGTTCGTCGGCACGGCGTTGCTGACCGGTGTGCTGGTGTCGCTGTCGGGCGCCATCGGTTTCGTCGGCCTGATGCTGCCCCACGTCGCTCGCCGCCTGGTGGGTGCCGAGCATCGCCGGCTGCTGCCGGCCTGTGCCTTGCTCGGGGCGCTGTTCATGATCTGGGTCGATGTTGGCGCACGCACGCTGATCGCCCCGCAGGATCTGCCGATCGGCATCGCCACGGCAGCCATCGGCGGGCTGTTCTTCATCCTCTTGCTACGGCGCAAGGCCTGAGATGAACGAGACCTGCGTACTGCTCGCCGGCCCTGACCTGGCAGAGGGCTCGTCAAGCACGCCTTTGGCCAGGGCTAGCACGGCGCGGCGTGATGCACCGTCGGACCGCTACCGACGGTGCACAGGCAGCGCTTAGAAGCCGGCGCTGTAGAACAGCGCGTACGACTCGATGCCGTCGTTCGGCTGCTTGATGCCGGCGTTGGAGTAATGCGTGGCGCGAATGCCAATCTTCTGCTGACCCGGCAGCTTCAGGCCGAAGCCGATGCGGTCTTCGAAGTTGACCGACGAGCCCAGCTTCTGATCACCGACGTCGGTCTTGGAGAAGGCGGCCAGGCCGATACCGGCCTCGATGAACGGGACGTAGCCCGAATCACCGAACTCATAGACGAATACCGGGCTGAACGACAAGGAGTGGGCGCCGCTGTAGTCGCCACCCTCCCAGTAGGTATAGGCGCCATCCCAGTAACCGGTCAGGTGACCGGTGCTGCTCTGCAGCCACTTCTTGTCCCAGTCGAACGACAGACCGATGCGATAGGTCATGTCGCCCTGGCTGGTGGCGCCCACGGCACCGGAGATTTGCGCGGCCTGGGCCAGGTTGGCGCCGGCCAGAGCCAGTACTGCGGCGGCCAGCGAGGTGGCAAGACGGGTTTTCATCAATGACTACTCCAGAAGGTCTTCACGGGCAGGTGCCCTGGTGGGTCGTGCCTGCAGCAAGTGGAGGCTTGGCCTCTCGTTCTTCGCTTGCGCCCCAGGCCATCCCACCTGGGGTCACAAGTAGTAATACTTTTCTGATTATCGTCAGCCGCGATGAAAGATGAAAGTCATTTGCCACTATTGCCTAAGAAAAAGTCAGAAAGTGTCTGTTTTGTCGCCCTGCATCCCTTCCCCGGCCTGCTCCTCCAGCAGGCGAATGAACATGCTCAGGCTGCGTGACACCGTACCGCGACGCCACACCAGCCAGGTCTTGAGGTAACGGAAATCCTCGGACAACGGCCAGGCGCTGACCGTACTGGCGCCGGGCATGCTGTCGAGCATGCTGCGGGGCATCAGTGCCAGGCCTGCACCGGCGCTGACACAGGCGAGCATGCCGTGGTACGACTCCATCTCGTGGATCTTGCCCGGGACGGCCTTGTCCTTGACGAACCAGCTCTCGAAATGATGCCGGTACGAGCAGTTGGCACGGAAGGCGTAGATGCTTTCGCCGTTGACATCCTGGGCGCGACTGACCGGGGCGTGGTTCAAGGGTGCGATGACCATCATCTCCTCCTCGAACACCGGCATGCCCTCAAGTGTCGGATGCAGCACCGGGCCGTCGACGAAGGCCGCCACCAGCCGCCCGGACAGCACCCCTTCGAGCATGGTCCCCGACGGGCCAGTGGAGAGGTCCAGATCGACCTTCGGATAACGCTGGTTATAGGCCGCCAGCACCGTAGGAATGCGCACCGCTGCGGTGCTCTCCAGCGAGCCGAGGGCAAAGGTGCCTTGCGGGTCTTCGCCGGCCACGGTCGAGCGCGCCTCCTGCACCAGCTCCAGGATGCGCCGGGTGTACTCCAGGAAGTTCCAGCCCGCCGGAGAGAGGCGCAGGCGACTCTTCTCGCGGATGAACAGCTCCACCCCCAGGTCTTCTTCGAGCTGCTTGATACGGGTGGTCAGGTTCGACGGCACCCGATGGATGTGTTGGGCGGCAGCGCTAATGCTGCCGTGTTCGGCCACGGCCTTGAACATCTCCAGTTGCACCAGGTCCACAGCCTTTCTCCATTCGTGAATGTTTCGCTCATTATTATTCAGTTTTCAGTAAAGGCGCACGCCATTAGTCTGGCCTTCAGTCGAATACGACACCGCCAAGACAACAAGAGGACCCGCCATGAGCGAGATCAGCAGCCTGACCCATGCCATTTCCGTCGACCCGTACAGCGGCGAACAGATTGGCGCCTACCCCTACGACACCGATGCCGCACTGGACGCAGCCCTGCAACGCGCCAAGGCCGGCTACGCCCAGTGGCGCCAGGTGTCGCTGGGTCAGCGCAGCGAATACCTGATCGCCCTGGCCAACGCACTGCAGGCCAATCATGAAGCCTTCGCGGTGATGATCACCCGCGAAATCGGCAAGCCGATCGCCCAGGCCCGTGGCGAAGTGACCAAGTGCATCGGCCTGTGTCAGTGGTACGCCGAACACGGCCCGGCCATGCTCGCTCCCGAGGCCACCCAGGTCGAGAAAGCGCGTATCGAATACCGCCCGCTGGGCCCTATCCTCGCGGTGATGCCGTGGAACTTCCCGATCTGGCAAGTGCTGCGTGGCGCCGTCCCCGCCCTGCTGGCCGGCAACACCTATGTGCTCAAGCACGCGCCGAACGTGATGGGCAGCGCCTACCTGCTGGCCGAGCTGTTCAAGCAGGCTGGCTTGCCGCAAGGCGTGTTCGAAGTGATCAACGTCACTCCGGATGGCGTCACCCGCGCGATCAATGACCCGCGCATCGCCGCCATTACCCTCACCGGCAGCGTGCGTGCCGGCATGGCCATCGGTGCCCAAGCGGGCGCAGCGCTGAAGAAGTGCGTGCTGGAACTGGGCGGTTCCGATCCGTTCATCGTGCTGGCCGATGCCGACCTCGATGCCGCCGTCAAGGCTGCAGTGATCGGCCGCTACCAGAACACCGGCCAAGTCTGCGCCGCGGCCAAACGCTTCATCGTGGAAGACAGCATCGTCGATGCCTTCACGCAGAAGTTCGTGGAAGCGACCCGCGCCCTGAAAATCGGCAACCCACTGCAGGACGACACGTACATCGGCCCGATGGCCCGCTTCGACCTGCGCGACGAGCTCGATGGCCAGGTTCAGGCAACCCTCGCCGAAGGCGCCACGTTGCTGCTGGGCGGCAAGAAGGTTGAAGGCAACGCCAACTTCTACGAACCGACCGTGTTCGCCAACGTGACCCGCGACATGACGGCCTTCAAGCAGGAGCTGTTCGGCCCGGTGGCGGCGATCATCAGCGCCCGTGACGCCGAGCACGCGGTGGAACTGGCCAACGACAGCGAGTTCGGCCTGGCGGCGACGATCTACACCGCCGACCTGGCAAAGGCAGAGCGCATGACCTCGGCGCTGGACACCGGCGGTGTGTTCATCAACGGCTACTGCGCCTCCGACCCTCGCGTAGCGTTCGGCGGCGTCAAGAAGAGCGGTTTCGGGCGTGAGCTGTCGCACTTTGGTGTGCGCGAGTTCTGTAACGTGCAGACGGTGTGGCTGGATCGTAACTGAGGCGAGTGCGCGTCGCTCTTTTCGCGGGCAAGCCCGCTCCCACCAAGGATCACACCAGAGCTTGTGGGAACGGGCTTGCCCGCGAAAGGGCCAGCACCCACACGGCAGATGCCTGATCATCTGCCACAAAAATGCACCCTTCCCCTGCAGATTTACCAATTGTGTCAGGCAAATACGCATGGCAGGATCCGTTGATCCTCCAGCGTATTTCCAGACTTGACTTGGAAAATCAATAACAAAGCAGGGAGACCGCGATGACCGCGCACGCTCAACCAACGGCCACGGATCATGTTCTGGCCGACACCCGCAATCACATCGGCCACCTGACACTCAACCGTCCCTCCGGCCTCAACGCCCTGACCCTCGACATGGTGCGCAGCCTGCAGCATCACCTCGACGCCTGGGCGCAAGATCCGCAAGTCAAGGCCGTGGTGCTGCGCGGCGAAGGCCCCAAGGGCTTCTGCGCTGGGGGTGACATCCGCTCGCTGCACGACAGCTTCAAGTCCGGCAGCGACCTGCATGAACGCTTCTTCGTCGAGGAATATGCCCTCGACCTGTGCATCCATCATTACCGCAAACCCATCCTGGTACTGATGGACGGCTTCACACTCGGTGGCGGCATGGGCCTGGCCCAGGGCGCGGACCTGCGCATCGTCACCGAACGCAGTCGTCTAGGGATGCCCGAAGTCGGTATCGGCTACTTCCCCGATGTCGGCGGCAGCTACTTCCTTTCGCGCATCCCTGGCGAGCTAGGGATCTACCTGGGTGTCAGCGGCGCGCAGATCCAGGCCGCCGATGCGCTGTACTGCGGGCTGGCGGACTGGTATGTGGACAGCGCAAAGCTGGCCGCGCTGGACGAAGGCCTGGACCATCTGAACTTCGGCGACCAGCCACTCAAGGATCTGCAAGGTCTGCTCGCCAAACTTGGCTCACAGATATTGGAAGACGCGCCCCTGGCCAAACTGCGCCCGGCCATCGATCACTTCTTCGCCCTGCCCGACCTGACCAGCATCATCGAGCAACTGCGCGCCGTGAGCATCGGCGACAGCCGCCCCTGGGCGCTGGCCACCGCCGATCAGCTGGAAACCCGTTCACCACTGGCGATGGCGGTTACCCTGGAGATGTTGCGTCGCGGTCGCCGCCTGAGCCTGGAAGAATGCTTCGCCATGGAGCTGCACCTGGACCGCCAGTGGTTCGCCCATGGCGACATCATCGAGGGCGTGCGTGCGCTGATCGTCGACAAGGACAAGCAGCCCCGCTGGAACCCGCCCACACTCGCCGCGCTGTCGCGCCAGCGGGTCGATCAATTCTTCGAAGGCCTGTGAGCCCGGGAGTACACAGCATGCAAGACCTGGAACTGAGCGAAGAACAGATCATGATCCGCGACATGGCCCGGGATTTTGCCCGTGGCGAGATCGCGCCCCATGCCCAGGCCTGGGAGAAGGCTGGCTGGATCGACGATGACGTGGTCCGCGCCATGGGTGAGCTGGGCCTGCTGGGCATGGTCGTGCCCGACACCTTCGGCGGCAGCTACACCGACTACGTCACCTATGCCCTGGCGGTAGAAGAAATCTCGGCTGGCGACGGCGCGACCGGTGCGATGATGAGCATCCACAACTCGGTCGGCTGCGGCCCGCTGCTGGCTTATGGCAGCGCTGAACAACAGCAGCAATGGCTGCCGCGCCTGGCCAGTGGCGAAGTGATTGGCTGCTTCTGCCTGACCGAGCCGCAGGCCGGCTCCGAAGCCCATAACCTGCGCACACGCGCCGAGCTGGTGGACGGCCACTGGGTCATCAGCGGCGCCAAGCAGTTCGTCAGCAACGCCCGCCGTGCAGGGCTGGCCATCGTCTTTGCCGTCACCGATCCGGAGCTGGGCAAGAAAGGCCTGTCGGCGTTCCTGGTAGAGACCGACAACCCAGGCTTCAAGGTCGATCGCAGCGAACACAAGATGGGCATCCGCGCCTCCGACACCTGCGCAGTCACCCTCGACAACTGCCGCATCCCGGCCGCCAATCTGCTGGGTGAGCGCGGCAAGGGCCTGGCCATTGCCCTGTCCAACCTCGAAGGCGGACGCATCGGCATCGCCGCCCAGGCCCTGGGCATTGCCCGTGCCGCGTTCGAGGCCGCGCTGACCTATTCGCGCGAGCGTATCCAGTTCGGCAAACCGATCAACGAGCACCAAAGCATCGCCAACCTGCTGGCCGACATGCAGGTGCAGGTCAACGCTGCACGCCTGCTGATCCTCCACGCCGCACGCCTGCGCACGGCCGGCAAGCCATGCCTGTCGGAAGCCTCGCAGGCCAAGCTGTTCGCCTCGGAAATGGCCGAACGGGTGTGCTCCATGGCCATCCAGGTGCATGGCGGCTATGGGTATCTTGAGGACTATCCGGTGGAGAAGTACTACCGCGATGCGCGCATCACGCAGATCTACGAGGGCTCGAGCGAGATTCAGCGGATGCTGATTGCGCGAGAACTCAAGCACTACCCGCTGTGATCGCACCCCGCCGGGGCCGCGTCGCTGCCCCGGATTATCACCGCGATAGCATTTATCCATTGAACACAGCGTTACAGGTGCAGTAAGCTCGACCCCACTCACTGGAGAGCAACATGTCGAAACATACCTGCAATCACGCCAACACCACCGGTCGCATCTCGCGCCCTGTGCTGGCCGTTGCCGGTCGTACCGTCGCCTGCTCTTATTTTGGGTATTGGTTTAGCCACTAGGCGCCGATACCCACACGGCGCCCACCTTCGAGGGGCCGCCGAACATGAGAATACTCAAACCCCCGGTCGGCTCCCCGACCGGGGTTTTTGCGTTTCCAGGCCCTGAAAAACATTCATTCGTTCCGAGGACAGATTCATGAACTACACCAGCTACCCCTACGCAGACACCTACGCCTGGCGATTTAGCCAATCCCGTTCGGGCCAGCCTGCCGCCTCCGTACGGTCCATCACTGGTGGCGACGCTGCACACAGTAATCATCCGAATACCTGTCGAACACCTCGATAGGGCCGACCGCGCGGGATGCACCCGCCGTCCGCCCAGGGAAATAACGCCATGCAAGCTTCGAATCTCGCTCTGCCCCTGACCCAACCTGCCGCTGCCAACGCCTCCGTCAGCCAGCGCCTGCCCAGCCCCCATCTGCTCAAGCAGCAGATGCCGCTTTCCAGCGAACTCGCCCAACAAGTCCACGCCCATCGCCAGGCCGTGCGCGCCATTCTCGAAGGCCGCGACCCACGGCTGCTGGTGATTGTCGGCCCCTGCTCGATCCACGATCCACGCTCGGCCTTGGAGTACGCCGACCGCCTGGCGGCCCTGAGCCGCGAAGTCGATGACAAGCTGCTGCTGGTGATGCGGGCCTACGTGGAAAAACCGCGCACCACCGTCGGCTGGAAAGGCCTGGCCTACGACCCGCATCTGGACGGCAGCGACGACATGCATGCCGGTATCGCCCTGTCCCGAGGCCTGATGCTGGGCATGCTCGAACGCGGCTTGCCGATCGCCACCGAACTGCTCCAACCGATGGCAGCGGGCTATTTCGATGACCTGCTGAGCTGGGCGGCCATCGGCGCGCGCACGACTGAATCACAGATTCACCGCGAGATGGTCAGCGGCCTGGAGCTGCCGGTCGGCTTCAAGAACGGCACCGACGGTGGGGTTGCCATCGCTACCGACGCCATGCGCAGCGCCGCGGCGCCGCACCGCCACTTCGGCATGGATGCGCAAGGCTACCCGGCGATCATCGAGACCTTCGGCAACCCGGATACCCACCTGGTGCTGCGCGGCGGCCACAAGGGCCCGAACTACGATGCCGACAGCATCGCCCTGGCCCGCCAGGGGCTGGCCAAGGCCGGGCTTGCGGCGCGGATCATGGTCGATTGCAGCCACGCCAACAGCGGCAAGGATCCGGCGCGTCAGCCCGCGGTATTCGGGGATGTGCTGAGCCAGCGCCTGGCCGGTGACACCTCGATCGTCGGCGTGATGCTCGAGGGGCACCTGTTCGACGGCTGCCAGGCGCTGGGCAAGGGCGCGTTGAAATACGGCGTGTCGATCACCGACGGCTGCCTGGGCTGGGATTCGACCGACGCCTTGCTGCGCCAGGCGGCAGATCAGTTGTAGGAGGCTTACGGCAAGCCTTGCGAGACATTTCGCAGCCAATTGCGCTAGGCTTGCCGTTTCACATCAAGGAGCAGTTCCCATGGCACGTGCCACCGCCCGCCACATCCTCGTCAGCAGCGAAGAGAAGTGCAACGAACTCAAGGCTCAGATCGAAGCCGGTGCCGACTTCGGCGAAATCGCCAAGGCCAACTCCACCTGCCCGTCCAGCCGCCAGGGCGGTGACCTGGGCTCCTTCGGCCCAGGCCAGATGGTCAAGGAATTCGACACCGTGGTGTTCAGCGCGCCAGTCAACACCGTGCAGGGCCCGGTCAAGACCCAGTTCGGCTACCACCTGCTGGAAGTGACCAGCCGCCAGGACTGATTCGGTCTTGTTCGCCCGCCCCTGCAGCGCCCTTGTAGGAGCGGGCTTGTCCCGCGACAGGGCCAGTACCGTCACCTCCTGCGTCTCGCAGCTGCCGATCGCGGGGCAAGCCCGCTCCTGCCGGGTGCTGAGCCGTCTGTTGGTCGGATGCTTGCTGTCATGCCTGGCATTGACCATCCAGGCCGCGCCCTCCCACGCCCTCACCGTCTACGGTGAAGCGCCGCGCTACCCCGCCAACTTCTCGCACTTCGACTACGTCGACCCGCACGCCCCCAAGGGCGGCAGCTTGCGGCGCTCGGCCATCGAGATTGGCCAGTTCGACCATATCCTGCCGTATATCGACAAGGGCACCGGCGTCAGCGAGGTCGATGGCTGGCTGTATGCACCGCTGGCAGTCCGCTCGTACGATGAGCCGTACACGGTCTATGGCTTGATCGCCCGCCGGATGGAGCGTGGTCCGGACGACGCCTGGTTGCGTTTCGAAATCGACCCGCGTGCCACCTTTGCCGACGGCACACCAGTGCGCGCCGAGGACGTGCGTTTCACCTTCGAGCTGCTGATGAGCAAGGGCAGCCTCAAATACCGCACGCAGTTCGCCGAGGTTGCCGGGGTCACCGTGGAAGGCCCGCACAGCGTTCGCTTCGACTTCAAGCAACCCCATGGCCGCACCCTGCCGCTGGACCTGGCAAGCCTGCCGGTACTGCCGGAACACGACTGGCAGGCACGCGATTTTGCCAATGGCGCCGGGTTCGAGAAACCGGTCGGCAGTGGCCCCTACCGCATCAGCCGGATCGACAACGGTCGCAGCATCACCTTCGAGCGCGACCCCAACTGGTGGGCCAGGGACCTGCCAGTCAACCGCGGGCGCTTTAACTTCCAGCGCTTGCGCGTCGAGTACTTCGGCGACACCGAGGTTGCCCGCCAGGTACTCAAGGGCGGTGGCTACGATTACAACCGCGAGTTCTCCGCCACCGCCTACACCCTGGGCTACAACGGCGCCCAGCTCGACGATGGCCGCCTGCAGCGCGCCCATCTGGGCCCTGCCAAGCCACAGAACGCTCAGGGGTTCGTATTCAACCTCGACAAGCCGGTGTTTCGCGACCGCCGTGTACGCCAGGCGCTGGCCATGCTCTGGGACTTCGAGTGGAGCAACCGGCAGATGATGCGCAACCTGTACATCCGCCAGCAAAGCCTGTACTCCAACACCCCGCTCGCAGCACGCGAGCTGCCCGACGCCGAGGAACTCAAACTGCTCGAACCGCTACGCGGCCAGATCCCCGACGAGGTCTTCAGCCAAGTGTTCACGGCACCGGTGACCGATGGCACGGGCATCGTCCGCAGACAGCAGTTGCAGGCACTCGAGCTGCTCCAGGCTGCGGGCTGGCGCCCCGAAGGCGATCGCCTGGTAAACGCCGATGGCACAGCGCTGAGCTTCACCTTCCTCAACGGGCAATCGGGCCTCGAGCGCTTGCTCTTGCCCTGGAAGCGCAATCTGGCGCAAATCGGCATCGAGCTGAATATCCGCAACGTCGACTCGGCGCAGTACATCAACCGGCTGATGGCGCGCGACTACGACATGGTCGTGACCGGCTACCCGGTCACGCTGTCACCCGGCTCGGAACAATACAACTACTTTGGCTCCGCCGCCGCCAATGACCCTGGTTCGAACAACCTCATGGTGCTCAAGGACCCGGCGGTCGACCACCTGCTCGATGGCCTGGTACGCGCCTCGACCCAGGCTGACATGCTGCGCCATGCCCACGCCCTGGACCGGGTGCTGCAGTGGAACTACTACTGGATTCCAAACTATTACCCGCCCGGCAGCTCGACCGTCTGGTGGAACCGCTTCGGCCTGCCCAAGGTGCAGGCCGCCTACGACGAAGGCCTGGATACCTGGTGGGAGCTCAGCCCCACGGCGCTGACCAATCAGCAGATGGCTGAACGTACGAAGGTTGCGCCATGACCGCCTATATCCTGCGGCGCCTGCTGCTGATCATTCCGACCCTGCTGGCGATCCTGCTGGTGAACTTCGCCATCGTCCAGGCGGCTCCCGGCGGCCCTGTGGAGCAGGCCGTGGCGCGCCTGCAAGGCATTGGCGGCGGCGCCCCCGGCGCGCGGGTCGAGGTGATGCAGGGCGAGTCTCGCGCCAGTCGCGGGCTCGACCCCAAGCTGATCGAGGAGATCAAGCGCCAGTACGGCTTCGACAAGAGCGCCCCGGAGCGCCTGTGGCTGATGCTCGGCCAGTATGCCCGGCTCGATTTTGGCCAGAGTTTCTTCCGTGGCGCCAAGGTCACCGACCTGATTCTCGACAAGTTGCCCGTCACCCTGTCGCTGGGCTTCTGGGCGACGCTGATCACCTACCTGGTCTCGATCCCGTTGGGCATCCGCAAGGCTGTGCGCCACGGCAGCCGTTTCGATGCCTGGAGCAGCGCGCTGATCGTGGTTGGCTACGCACTGCCCTCGTTCCTCTTCGCCCTGCTGCTGATCGTACTGTTCGCCGGCGGCACGTCGTTGAACTGGTTCCCGGTGCGCGGGCTGGTTTCGGAAGACTTCGACCAACTGAGCCTGCTGGGCAAGGTCGCCGATTACTTCTGGCACCTGGTTCTGCCGGTCGGGGCCTTGGTGATCGGTGGGTTCGCCACCCTCACCCTGCTGACCAAGAACGCCTTCCTCGACGAGATCTCGCGCCAGTATGTGGTCACCGCCCGGGCCAAGGGCTTGAGCCAACGCCGGGTGCTGTACGGCCATGTGCTGCGCAATGCCATGCTGCTGGTGGTGGCCGGGGTGCCGCAGGCGTTGATCACGGTGTTCTTCGCTGGTTCATTGCTGATCGAAGTGATCTTCTCGCTCGACGGCCTAGGGCGCATGAGCTACGAGGCGGCCGTCTCGCGGGACTACCCGGTGGTGTTCGGCACCCTGTTCATCTTCACCCTGGCAGGCTTGCTGATTCGTCTGGTAGGCGACCTGTCGTACACCTTGCTCGACCCGCGCATCGACTTCGACACGAGGGCGCACTGATGCTCTCGCCTGTCGCCCGGCGCCGTCTGCAGCGTTTTCGCCATAACCGCCTGGGCTGGGTTTCGCTGTGGCTGTTCGCCGCCCTCCTGCTGCTGAGCCTGGGTGCAGAGCTGGTGGCCAACGACAAGCCGCTGCTGCTTTCGTACAAGGGCGAGCTGTACACCCCCGCACTCAAGCGCTACACCGAGCAGCAGTTCGGCGGTGAGCTGCCCTTCCAGCCCGACTACCGCAGCGCCTATGTGCGCCAATTGATCGAAGGCCAGGGCGGCTGGATGCTGTTCGCCCCCATTCCCTTCAGTGCCGACACGCCCAACTACGACCTGCAGGTGCCCACCCCCAGCCCGCCCAGCGCAAGCAATTGGCTGGGCACCGACGATCAGGGCCGCGACGTGCTCGCGCGGGTGCTGTATGGCACACGTATTTCCTTGCTGTTCGCCTTCGCCCTGACCCTGGTCAGCGTGCTGATCGGCGTCGCCGCCGGCGCGCTGCAGGGCTACCACGGCGGCTGGGTCGACCTGCTCGGCCAGCGCCTGCTGGAGGTTTGGTCGGGGTTGCCGGTGCTGTATCTGCTGATCATCCTGTCCGGCTTCGTCGAACCGAATTTCTGGTGGTTACTGGGGATCATGGCGCTGTTCTCCTGGCTGACCCTGGTCGACGTGGTGCGCGCCGAGTTCCTGCGCGGGCGCAACCTGGAGTACGTCAAGGCCGCCCGTGCACTGGGCCTGCCTGACACCCAGGTGATGCTGCGGCATATCCTGCCCAATGCCATGAACGCCACACTGACCTACATTCCGTTCATGCTGACCGGTGCCATCACCACCCTGACAGCACTGGACTTCCTCGGCTTCGGCATGCCGGCCGGCACCGCGTCGCTGGGTGAGCTGGTCACCCAGGGCAAGCAGCACCTGCAAGCCCCCTGGCTGGGCTTCACCGCATTCTTCGCGCTGGCGGTGATCCTGTCGCTGCTGGTATTCATCGGCGATGCGCTGCGCGAGGCGTTCGACCCGCGGCGCTGATCCGGCCCTCGACTGAAAGACACCCTGATCGTTTCAACGCTATCGGCATCGTGTAAGGAGCGGCACATGACTCTAGACGGCAAGACGGCACTCATCACCGGATCCACCAGCGGTATCGGCCTGGGCATCGCCCAGGTACTGGCCCGGGCAGGTGCCAACATCCTGCTCAACGGTTTCGGCGATCCACAACCGGCGCTCGCCGAGATTGCCCGCCACGGCGTGAAGGTCGCCCACCATCCGGCCGACCTGTCCGAGGTGACGCAGATCGAGGCCCTGTTCGCCCTGGCCGAGCGCGAGTTCGGCGGCGTCGACATCCTCGTCAACAACGCCGGCATCCAGCACGTCGCGCCGGTGGAAGCCTTCCCGGTGCAGAGCTGGGACAAGATCATCGCCTTGAACCTCTCGGCCGTGTTCCACGGCACCCGCCTGGCCCTTCCGGGCATGCGCGAACGCGGCTGGGGGCGCATCATCAACATTGCCTCGGTGCACGGCTTGGTGGGCTCCACCGGCAAAGCCGCCTACGTGGCGGCAAAACACGGAGTGATCGGCTTGACCAAGGTGGTGGCGCTGGAAACCGCGACCAGCAACGTGACCTGCAATGCCATCTGCCCCGGCTGGGTGCTGACCCCGCTGGTGCAGAAGCAGATCGACGACCGCGCAGCGGCAGGCGGCGACCCTCGGCAGGCCCAGCATGACCTGCTGGCCGAAAAACAGCCCTCGCTGGCCTTCGTCACCCCCGAGCACCTGGGCGAGCTGGCGCTTTTCCTGTGCAGCGAGGCCGGCAGCCAGGTGCGTGGCGCCGCCTGGAACGTGGATGGCGGCTGGTTGGCGCAGTAAGGTCTAGAGTTCAATCAGGGACCGTCTTGAATGTACCTTCAAGACGGCGCCTGGCAGGCCGTGTCGATGCCCCACCGACCGAGGAGGTTCGCATGAGCGACGTACTGTGGCGCCCCAGCCCCGCGCAGGTCCAGGCCAGCCGAATGGACCACTTCCGCCGCCAGGTGAACCAGGACCTTGGGCTGCAGCTCGCCAACTACGCAGACCTGCACCGCTGGAGCATCGAGCAGCGCGAAGCGTTCTGGCAGAGTCTCTGCGCGTTCTTCGAAGTGCGCTGGCACAGTCTGCCCTCGCAGGTGCTCAGCGAAGGCGCGCAGATGCCGGACGCGCGCTGGTTCGCAGATGGCACGCTCAACTATGCAGAACACCTGTTGCGCCGGCGCGACACGCATCCGGCGCTGATCGCCGTGCGTGAGGACGGCACACGCGAGGTACTCAGCCACCGTCAACTGGCCGCCGAGGTCGCCGGCCTGCAACGCGCCTTCAAGGCCCTCGGCATCCAGCCAGGCGATCGTATCGCCGCGATCATGCCCAACACCTGGCAAACGCTGGTGGCCATGCTTGCCAGCGCTAGCCTGGGGGCGGTCTGGTCCAACGCCTCCCCCGAGTTCGGGCTGCACGGCATCATCGATCGTTTTGGCCAGATCGCGCCCAAGCTGCTGATCGCCTGTGCCGGTTATCACTATGCCGGCAAGGTGATCGACCAGGTCGAGAAGATCAACCAGGTCTGCGCCCAGTTGCCGGCGCTGGAGCACCTGCTG
This sequence comes from Pseudomonas putida, assembly GCF_001636055.1. Classification (NCBI taxonomy): domain Bacteria; kingdom Pseudomonadati; phylum Pseudomonadota; class Gammaproteobacteria; order Pseudomonadales; family Pseudomonadaceae; genus Pseudomonas; species Pseudomonas putida. The sequence goes on from NZ_CP011789.1 coordinate 3,397,285, forward strand.
GTCGTGCCCTACACCCGCGAGCAGACGCGCACCGATGAGTTCGTCGGCCCCCAGGTCAGCCTCTGGCAGGACGTCTATCAGGCCGGCGGCGAACCTGAGTTCACCGCCCTGCCGTTCGACCACCCGCTGTACATCCTCTACTCCAGCGGCACCACCGGCGTACCCAAGTGCATCGTCCACGGTGCAGGAGGCGTACTGCTGCAGCATCTGAAGGAGCACGGCCTGCACAACGATCTGAAGGCCGACGACGTGATGTTCTACTACACCACCTGTGGCTGGATGATGTGGAACTGGCTGGCCAGCGGCCTGGCGGTCGGTGCCACCCTGGTGCTGTACGACGGCTCGCCGCTGCACCCCGGCCCCGAACGCCTGCTCGACCTGATCGACGCCGAAGGCATCCAGGTATTCGGCACCAGCGCCAAGTACCTGGCCACCCTGGAACAGCAAGGCCTGGTGCCGATGCGCAGCCACCGCCTCGACAGCCTGCGCCTGTTGTTGTCGACCGGTTCGCCGCTGTCGCCGCACAGCTACGACTACGTCTACCACCAGATCAAGCGTGATGTGCGCCTGGTCTCGATGTCCGGCGGTACCGACATCGTCTCATGCTTCGTGCTGGGTAACCCGACCTTGCCAATACGGCGCGGGGAGATGCAATGCCGGGGCCTGGGCATGGCCGTGCAGGTGTGGAACGAACGACGCGAGGCAGTGGTGGGTGAGAAAGGTGAGCTGGTCTGCACCCGTCATTTCCCGTCGATGCCGTTGGGGTTCTGGGGTGACACCGACGGCAGCCGCTACCACGAGGCTTACTTCAGCCTGTTCCCCGGCGTCTGGGCACAGGGTGACTACGCCGAAGAGACCGCCAGCGGCGGGCTGGTGATCCACGGACGCTCCGACGCGGTGCTCAACCCTGGCGGCGTGCGCATCGGTACGGCGGAGATCTATCGCCAGGTGGAGAAGGTCGAGGAGGTGGTCGATAGCATCGCCATCGGCCAGGACTGGCAAGGTGACGTGCGTGTGGTGCTGTTCGTGCGTCTGCGCGAGGGCCTGCAACTGGACGACGCCCTGTGTCGGCGCATCCGCCAGGTGATCCGCCAATACACCACGCCGCGCCATGTGCCAGCGGTGATTGCCCAGGTGCCAGACATCCCACGCACCGTCAGCGGCAAACTGGTGGAGCTGGCGGTGCGCAACGTGGTGCACGGGCTGGCGGTGAAGAACACCGACGCCCTGGCCAACCCCGAGGCGCTGGCGCATTTCCGTGACCGCGCCGAGCTGCGCGATCAGGCATAATGGCGCCCTTTTTTGCCCGAAGCACAGGTGTCACATGAAAGCACAAGCGCGCCATATCCTGGTCAAGACCGCCGATGAGGCCGAACAACTCAAGCAACGCCTGGCCAAGGGCGAGGCGTTCGACGTGCTGGCGAAGAAGTTCTCGACCTGCCCGTCAGGCAAGCGCGGTGGTGACCTGGGCGAGGTGCGTCCTGGCCAGTTGGTCGGTGCCATCGACCAGGTGATCTTCAAGAAGGCCCTGCGCGTGGTGCATGGGCCGATCAAGACCAAGTTCGGTTATCACCTGGTGCAGGTGTTCTACCGCGACTGAGCGTTACATCGCTGCGCGCAACATCTCCACGACCTGGGCATGAAGCGCCGGGTCACCGCAGGCCACGATGCACCCGCCGTTCTGCGCCGAGCTGCCATCCCACGCGGTGATCACACCGCCCGCCCCTTCGATGATCGGCATCAGTGCCTGCACGTCGTAGGGCTGAAGGCTCGCCTCGACGATCACATCGACAAATCCCGACGCCAGCATGCAATAGGCGTAGCAGTCGCCGCCATAACGCATCAGCCGCGCCCGCCCGGCCACGTGCTCGAAGGCCGCCTTGCGCGCCGGGGTGTCGAACATGTCCGGTGTGGTGCACATCAGCGTGGCGGTCTCGAGCGACCCGCAGGCACGGGTCTTCAGCGGCGCACCGCTACGCCAGGCGCCCTCGGGCGTACCGACGAAACGCTCGCCGGTAAAGGGTTGATTCATCACCCCCACCACTGGCTGCTGGCCATCGTTCAGCGCAATCAGCGTGCCCCACAGCGGCAGGCCGGTGATGAAGGCCCGGGTGCCATCGATCGGGTCCAGCACCCAGGTCAGCGGGCTGCTGCCCTGTGCCACGCCCTGCTCCTCGCCCAGGATGCCATGCGTCGGATATCGCGCCTGGATCAACGCACGCATGGCGTCTTCGGCGGCTTTGTCCGCCACGGTCACCGGATCGTAGAGGCGCCCGCCCTTGTCTTCGACCTCCAGGCTCGCGCGAAAATACGGCTGGATCGCCAGCGCAGCGGCGTCGGCCAGTTGCTCGGCAAAAGCACGAAACTCTGCGATCTGCTCAGCGTTCAGGGACATGGGACCGGCCTCGTAGGGAAAAGGCGGCCATGATACCCCAGCACGGCGTCGCAGGCGCACAGGCACCTCACTTTCGGGCATGGGGTTATAACCATTTCATCAGACGGTAGCTGAATCGTTGTACTAGGATAGCAAGCAGTCGCGCCCATATACTGGCCAAAAGCCATATCGCGACTTTCGGATGACCGCTACTCATGGACGATACGATGAATTCGCACCTGCTCTTTCCGCAGATCGGCAAAGTCATTGCCAGCACCGGCAGCCGCCAATTCCCGCGCCTGCTGCATGACCTGATCCAGACCCACCTGAGCATCGATGCCACGCATATCCGCCAGGTGCGCCTGGCCTCCCCCGGTTTGCACGGCAGCACCACCCTGCTCAGTGAAACCGTGTTCAGCGCCAGAGAACCCGCCTGCGACGAGCTTCTGGACCCGGCCCGTCTGCATCTGGTGCGCCGCACTGCCGATTATCACTACGAACTGCACATCCTGCGCGCTGATCGCGCAAGTTTCTCGCCGCGCGAGCGCGACTGCCTGCAGGATATCTCGCCGCTGTTGCTGCCCATGCTGCAAAAGCACCTGGATGCCTTGCAGCCCAGCATCAGCGAACGCCCGACAGGCGATAGCCTGCAGGAGCGTTTCCGCGAGCGCCTGAGCCAGACCGGCCTTGCCCTTTCAGAACGGGAAATGCAGGTCTGCCTGGGCCTGCTGGCCGGTCATACCGCACCGCAACAGGCCGAACTGCTGCAGTTGAAGGTCAATACGGTGGAAAGCTACCTGCGTCGCGCGGCGATCAAGCTGGGGATCAGCGGGCGGCATTCGTTGATGCGCTGGATGTATGGCGCCCATTCCTCGATACACCCCTGAGCGCCCCGCTACCGGGGCATTCAACCCCCGCTGTCGATGTGGCGCAGTGCCGCCTATCATTTTTGCCAGTTGGAGCAGCACATCGACTGCGCTAGTTTCGACGCCATCCTGACACGATGGAGCTCACCACCATGTCCGTGCAATCTTCCGGCACGCCTGACCATGCCTACGGCACGCAAGGAGTGGCCAATATTCCGGCCGAACCTCCCTATAACCCGGACGTGGCCTCTCTCCAAGTCGGGCCATCAACCCTCGACGCCAAAGGGCGGCTGGCGGTATTCGGCCGTAACCCCACAGACTCCAGCCCAGGATTGCTCACCCGGCTCAACGCCGATGGCCAGTGGGACGAAAGCACCGGCCATGTGGTCGTAGACGCTGCGAATCTGCCCGATGAGGCACTGGACTTCAAAGGGCTTGTCGGCGCCACGATCAATGGCCAGCACACCTATTTCGCCGTTGGCGTGCCCACCTATTTCGATGCCGACTTCGAACGGTATCTGAACTTCGTCGGTATCAGCCGTTTTGATGAAAGCTTCCAACCGGTAACGTCCTTTGGCGAAAACGGTCATGCTTTACCAGACCCGGGCGAAGGTTGGCAGAAGGGTGACGTGGGCGACACCAGAAAGCATCGGGTGAAGAACTCGACCAAAGCGCTTCTGTCGTCCGAGGAGCGCCCACTGGTATTCGCGAACGGCTTGTTGCGAGCCATCTTCCCCTACACCCTCGGCGACGGGAACGACGAGCGCACTGAAAGCTGGTTGGCGGTCTTCAACCCCGTGACTGGCGAGCTGGCACCTGAGCTCGGCGAGGCGCGTGATCTCGGCATGTTGCCACTCACCGACAAAGCCGGTTTTTCGTTGCGGGTCTTGCGTGCGCACTTCTTCGCCGACGGTAGTTTCCTGGTGCTGGCAGAAAACGCCAGCCAGCGAGTCATCGTGAGGCGTTACGACCGACACGCCATCGCCGATGAACGCTTCAATGATGACCAGGGCCAGCGGGAACTGTTCGCCTTTGAAGGAAGCATGCGCCTCGGCATGTTCGCAAGGAACGGTCGGATCGCTGTTTCCCGGGGTGTGGAATTCCAGCTCCAACAACCCACGACAGTGTTCGTACTGACCGAGTCCGGTACGAACGACACGACCTTCAATCGCGGCCAACCTTTGACGCTCGGCAGCGACAGCCATGGCCTGGCGCTGGGCGAGCTTCACATCGATGATCAGGATCGCATTTTGCTCGGTGGCGCCCTGCTAACCGCCATCAACGTCGGCCGTTTGCATGTGTATCGCCTGACACGGTCCGGAGAGTTCGACAGCGCCTTCGGCAACCGGGGCCTCTTTGACGGCGGCCCTGACTTCAGAACGGCGAACAAGGTGTTTGCCAGTGGGCACGGCATACACATCCTGACGCTGTTCGCTACCAGCGGCCCCTACTTCCTGGAAAGGGTGCTCAAGCTGCACGACTGACCGGCTTCTGCAGCACCCTGCGTACCGCAGACTCTTGCCAGTACCGTGAATAGTTCCTACCGCTTACCAACCCACGAGAGTAAGTCTCATGAAAGCGACAGCTAATACCGGTGATAACGCAGGGAAACTGGACCCGGATTTCGGAGTTGGGGGCCTCGTAGAGTTGCGTCCATTCGATGAGGATCGCGGTTTTGAAATCATCGACTCTGCGGGCCTGCAAGATGGCGGGAGCGTGCATGTTATCCGGACATACGACGAGGGAGAGAACTACCTGGTCAGCTTTGATCACGGCGGCGAACTGATCCATCGGAAACAGGTCATCTTGCCCGATAAAATCCAGCCGAACACCCACTATTTCTTCCGACTCAAATACAGCCAGCTTGACCGGGTAGCCTGTTACTTGCCGGGCGTACGTTGGCCATCCGAAAATGTAGAAGATCCCATCATCCACACTTCAGCCGTTGGTTGTTTCCTGACGGATCTACAACCGCAGCCAGGGTTTGGCGAAAATGGCATTGCGACAATTACACCTGCAGACTTGGGCAAGAACAGCGCCAATCGCCGCGCGACGCCCAAGCGTGAAGCGTTCGCCGCCGACCATGCCGAGACACCAGCAACGCGAGCCTACAACGTGAACAGTGGAGAGGCCCAACTCATCAATGGCGCTCTGTGGTCAGTCTCCAGCAGCTATCACGAATTTGAAGATCCACCGTTCAAAAGCTGGATTTCCAGATTTGCTCCAGACACAGGGGAGTTGCTGTCGATTTACCCGCTGCAGCCCCTTGGGGGCACGACATGGGAGCCGGTGGATGTCCATTTCCTCAAGGAAGGTGGATTCATCATGTTGGCCTACATAGAACAACAAGCCTTCCTGACGAAGTTTACCGACACCGGGATGCTCGACAAGACATTCAACAATTCGGGCTACGTTGAAATGCCGGATCTTGCTTATGACAATAGTTGCATGTACGTGCATCAAGACCGAATCCTGATCGCCTCCGTAGAGCCGGCAATACAAGCTGCGCCGCTATTGACGTTGGATGCCTACCTCTTGTCAGGACAACCTGACAGTACATTCCAGCGTAAAAGCGAGGTGGTAACAGACTCGGTGATTATTACCTCACCACATATCGTCGTCGATGCGACGAACCGTATTCTCGTCGGCTTCACCAGTAGTATGAACTTCAATTCGTCCCCTACGCCCTTTGCCGTTATGATCTATCGCTTCAACTGGGCGGGCAACGCGGACCTGTCGTTTGGCGACGCCGGCAGGTTCGTACATTATAATGTGGTGCAATTCAAACACATGTTTTTGAACGGCAATGAGATCCGTGGCGCAGGCAAAGATTTTTCGACCCAATTGCCTCTAATGTTCAAAGTCCTCGATTAAGTCCTCCATTGAACGCGCCGCTGACTCACACCCCGGGCGTCAGCGACTGCCGTTCAGTTCAATCCCGCGCCAAGGCTTCGATCGGGTCCAGTCGTGCGGCGTTTCGTGCGGGCACGAAGCCGAACACGATGCCGATCAACGTCGAACAGGCGAACGCGGTGGCAATCGAGGCCGGCGAGAACACCATCTCCCACTGTTTGACGAACAGCGTGAACAGATAGCCGATCCCATACGACAACGCGATCCCCACCAGCCCGCCGAACAGGCAGACCATCACCGCCTCCACCAGGAACTGCTGGCGAATGTCCGACTGCCGGGCACCGACGGCCATGCGGATGCCGATCTCACGGGTACGCTCGGTGACCGACACCAGCATGATGTTCATCACCCCGATCCCCCCCACCACCAATGAAATCACCGCGATCAACGACAGCAGCAGGGTCAGCGAACGACTGGTCTTCTGCACCGTCTGCATGATGCTGTCGAGGTTGTTGGTGAAGAAGTCCTTGGTGCCGTGGCGCTGCAGCATCAAGGTGTTGACCTCTTGCTCCACCCGCTTGCTTGGCATGCCGTCCTTGATCCGCACGCTGATGCTGTCCAGGTGGCGCTGCCCCAGCAGGCGCCCGGCAGCGGTTTCGTAGGGCACCCAGACGTTCAGCGCGTTGCTGGCAGCGAACAGGTTCTTGTTCTCGGTGGTCACGCCGATCACCGTGCACGGCAGATTGCCGATCAGGATCACCTGCCCGAGCGGGTCTACTCCCTCGCCGAACAGCCGCAAGCGCGTGTTGTGGTCGATCACCACCACTTGTGCCTGGCGCCGGGCATCGCTTTCGCTGAAGGCGATGCCGGCGGCCAGGTTGATGTTGCGTACCTGGAAGTAGCGTTCGCTGACGCCATTGAGCTGTACGTCCAGGTCCAGGTTGCGGTAGCGCACCAGCATGCTGCGGCCGATCACCGGCGTTGCACTGTCGACGTAATACAGTTGGTTGAGCGCAGTGACGTCGGCCAGCACCAGGGTCTCGATGGCCTTGGCCCTGCTGTCACCGAAGTTGCTGCCCGAATAGATGTCGATGGTGTTGCTGCCGATCGCCTGGATATCCTTGAGCACATAGCCTTTTGCGCCCTCGCCGATCGCCGAGATCGACACCACCGAGGTGATGCCGATGACGATGCCGAGCATGGTCAGCAACGTGCGCATTCGGTGCGAGATCAACGCGATCCAGGCCATGTTGAACGCTTCACGGAACAACCCCAGGCTGGCCACCAGTCGCCGAGGCGGACGGGCCTTGCGTTGCGGCTCGGGGATGGCCGCATCGGGTGCAGTCTGCCGCGTGTTGCGCTGATCACTGACGATCTGCCCGTCGCTGACTTCGATGATGCGCTCGGCATGGGCTGCGACCTTGGGGTCGTGGGTCACCAGGATCACGGTGTGCCCGGCGGCGTGCAGCTCCAGCAGGATGGCCATCACTTCCTTGCCGCTGGCCGTGTCGAGGGCGCCGGTAGGCTCGTCCGCGAGGATCACCTCGCCGCCGTTCATCAAGGCTCGGCAGATACTCACCCGCTGCTGCTGGCCGCCCGACAGTTGGCTGGGGCGATGCGTCAGATGCCCAGCCAGGCCGAGGCGCTTGAGCAGTTCCTGGGCCCGCTCGTGGCGCTGGGCCTGGGGCGTGCCCGCATACACCGCCGGGATCTCGACATTGCGCAGGGCGTCCAGGTGCGGCAGCAGGTGATAGCGCTGGAAGATGAAGCCGAAATGGTCGCGGCGCAGCGCTGCCAGCGCCTCATCGTCCATGTCGCGGGTTTCCTGGCCGCCCACCTGATAGGAACCGGCGCTGGCGTGGTCCAGGCAGCCAAGGATGTTCATCAGCGTCGATTTGCCCGAGCCCGACGCGCCAATGATCGCCACCAACTCGCCCGCGTCGATTTCCAGATCGATATGGCGCAGGGCGAGAAACTCGCGGTCTCCCGCCATGAAACTGCGGCTCACGCCCTCCAGGCGCAGCAGCGGCTGGCCGGCTTCGACGGCGGTGGTGCGCTGCGAGGCCAGTTCGACGTTCATGTTCATGCTCATGCCCCCGCCGCATCGCCGATGGGCTCACCGATCACTACCCGGTCGCCCTCGTCCAGCCCCTGCCTGATCTCGACCCTGACATTGTTGTTGATCCCGGCCTGCACCTGGCGCACCTGGGCAAAGCCCTTGGCGTCGACTACCCGCACCGGGAAGCTGCCGTCGCCACTGCGCGGCCCGAGCGCCGCCACCGGCACACTGAGCACCGCCTCGGCGGTGGCCAGCACGATGCGTACCTGAGCGGTCATGGAAATGCGCAGGCGGTGGTCTGGGTTGGGCACCTCGAACAAGGCGTTGTAGAACACCGCGGTGTTCTGCTTTGGCGCAGCAGCGCCGCTCTTGTCGGTGCTCTCCAGGTAGTTCTGCGGCGCAGGCTCCGTGCCGCGCAAGGTCGCGTAGTAGCGTTTGTCTTCACCCAGGATGGTGAAGTACACCTGCTGGCCGGGGCTGATATGGATCACGTCGGCTTCGGAGACCTGCGCCTTGACCGTCATGGTATCCAGGTCGGCGAGCTTGAGGATCACCGGCGCCAGTTGCTGGGCGATCACGGTTTGCCCTTCCTGGGTGACGATACCCACCACATCGCCGTCGATGGGTGCACTGATGCGCGTGTAATCGAGGTTGACCTTGGCGGTGTCGATCTGCACCTGGGCGCTCTTGATCTGCGCGTCCAGCGAGTGCAGGGTCGCCTGCTGCACCTGGTACTCGGACTCGGCGTTCTCGAAGTCCTGGCGCGAGATCGACTCGTCGTCCTGCAACGCACTGTAACGCTCGTAGACCCGGCGGGTCTGGTTGACCCGGGCCAGGGTCGAGCGCCGCTCGGCCTGCAGCTTTTCTTCATCGACCTGGGCCTGGCGCAGCGTGTTGCGCAGCACCAGTGGATCAATCTCGGCGAGCCACTGGCCCTTGGTCACCTTGTCGCCCAGCTTGACTTTCAGCGAGCGCAACTGGCCGGAAACCTGGGCACCGACATCGACCTGGCGGATACCCTCGAGCACGCCGGTGGCCAGCACCGCGTTCTCGATGTCACCACGCTCGACCGTGGCAGTGATGTAGCGTGGCGGCGTAGCCGGGGCCTGTACCGCGTACAACGTGATCCCTGCTACCAGCGCCAGGGCACAGCCCAGGCTTATCTTGCGAAATCTGCTCTTGTCCATAAATGCTCGTTCATCCGTTCCAAAGGCCTGCGTGGCACACCGCCCCTTGTGGGGGCGGGCTGGCCTCGCAATCACCGGGCAAGCCGGTGCCAGATACTGCGGTGCTGCAATCGCGGGCCCAGCCCGCACCCACAAGGTTCGCGCCAAATCAATGAGTGACCCGCTGCAGCGCCTGCCCGTCGTGCCACCAGGCCGCGAGGCTGAACACATCCGGGGCTTTGAGGATGCTGAAGTGGTTGCCAGGCCCATGCCACACCGCCAGTTGCGGCAGCAGGCGCTGCCAACCGACAAGCATCGCCGCCTGTTCGCGCTTGTTGCCGGCCGCATCCAGAGTCGCATCGGCCACCAGCACCAGGCTGGCCGGGCCGCTGTAGCCGACCTGCGCCGGGTACGGCGTACGCAGCGCGCTGGAGAAGGTGCGGGCGATCCCGTGCAACGCCCTGACAGAAGAACGCGCCGGCATCAGCCCGCCGCGAACCATGGCCTGGTGCAAGCGTTCGAGTTGCTGCTCATCGTCCAGTGCGGCAAAGGCCTGGCGGTCGATTTCCAGCGAGCGCCCACTGGCCAGCTGCAACGATTCGATCAGCCGGTCCAACGCTGCTCCTGCGGTGTAGGGCCGACCGCAGACGCTGTTGCCACCGGGTGACTCGCTGTCGATCAAGGTCAGTGAGCGCACCTCCCGCCCCTGTGCCTGAAAACGCACCGCCATGGCATGCGCTACCCAGCCGCCAAAGGAATGCCCGACCAGGTTCAACGGCCCCTGCGGGTACAGCGCTTCGATGGCCTGGACATGGCAGGCCGCCGCGGCGTCGATGCTGCTGTGCGGTGTGGCGGTGCCATCCAGGCCACGCGCTTGCAGGCCGTACACCGGCCAGTCAGCGCCCAGGGCCTCGGCCAGGCCGATGAAGCTGGTCACGCTATCGCCGGCCCCCGGCACGCAGAACAGCGGCGCATGACCGCCCTGCCCGCTCTGGATCGCCACCAGCGGCTGATACGCCGCCCGCGGTTTCTCGCCGATACCCGCGCGGGCCGCCTGCAGCGCCGTGCCGAGCGCGCGGCCCAGCACCTGCACGTGCGGCGCCTGCATCATGCTCAGGTGATCGCCCGGCACCTCGATGCACCGCACCTGACCGGCGGGCACCGTGCGCTCCCAACCAAGCAATGGCTGATCACCGTGACGCTGCACGCCTTGTTCGGCGCGCAGCAAGTGGATGGCGATGCCCAGCGGTTCGGGACGGTAATGGGCCATGGCATGTCCGTGGGCAATTTCGCGTTCGAAGAACAGCTTCAGCTCGTCATCGCTTGCAGCGACAAGTTCCGCATACAGCAAGCCCTGTTCACGGCAGGCGGCGAGCAAGGTGGTGAAGTCGGCCTGGCCATCGTCCAAGGTATTGACCCTGGCCAGTTGCTGCGCGCCTGCGGTGCCGAGCCCCTGCCAGTGTCCGGCGCAGTGCAGCAGCAGTTGCTGTTGCAACAGGCGCGCACCCTGCCAGCGTGCCTTGCCCTGGTCGACCAGGCGTGGCTGCCACGTGTCGATCAAGCCCAGGAACTCGACCTGCTCGTCCGCCCCCAGCAGTTGCGCGGCGATTTCATAGGCCAGCAAGCCGCCGAACGACCAGCCGGCAAGCCGGTAAGGGCCGTGAGGCTGTACCCGGCGGATCCGCTCCAGTTGCGCGCGGGCCAGGGCCTCGAGGGTGTCCGGCTGCGCCTCGCCCAGGGCCAGGCCCGGCACGCCATAGATCGGGAAGTCACCCTCCAGTTGCTGGCCCAGTACCGGGAAGTAGAAGTCCATGCCGCTGAATTCGTGGATCAGGAACAGTGCCGGTGCGTCGCCCTCGGCGCGCACGCACACCAGGTCCGTCTGCGGTGTCGCCACCTGCAGATGCTCGGCCAATGCCGCCACGCTGGCATGCTGGAACAGCTCGGCGAGCGATACCTGCAGCCCCTGTTCGCGCAACAGGCCCACCAGGCGGATGGCCAATAGCGAATGACCGCCCAGGGCGAAGAAGCTGTCATGCCGCCCCACCTGCCCGATCTCCAGCACCTGCGCCCAGAGCGCCGCGAGCTGTTGTTCCAGCGCGGTGGCTGGTGCCTCGTAACGGCTCTCGGCAAGGTCCTGCATCGCCGGACGCGGCAGCGCCTTGCGGTCGATCTTGCCATTGTTGGTCAACGGCAGCGCATCGAGCACGATGCAGGCCGACGGCACCATGTACGGTGGCAACCGTCCCTGTAGCCAACCCCGCACAGCGGCGGCATCGAGGTTCGGGTCTGTGCGGGTAAACCAGGCCACCAGCCGAGCCGGCCCCTGCGTCAGGGTCAGCGCCATGACCACCACTTCGCCAATGCCCGGCCACAGCGCCAGCTGCTGCTCGACTTCGCCCAGCTCGATACGGAAACCGCGGATCTTCACCTGGTCGTCGTTGCGCCCCAGGCACTCCAACTGGCCGTCGTCGCGCCAGCGGCCCAGATCGCCGGTACGGTACAGGCGTGCGCCAGGCTGCGGGCTGAACGGGTCGTCGATAAAGCGCTCGGCGGTGAGTTCCGGGCGATTGAGGTAGCCCAGCGCCACGCCGTCGCCACCGATGTACAACTCACCTACCGCCCCCAGCGGCAGCGGGCGCAGGTGCGCGTCCAGCACATGCACCTGGGTACTGCCGACCGGTCCCCCGATCGGCACCAGCTCGGCGTCGGTCGGCACATGGCGAACCTGCCCGGCGGTGGCATAGGTGGTGGTTTCGGTCGGCCCATAGCAGTGCACCAGGCGCAAGTCCGGTGCCTGCGCCAGCAAGCTGCGGAACGCTGCCGGATCGGCTCGCTCGCCACCGCACAGCAGCACGCGCAACCCTGCCAGCACGTCAGGGATCATCTGCACGTACTGGTTGAACAACGCCGTGGTGACGAACAGCACTGTCGCGCCCCCTTCACGCAGGGCCACGCCCAGACGCACAGGGTCGAGCAAGGTGTCATGGTCGATCACCAACACCTGGCCGCCATTGAGCAGCGCACCCCAGACATCCATGGTGCTGGCGTCGAACGCGGGGTTGGAGGCGAAAGCGATACGGTCCTGGGCGCTGAAGTCGGCGTAGCCATCGTTGAGCACCAGGCGAGCGATGCCACGATGGGGCACGCGCACGCCCTTGGGCGTGCCGGTGGAGCCGGAGGTGTACATGACGTAGGCGACCGTATCCCCACCCTGGGCCAGCCCTGGGTTGTGACCGGGCTGACGGTTAAGGTCCAGACGATCGAGATCGATGCGGCGCGCGCGGTAGCTCAGGGTCGCCGAGCTGTCGCAGATCAGCGCTACGGCCTGGCAGTCCTGCACCATGAAGCCCTGTCGCTCGGCCGGCGCATGGATGTCCAGCGGCACGTAGGCCGCACCGCACTTGGCGACGGCCAGCTGGGCCTGGAGCAATCCCAACGAACGCGGCAGCAGGATCGCCACATGATCGCCCGGCGCCACGCCTTGCTCGATCAGGTGATGAGCCAGGCGGTTGGCCTGCTCGTTGAGCTCGCCGTAGGTCAGGCTATGCGCCCCGTCACGGGCGGCGATGGACAATGGATGCCGTGCGACCTGTTGTTCGAACAGACGATGCACTGGCAAGTCGCGCGGGTAGTCGCGCGTGGTCGCGTTGAAGGCCTCGCGCAACTGCCGGGCCTCGGCCAGCGGCACCACGCTCAGGCGCTCGAGCCCTTCGCAGGCGCTGGTCTCAAGCGCCTGCAGCAGCAGGTGCAGGGCATGCTCCACGTAGCTGCAGATCCGCCGGGCGTCGATGCCCTGTGCGGTTTGCGCGGTCAGCTCGAACGCCAGGCCCAGGTCATCGACGCTCAACGCCAACGGGTAGTTGCTGCGCTCGTGCGCCTCGACCAGCTCGATGCCCTCCCAGGCCTTGCGCGCCGCCTCGCCCTGCCCGGCCAGCGAGCCATGGCGATAGTTGAGCAATGCATTGAACAACGCGGCACCCGTAGGCAAGCCACTGCAGCGCTGGGCTAGCGCCAGGCGAGCGTGCTCATGGGCCAGCAGGCCGGTCAGGCGTTGGTGGGCTTGCTGCAAGGCTGCCAACACGGGCTGTCCGGCAAGGTCCAGGCGCAGTGGCAAGGTATTGATGTAGACGCCCAAGGCGCGCTCGGCGCCCTCGCCACCCTGCAGCCGACCGAGCAGCACGGTGCCGAATACCACGCTGTCGCGCCCGCTCAGTTGCCCGAGCACCTGTGCCCAGGCCAGGTGCAACAGGCTGGCAGCGCTGACGTTATGGCGTCGCGCCTGTTCGCGGATCCGCAGGTTCAGCGCATGGTCGAGGCGCTGATGGTGCTGCGCCAAGGCGTCCTGGTGTGGCGTTGCATAACCGCCGTAAGGCAGGGTCGGTTCGTCGATGTCGGCCAGTTGCTCGCGGAAGAAGGCTTCATGGGCTGCCTCGCCCGCCCCACGCTGCAGTTGGGCGATGTAGTTGCGGTAAGGCACCGCCGCTGGCAGGGCATGAGCCTGCTCTAGCAGGCAGGCTTGCAGTTCGCTGCGCAACACCTCGAGCGCCACGTGATCCATGACCAGATGGTGGAACAGCAGCGTGGCGCTGATTCGGCCGGTGCTCGGCTCGGTACGGTGTACCAGGCGCAACAGCGGTGCGCGGGCCAGGTCGAAGCGACGAGGCTCGATGGCATCGCCCTCCTGTACGACATCCAGCGGAGCACGGCGCCAGACCACCTGCACAGGCTCAGCCAGGCCGTCCCAGTGGAAGGCGCTGCGCAGGATATCGTTGCGCGCGATCACTTGATCCAAGGCGCGGTGCAGCGCCTGCAAACGACCACGGTCGGCGAGCAGGAAACGCACCTCCAGCACGTAGGCCGCCTCACCTTCACCGGCCAGATGGTGATAGAGCATGCCCGCCTGCAGCGGCCCGAGCGGATAGATGTCCTGGACATTGGCGGTACCGCCAGCCACCTGGCCGACGATACGATCGATCGCCTCTTGCGTCAGCGTCACCAGCGGCAGCAGCTCAGGCGTGATGTGCGGGCAGTCGGCGGTGATGCGGTTGGCAGGCACCTGCACCTGGTCGAGGGTCTCGACCGTCGCAGCCAGGGCCGCCAGGTTCGGCTCGGTGAACAGCCCCTGGATATCCAAGGCCAACCCGCGGGCGCGCAGGCGAGCGACCAGTGTCACGGCCAGCAGCGAATGGCCGCCCAATTCGAAGAAGTTGTCGTGTCGCCCTACCCGCTCCACACCCAGCAACTCGCCCCACAACTCGGCGAGCAGGCGCTCGTTATCACCTTCGGGGGCCTGGTAGGCCTGGCCTTGCAAGGCTTCGACGGCGGGAATCGGCAGGGCCTTGCGGTCCAGCTTGCCGTTGGGGCTCAGCGGCAGTGCAGGCAGATGCACGAACTGTGCAGGCACCATGAACTCGGGTAGTTGAGCCTGCAACTGCCCCTTCAATGTGTCTGCCGTGTGCACAGCTCCGGTGTAGTACGCCACCAGGCGCTTGCCGGCGGGCGGCAAGTCCAGGGCCAGTACAGCGGCCTCCTTGATGCCTTCTATGCGGGTCAGGCAGGCCTGGATCTCGCCCAGTTCGATGCGCAGGCCGCGGATCTTCACCTGGTCGTCGTTGCGCCCCAGGTACTCCAGGGTGCCGTCGGCCAGGTGCCGGGCCAGATCCCCGGTGCGGTACAGGCGTGCGCCGGGACGGGTGCTGAACGGATCTTCGATGAAGCGCTCGGCACTCAGCTGCTCGCGGTTCAGATAGCCACGAGCAACCTGCACGCCGCCGATGTAGAGCTCGCCGGCAACGCCCTGCGGCACTGGCTGGCCCTGGGCGTCGAGCACGTACAGCGTAGTGTTGGCGATCGGTTTGCCGATCGGGGTGTTGTCCGGGGTCTGTTCCAGTGGCTCGGCGCAATGCCAGGCACTGACGTCCACTGCCGCTTCGGTCGGGCCATACAAGTTGTGCAGCTCGACGCTCGGCAACTGCGCCTTGAAGCGCCGCACCAGGCTGCCGGGCAACGCTTCGCCGCTGCACAGCACCCGGCGTAGCGCTGCAGGCTCGGCATCACCATAGGCGAGGAACACATCGAGCATCGAAGGGACGAAATGCAGGGTCGTTACCGATTCGGCTGCGATCACCTGGCGCAGGTAACCCGGGTCACGGTGCCCGCCTGGGCGTGCCATCACCAGTTGTGCGCCGGTCTGCAAAGGCCAGAAGAACTCCCACACCGACACATCGAAGCTGAACGGGGTCTTCTGCAGGACTACGTCATCAGCGCCCAAGCCATAGGCGTCCTGGGTCCAGAGCAGGCGATTGACCACCCCGGCGTGCTCGTTCATCACACCCTTCGGCAGGCCGGTGGAGCCGGAGGTGTAGATCACGTAGGCCAGGTGTTGCGGGGTAAGGCCCGCCACCTGGGGGTTGTCGCTGGAAAGCGTTTGCCACACAGGCTCATCCAGATCGATTTGCGGCACATCGAACGCCGCCAGCATCTCGCGAGTCGCCGCATGCCCCAGCACCGCCACCGGCGCGCTGTCGGTGAGCATATGGCGGATACGATCGGCCGGGTAATCCGGGTCAACCGGCACATAGGCGCCGCCGGCCTTGAGGATCGCCAGCAAGCCGATGACCATCGAAGCGCTGCGCTCTACGCAGATCGCCACGCGATCGTCCGGCTGCACCCCGAGTGCAATCAGGTAATGGGCCAGACGGTTGGCCTCGGCGTTCAGTGCGCGGTAGGTCAACTGTCCGGTTTCGGCACGCAGGGCGATGCGTTCGGGCGTGCGTTCGACCTGGGCCTCGATCATCCCGTGCACCGTCTGCTCCAGGTCGTAGCCTACGGCGGTGTCGTTGTAGTCGACCAACAGTCGACGACGCTCCTGCGCATCCGGCAGGGCAACGCTTGCCAGCACCGCGCCGTCGCTGCCGGCCATGGCCCACAGCAGTTGCTCCAGATAGCCGCAGTAGCGCTCCACCGTGGCCCGGTCGAACAACGCGGTGGCATAGCTCAATGCGCCGCCGAAACCATCTGCGGTCTCGCCCAGGCTCAGGCTCAGGTCGAACTTGGCAAAGCCCTGCCCTTGGCCGAGGTTGCGCAGGCTCAGGCCATCCAGCCCGGCGGCGAAATCATGACCGCCCTCCCACTCCAGCGACACCTGGTACAGCGGCGTGTGGGCCAGGCTGCGCGATGGCCTGATCAGGTCCACCACCTGCTCGAACGGCAGGTCCTGATGCTCCTGTGCGGCCAGTACCTGGGCCTTGACCCGCGCCAGCAAGGTGCCGACATCCGGCGCATCTGCCAGGTCCAGGCGGATGGCCAGGGAGTTCACGAACAGCCCGATCACCCCTTCGACCTCAGCCTGCCGACGTCCGGCCACCGGCGTACCGATCACCACCTCGCCCTGCCCCGACAAACGAGCCAGCAGCACCGACCAGGCGCCCATGAACAGCATGAACGGCGTGACCTGGTGGCGCTTGCACAGGGCCTTGAGATCGTCTGCCAGTCGGGCGTCGAGGCGTATACGCACGCTGTCGCCTGCGTAATCCTGGCGCACCGGACGCGGTCGGTCGGTCGGCAGGCTCAGCAGCGCAGGTGCACCGGCCAGGTTGTTGCGCCAGAACTCGCCTTGGCGCTGCAGCGCCTCGCCCTGCAGCCAACGGTGCTGCCACATCGCGTAATCGCCATACTGGATCGGCAACGGCGCAAGCCGCGCCTCGCGGCCTTCACGCAAGGCCTGGTACAGCGCGCTCAGCTCACGGGTCAGCACGCCCATCGACCAGCCATCGGCGACGATATGGTGCAGTGTCAGCAGCAGTACATGATGCTGTGGCGCCACCTGCAGCAGGCGAGCGCGAAGCGGCAATGCCTCGCCAAGCGCGAACGGCCGCGCAGCTTCTTCACGCACCAGCGCACGCAGGCGCTGCTCATCGGCCCCCAGCACCTGCTCGCGCTGCACCACCAGGCGCTGCGCCGACAACCGCACCCGCGGCTCGCCATCGACCTCGAAGAACTCGCTGCGCAGCGCCTCGTGACGCTCGACCAGTGCCACCAGGGCCTGTACCAAGGCGTCGGCATCCAGCTCGCCGCACAGCTCCAGCGCCAGGGGAATGTTGTAGGCCTGGCTGGCTCCGTTCATCTGTGCCAGGAACCACAGGCGCTGCTGGGCGAACGACAACGGCAGCGCCTGCTCGCGTGCCACCGCGAGCACCGGCGGCAGCTCACTGCGCGCAGCCCCCGCCACCACCTCGGCCATCGCCGCCAGTTCGGCCTGGGCGAACAGCGTCCCCAGCGTCAGCTCCACGCCGAGTCGCTGACGAACCTGGGCAACCAGACGCATGGCCAGCAACGAGTGACCGCCCAGCTCGAAGAAGTGATCATGCCGCCCGACCCGCTCGACCTGCAGCAACCCCTGCCAGATCTGCGCCAGGGTCTGCTCCAGCTCGCCCTGGGGCGCCTCGAAGCGACGCTCGAACAGGTCGGCGCGGGTGGGTGCCGGCAGCGCCCGGCGATCGAGCTTGCCGTTGGCCGTCAGCGGCAGCGACTCGAGCCGCACGAAGGCCACCGGCACCATGTAATCGGGCAAGTGCGCCTGCAGCTGTGTACGCAGTTGTGCAGGCGCGGCCACCTCGACGCTGTCCTGGCCAGTGAAGTAGGCCACCAGCCGCGGCTGCCCCGGCTGGTCCTCACGGGCCAGCACCACGGCTTCGTTGATGCCTGGCAGGGCTGCCAGGCGGCTTTCGATCTCACCCAGCTCGATGCGCACGCCACGGATCTTCACCTGGTCGTCGTTGCGCCCGAGGTAGTCGAGGGTGCCGTCATCCAGCCAGCGCACCAGGTCGCCAGTACGGTACATGCGGGCGCCCGGCTGAGGGCTGAACGGGTCATCGAGAAAACGCTCGGCCGTCATCTGTGCACGGTTCAGGTAACCACGGGCAACCCCGGCGCCACCAATGTACAGCTCGCCGGCCACCCCCTGCGCCACCGGCTGGTGGTGCGCATCAAGCACGTAGAGCCGGGCGTTATCGACCGGTGCGCCGATGTGCAGCACGCCGCCAGGCACCATCGCCCCGGAGCTTGCGACCACCGTGGCTTCGGTGGGCCCGTAATTGTTGATCACGGCAAATCCGGGGTGACGGGTGAACTGCCGCAGGCGGTCACCACCGATCAGCAGGGTGCGCAGGGTCGGGTGATCGATCTGGTGGCTGAAGGCGTATTCGGCCACCGGCGTCGGCAGGAAACTGACATCCAGCGGGCAGCCGCGCCACCAGGCGAGCAAAGCGTCGATGTCCTCGCCCTGTTCGCTTGGCGGCGCGATATGCAGGGTCGCCCCGGCGCACAGGGCCGGCCAGACTTCCCAGGCCATGGCATCGAAGCCGAAGCCGGCCAGGCTCGAGGTGTGACGCCCCTGGCACAGGTCGAAGGCGCGGCAATGCCAGTCGATCAGGTTGTTGAGGGTCCGATGTTCGACCATCACGCCCTTGGGCAGGCCGGTGGAACCGGAGGTGTAGATCACGTAGGCCAGGTTGTCGACAGCCAGGCCATCGACCTGCGGGGCGTGCTCGCTCGACGGCCAGTCCGCCCGATCGAGTTCGACCACCGGTGCCGGGCATTGGCCCAGGCGCGCGCGCAGATCGTGCTGGGTCAGCACCACGCTCGGGGCGCTGTCATCGAGCAGATAGGCGATGCGTTCGTCGGGATGCGCGGGGTCGATCGGCACGTAACCCGCGCCGGCCTTGAGGATCGCCACCAGGCCGACCAGGGTGTCCAGACCTCGCCGGGCCAGTATCGCCACGCGGTCTTCAGGCTGCACACCGAGCATGACCAGGCGTTGAGCCAGTGCATTGGCACGCAGTTCCAGCTCACCGTAGCTCAGCGCGATGCCTGCGCAGGTGGCGGCCACGGCATCGGGCTGCTGGCGGGCCTGGAGCTGGATGCGCTGGTGCACCGTGAGCACGGTTTCGGTTTCACCCGGGCGGTCGTTGAAGGTCTCGAGTACTCGCTCGCGCTCGACAGCGGGCAGCATGTCCAGCCGATCGACATTCAGCCCTGGGTTCTGTGCCAGGGCCTGTACCAGGCTTTCGAGGGTTTTCTCGAGATAGGCGCAAACCCGCTGCTTCGGCACTTCGGCCGTTGCCAGCAAGGTCAGGCGCAGGGCATCGCCCAGGTCGTCGACACTCAGGGTCAGCGGATAGTTGGTGCGCTCTTCGCTGGTCAGTACGTCGATGCCCTCCCACGCCGCACGGGCCTGGCCATCGGTAACCGGCGCACTGTGCCGGTAGTTGAGCAAGGCGTTGAACAATGGCGTCGGCGCGGCTACGCCGCTGCAACGCTGGGCCAGGGCCAGCGGCGCGTGCTCGTGGCGCATCAGGGTGGTCAGGCGCTGGTGAGTGGCCTTGACCGCCGTGATCAGGTCCAGGCCAGCCAGGTCCACCCGCAGTGGCAAGGTATTGATGAAAATGCCCAGTGCACGGTCGTTGGCCTCCGCGCCCATCAGGCGGCCCATCAAAACCGTGCCGAACACCACCTGCTCGCGCCCGGTCAGGCCACCCAGCACCCGCGCCCAGGCCAGGTGGAACAGGCTTGCCAGGCTCACGCCCAGCGCCCGTGCCTGGCTGCGCAGGCCGTCGCACAGGGCCGGCGCCAGGCTCAGGCTTTCTTCGTGCGGCGCGCTGCCGTCACCCTGCACGTCCTGCAGGCCGTAGGCCAGCGTCGGCTCGACGATATCCCCCAGTTGCTCGCGGAAAAACGCCTCGTGCTGCGCCTGGCTGACGCCGAGCAGGGCCTGGCCGACGTAATTGCGAAACGGTACTGCCGCGCCCAACAGGTGGCCATCGCCGCGTAACACGGCCTGCATTTCGTGACGCACCACCTCGAGGGCGCTGTGGTCCATGGCGATATGGTGGAACTGCAGCGTGGCCTGCACACGACCATCGCTGGCCGCAGGCTCGCAGTGCAGGCGGATCAGCGGTGCCTGGCCGAGGTCGATACGCTCGTCCAGGGGCAGGCCGCGGGACACCTGCAGCCGGGCCTCGCGCCAGACCACCTGCAGCGGCGCCTCGAGCCCCTGCCAGTGCACCGAGGTGCGCAGGATATCGTGGCGGTCGATCACCGCCTGCAGCGCCTCGACGAACGCCTGCAGATGGGCCTGGCTGGCAAAGGCGAAGCGCGACTGCATCACGTAAGGATCGCTGCCCTCTGCGCTGGCGTGATGATAGAGAATGCCCTGCTGCAAGGGCGCCAGCGGGTAGATGTCCTGCACGTTGGCATGGCCGCCGGGAATCTGCCCGACCAGCGCATCGATGGCCGCCTGGTCGAGCTCGACCAGGTTGAGCAGTGCCGGGGTGATCCGCGTGCAGTCGGCCGGGATGGCGTTGGCCGGAGCGCCGACATTGCCGGCCCTGGCCACGTACTCACCGCGCTCGAGCAGCGCGATCAGCGCCGGTTTGTGTTCACGCAGGCGCGCCACCAGGCTCGCATCGGTCAGCGCCTGGCGGTTGCCCTGGACCACCAGCTGGCCATCCTTGAGCGCCAGCTGGATATCGTTGGCTGACAATGTCGCCAGTAGGTCGTTGATGCTCACAGGACGATCTCCATTCTGTCTGTGATGGCGGCATAGCCTGCCAAGGTCGGTTGTTCGAACAGCGCGCGCACATCGGCCTCCAGGCCCTCCTGGCGCAGGCGGGCGGTCAGGGTCACCGCCAGCAGCGAGTGGCCACCCAGTTCGAAGAAGTTGTCGTGCCGCCCTACTCGCTCCACACCCAGCAGCTCACTCCAGAGCGTGGCCAGCAGCTGCTCGGTATCGCCCTCTGGCGCCTCGTAGGGACGCGCATCGGCCACGGCGGCGGCCGGCAGCGCCTTGCGGTCGAGCTTGCCGTTGGGGCTCAGCGGCAAGGCGTCCAGGTGCATGAACAGCGCCGGAACCATGAATTCCGGCAGTTGCGCCGACAGCTGCTGGCGCATGCCCTCGACGGGCTGCACGGCACCGGTGTAATAGGCGACCAGGCGCTGATCCACCGCCAGCACCACCGCCTCCTTGATCCCCGCAATGCGGGTCAGGCAGGCCTGGATCTCGCCCAGTTCGATGCGCAGGCCGCGGATCTTGACTTGGTCGTCGTTACGCCCCAGGTACTCCAGGGTGCCATCGGCCAGGTGCCGGGCCAGGTCCCCGGTGCGATACAGGCGTGCGCCAGGACGGGTGCTGAACGGGTCTTCGAGGAAGCGCTCGGCACTCAGTTGCTCGCGGTTCAGATAACCGCGGGCAACCTGTACGCCTCCGATATATAGCTCACCGGCAACGCCCTGTGGCACCGGCTGGCCTTGGGCGTCGAGCACGTACAACGTGGTGTTGGCGATCGGTTTGCCGATCGGGGTGTTGTCCGGGGTCTGTTCCAGTGGCTCGGCGCAATGCCAGGCACTGACGTCCACTGCCGCTTCGGTCGGGCCATACAAGTTGTGCAGCTCGACGCTGGGCAACTGCGCCTTGAAGCGCCGCACCAGGCTGCCGGGCAACGCTTCACCACTGCACAGCACGCGCTTGAGGCGTGCGGCCTGCAAGTCGCCGTGGGCGAGGAAGACATCGAGCATCGACGGCACGAAGTGCAGGGTCGTGATGCCACGCTCGGCGATGACATCAGCCAGGTACTGCGGATCGCGATGGCCGCCCGGGCACGCCATCACCAGTTGTGCGCCGGTCTGCAGCGGCCAGAAGAACTCCCACACCGACACGTCGAAGCTGAACGGGGTTTTCTGTAGCACTACGTCATCAGCGCCCAGGCCATAGGCGTCCTGGGTCCAGAGCAGGCGGTTGACCACCCCGGCGTGCTCGTTCATCACGCCTTTCGGCAGGCCGGTGGAGCCGGAGGTGTAGATCACGTAGGCCAGGTGTTGCGGCGTAAGGCCCACAACCTGGGGGTTGTCGCTGGAAAGGGCTTGCCACACCGGTACATCCAGATCGACTTGCGGCACCTCGAACGCCGCCAGCATCTCGCGAGTCGCCGCATGCCCCAACACCGCAACTGGCGCGCTGTCGGTGAGCATATGGCGGATACGATCGGCCGGGTAATCCGGGTCAACCGGCACATAGGCGCCGCCGGCCTTGAGGATCGCCAGCAAGCCGATGACCATCGCCGGGCTGCGCTCGACGCAGATCGCCACACGGTCGTCCGGCTGCACCCCGAGTGCAATCAGGTGATGGGCCAGACGGTTGGCCTCGGCGTTCAACGTGCGGTAGCTCAGTTGGCGTTGCTCGGCGATCAGAGCGATGCGCTCAGGCGTGCGCTCGACCTGGGCCTCGATCATCCCGTGCACCGTCTGCTCCAGGTCGTAGCCTACGGCGGTGTCGTTGAAGCCAACCAGCAGGCGCTGGCGCTCTTCGTGTTCCAGCACCGGCAGTTGGTTCAGCGCCAGGTCGGGCTGACGCTCAAGGGCATCCACCAGGCCCGTCAGCACCTGCTGCAGCTG
Source organism: Pseudomonas putida (assembly GCF_001636055.1). Classification (NCBI taxonomy): domain Bacteria; kingdom Pseudomonadati; phylum Pseudomonadota; class Gammaproteobacteria; order Pseudomonadales; family Pseudomonadaceae; genus Pseudomonas; species Pseudomonas putida. Next base: position 3,420,055 of record NZ_CP011789.1, read on the forward strand.
CCCGCAGACCCGCTCGGCCCCTACCGCAGGCAGTACCTGCACGGTCAGGCGCAGGCCATCGCCCAGGTCATCCACGTTCAGGCTCAAGGGGTAGTTGGTGCGTTCTTCGCTGGCCAGTGTCTCTATACCCTGCCAGGCCTGACGCTGGATTTCGGTCTCGGCAGCGCTGGCGCTGTGCCGGTAGTTGAGCATGGCGCTGAACAGCGGCACTGGTGCGACCACGCCACTGCAACGCTGGGCCAGGGCCAGCGAGGCATGCTCGTGGATCAGCAGCGCGCTCAGCCGTGCGTGGGTGGCACGCACGCCTTCACGTACGCCGAGCCCCGCCAGGTCAACGCGCAGTGGCAAGGTGTTGATGAACATGCCCAGACCGTGCCCGCTGCCTGCACCACCTTGCATGCGTCCCAGCAGTACCGTGCCGAACACCACGTTGTCGCGACCACTGGCACTGCCCAACAGACGTGCCCACGCCAGGTGCAGCAGGCTGGCAGTGCTCACGCCGAGCTGGCGTGCCTGGCTGCGCAGGCGCTGGTTCAGGTCAGGGTCCAGATGCACCTGGGCCTGCTCGATACGGCGCACGTCACCCTGTGTGTCACGCAGGCCGAACGGCAGGGTTGGCTCGTCGATATCGGCCAGTTGTTCGCGGAAGAACGCCTCGTGCTCGGCCTCGCTGATACCGAGGCGCGCCTGGGCCACGTAGTTGCGGTACGGCACGGCGGGCTCGCTCGGCGCGGGTAGCCCGCGGAGGTAACCGAGCATCTCTGCGCGCACCACCTCAAGCGCCGTGTGGTCGAGCACCAGGTGATGGAACTGCAAGGTCGCCTCGATGCGCTCCCCTGCACGGCGATAGAGCAGGCGCACCAGCGGCGCCTGGTTCAGCGCCAGGGTGTCGAAACGCTGCGCAGGCTCGTTGGCGATGTCGATCACCGGCAGTTGGGCATGGCGCCAGACCACCTGCAACGGCTGCGCCAGTCCTTCCCACAGCACTGCGGTGCGCAGGATATCGTGACGGGCGATGACGCTTTCCAGTGCGCCGGCAAACGCCTGCAGTCGCGCCGGGCTGTCGAATACCAGCTGCGATTGCAGCAGGTACGGGTCGGCTCCGGCGGCGCTCAGGTGATGGTAGAGAATGCCTTCCTGTAGCGGCGCGAGGGGGTAGATGTCCTGCACATTGGCCGCGCCGCCGGGTACGCTTGCCACCACACGGTCGATGGCGGCCTGGTCCAGTTCGATCAGGCTGAGCAGGTCGGGTGTGATACGGGTACAGCCGGGTGCAATGCGATTGACCGGCACCTGTACCTGACAGACCTGGCCAAGCGCTGCGGCCAGCGCCGCCACGCTCGGTTGGCTGAACAGCAAGCGCACATCGGCCTCCAGGCCCTGCTGGCGCAGGCGCTCGATCAGGCTGACCGCGAGCAGCGAATGCCCACCCAGTTCAAAGAAGTTGTCATGCCGCCCTACCCGCTCCAGGCCCAGCAGCTCGGCCCAGACCTGCGCCATGACCTGCTCGGTCTCGCCCTGCGGGGCTGCATAGGCCGCCACCGGCAGATCGGCTGGATCCGGGTCTGGCAGCGCCCTGCGGTCGAGCTTGCCATGACTGGTCAGCGGCAAGGCCTCCAAGCGGATGAACGCCAACGGCACCAGGTGGCTCGGCAGGCTGGCCTGCAAGGCCTGGCGCAGGCCATCGACCGGCGCGTTCGCGGTGTACCAGGCCAGCAGCCGCTCGCCGCGCACCAGTACCACGGCGTCACGTACGCCAGGCTGGGCGGCCACGGCCGCTTCGATCTCGCCAAGTTCTACGCGCACACCACGTATCTTTACCTGGTCGTCGTTACGCCCGAGGTAGTCGAGGGTGCCATCGGCGTTCCAGCGCACCAGGTCGCCACTGCGGTACATCCGCGCTCCAGCCCTTGAGCTGAACGGATCGGCGACGAAACGTTGCTCGGTCAGTTCGGGCCGGTTCAGGTAGCCGCGGGCAACCCCGTCGCCTCCGATGTACAGCTCGCCCGCCGCGCCGACCGGCACCGGCTGACGACGTTCGTCGAGCACATAGACCTGGGTATTGGCGATGGCGCTGCCGATGTGCAGTGCGCGACCGACCTGCACCTGCCCCGAGGTGGCGACCACGGTCGTTTCGGTCGGGCCGTAGTTATTGATCACGGCAAAGCCTGGATCACGCTCGAACTGGCGCAGACGGTCACCGCCGATCAGCAGCGTCCGCAGGCTGGCGTGCTGACGCTCGCGGCGCAGGGCCTGCTCGGCTACCGGGGTTGGCAGGAAGCTGACCTGCAGCGGTTGCTGCAACCACCAGTCGAGCAAGGCATCGACCTGTTCGTTGGCAAGTGTTACGGGCGGCAGGTGCACCACGGCGCCGGCGCACAAGGCCGGCCAGACTTCCCAGGCCATGGCGTCGAAACCGAAGCCGGCCACGCTGGAGGTGTGGCTACCGGCGCGCAGGGCAAAGGCCTCGCAGTGCCAGTGCACCAGGTTGGCCAGGGTACGGTGCTCGACCATCACGCCCTTGGGCTGGCCCGTAGATCCGGAGGTATAGACCACATAGGCAAGCGCATCCGCGGCAAGGCCCGGCACCTGCGGGTCATGCTCGGCAGCGGACTGCCAGTCGCCCTGGTCCAGGTCCAGGCGTGCGACGTGTGGCGGCAAGCCGTGCTGGTGCGTGTCGGCGAGCACCAGTGCCGGGGCGCTGTCCTCGAGCAGATAGGCAATACGCTCGGCAGGGTAACCAGGGTCGACGGGCACATAGGCGCCGCCGGCCTTGAGCACCGCCAGCAGTGCCACCAGGCGCTGCGGCGTGCGCGGCAGGCACAAGGCAACCCGGGCGCCAGGCCGAACGCCCAGGGCGATCAGGTGGTGGGCCAGGCGGTTGGCGGCACGATTGAGCTCGCCATAGCTGAGCCCTTCTTCGCCTTGCACCGCCGCTTGAGCCTGGGGTGATCGAGCCGCGCAGGCCTCGACCAGCGCATGCACGGTCTGGCCCTGCGGATAATCACGGGCAGGAGGGTTGAAATCGACCAGCAGGCGGCGACGTTCATCGGCGCCCAGCACCGACAGGTCATCCAGCCGTGTACTCGGCGCCTGCTCCAGCGCCTCGACCAGTTGCGCGATGCTGTTGGCCATCCACTGCGCGACACGCTCGGCGCCGATGTCCGCGACGGCCAGCACGCTCAGGCTGAACCCCTCACCCAGGTCATCGACGCTCAAGGTCAGCGGATAGTTGCTGCGCTCCTCGCCACCCAGAAGGCGCACGCCCTGCCAGATACCCTCGCCATCGCGTGGGGCATCGGCAGCGCTGTGGCGGTAGTTGAGCAAGGCGCTGAACAGCGGTTGTCCGGCCGGTACGCCACTGCAACGCTGGGCCATGGCCAACGACGCATGCTCATGGCCCAGCAATGCAGACAAACGGGCATGGGTGGCACGCACCGCTTCGGCCACCGCCACCTGGGTGTCGACCCGCAGCGGCAAGGTGTTGATGAACACGCCCAGTGCCCGGTCGGCACCCTCGCCGCCTTGCAGGCGGCCCATCAGCACTGTGCCGAACACCACCTCACTGCGATTGGCCAGCACGCCGAGCAGGCGCGCCCAGGCCAGGTGCATCAGGCTCGCGGCGCTCACGCCCAGGGTACGCGCCTGGTCGCGCAGGCGTCGGGCGAGCGCGCCATCGAGGGCCTGGTGCGCCTCGGCGATGCCGTGCCCTTCGCCCTGCACATCCTGCTGGGCAAATGGCAGGGTCGGCTCGTCGATATCACCGAGCATGTCGCGGAAGAACGCCTCGGCGCCCGCCGCATCGCTGCCCAGGCGCGCCTGGGCCACGTAGTTGCGGTAGGGCACCGGCGCATTCAGCTTGGCTACATCGCCGAACAGCAGGGTGTGCATTTCGGCGCCAACCACGTCCATCGCAGTGTGGTCGAGGGCCAGATGGTGGAACAACAGGATTGCCACGACCTGACCGTTGCGCAGGTCCTGGCTGTAGACCAGGCGCATCAACGGTGCCTGGGACAGGTCGATCCGATGCTGACGGGCGTCGAAGCGCGCCTGCAATTGGTCGATGACCTCGCCTTCGCCCTCCAGCTCGACCGGCACCACGGCCAGCTTCGCCTGGCGCCACACCAGCTGCACCGGCTGCGCCAGGCCTTCCCAGATCAGCGAGGTGCGCAGGATGTCGTGCCGGTCAATGACCTGCTGCAAGGCATCAGCCCAGGTCTGCAGGCGCTCGAGGGTGTCGAAGGCCAGGCGTGACTGCAGCAGGTAGGGATCGCCCTGGCCGGCACTCAGGTGGTGGTAGAGAATGCCTTCCTGCAACGGGGCAAGGGGGTAGATTTCCTGCACATTGGCAGCCCCGCCCGGTACCGTGGCGACGATGCGCTCGATGGTGGCCTGGTCCAGCTCGACCAAGCTGAGCATCTCGGGGGTGATCTGCGAGGCGTCGGCCGGTACGCGGTTATCCGGCACCCGCACCTCGCGCCCGCTGCCCACCGCAGCGGCCAGTGCGGCGAGGGTCGGCTGGGCGAACAGCACGCGCACATCGGCGGCCAGGCCGACCTTGCGCATGCGCTCGATCAGGCTGACAGCCAGTAGCGAATGGCCACCCAGCTCGAAGAAGTGATCGTGCCGGCCAACACGCTCGACCTTGAGCACATCGGCCCAGATCGCCGCCAGCGCGATCTCCACCTCGCCCTCCGGCGCGGCGAAGGCACGACTCACCACCGCGGCCTGGCCCGGTTGCGGCAACGCCTGGCGATCCAGCTTGCCGTTGGCGGTCAACGGCCACTGGCCAACATGGACATAGGCCGACGGCAGCATGTAGTCGGGCAACTGGCCTTGCAACTGCGCATGCAGCACGGTGATCGGCGGGACGCGGCCTTCAGTGCTGAACCAGGCCACCAGGCGCTTGTCGCCCGGGGCTTCTTCACGCACCAGTACCACGGCTTCCTGTACCCCGGCGCACGCTGCGAGACGCGCTTCGATCTCACCCAGCTCGATACGGAAGCCGCGCAGCTTGACCTGTTGGTCGTTACGGCCCAGGTAACGCAAGGTGCCATCAGCCTGCCAACTGACCAGGTCGCCGCTGCGGTACAGGCGCGCGCCTGGCGTCTCGCTGAATGGGTCTTCGAAGAAGCGCTCGGCGGTCAACGCCGGCTGATTCAGGTAACCCAGGGCAACCCCATCTCCGCCGATATACAGCTCACCGACGGCACCGATCGGCACTGGCTGGCGCCGGGCATCGAGCACATAGCAAAGGCTGTTGCCGATCGGCCGGCCAATCGGGATCCCCCCCTCGCCCACTGCGAGGATTTCATGGGTGGTACTGAAGGTCGTGGCTTCGGTCGGGCCATACCCATTGAGCAGGTGCGCCGGAGCGCCTTCGCGCAGTACACGGGCAATCACCTGGGGGTCGAGCACATCACCGCCGACCATCAGGTACCGCAGCGACCGGAACACCGGCAGCAGGTGCGCGGCGTACTGGTGGAACAACCCGGCGGTCAGCCACAGCACCGTGACTTGATGCTCCAGCAATGCCTGGCCCAGGGCCTCGTGCGACAGCACCTGATGCTGATCGATCACCACCACGCGCCCGCCGTTGAGCAGCGGCGCCCAGACCTCCAGGGTGCTGGCGTCGAATGCCGGGTTGGAAGCAAAGGCTATGCGGTCATCGCCTTGCAGGTCGGCGAAGCCGTTGTTGATGACCAGCCGCACGATCGAGCGATGGGCCACCAGCACACCCTTGGGCAGGCCGGTAGAGCCGGAGGTGTACATGATGTAGGCCGCAGCCCGCGCATCCACGACAACGTCCAGGCCATGGGCGGGATAGGCTGCGAGCTCCAGCGTATCCAGCTCTACCCGGCGCGTTGCGCCGACCTGCGGTTGATCGGCCTGGGTCAGCAACAGCGTGGCGCGGCTGTCTTCGAGCATGAACGCCTGACGCTCGGCGGGCGCATTGGCATCCAGTGGCACATAGACCGCGCCGCACTTGATCACGGCCAACTGGCTGGCCAGCAGGTCGAAGGAGCGCGGCAGCAGCAGCGCCACACGGTGCCCCGGGCGCACGCCCAGTTCCAGCAGGTGACGAGCCAGCCGGTTGGCGTGCTGATCGAGCTCGCCGTAACGCCACTGGCGCTGACCGTGCACCACGGCAACCGCGTCCGGGGTCTGGGCGGCGCGCGCCTCGAACAAGCTCTGCACCGCGTGTTCGCGTGGGTAGGCGCGGCTGGTGGCGTTGAATCCGTACAGCACCTGCTCGCGCGCCTCGGGCGACAGGCAGGACACCGCATGCAGGGGTGTTTCCGGAACAGTCTCCAGGGCATCGGCCAAGTTCGCCAGGGCGCTGCCGAGCAAGGCGCAGACCTGAGTGCCATCGACCTGCGGCACAGCCTGCACGGTCAGTTCCAGCCCCTGCCCCAGATCGTCGACGTTGACCACCAGCGGATAGTTGCTGCGCTCACGCGAGGCCAACAGCTCGATGCCCGACCAACCCAGGCCGTCCCCTGCGCCTTTGGCGCTGCTGTGGCGGAAGTTGAGCAAACTGGTGAACAGCGCCTGGGACCCCGGCACACCGCTGCAACGCTGGGCCTGCGCCAGCGATGCCTGCTCGTGACCGAGCAGGCGTGCCAGGCGCTGATGGGTACGACGCACACCCTCGGCGGCGCCAACGGCATCGACACTGACCCGCAGCGGCAAGGTGTTGATGAACATGCCCAGCGCCCGATCTGCCCCGGCGCCGCCCTGCAGGCGTCCCAGCAGCACAGTACCGAACACCACCTCGCTGCGCCCGCTCAGTTGCGCCAATACCTGCCCCCAGGCCTGGTGCACCAGGCTGGCGACGCTCACTCCCAGCGCGCGGGCCTGCACGCGCAGGCGCCCGGCCAGTGTGGCGTCCAGCGCCTGGTGGCTGTCGATCACCTCCACGCCATTGCCCTGCACATCGCGCAGGCCGAAGACCTCGGTCGGCTCGTCGATATCTGCCAGCATCTCGCGGAACATCGCTTCATCGGCCGCAGGATCGGCATCCAGTCGCGCACGCGCCACATAGTTGCGGTACGGCACGCTGTCGATGTGCACTGGCTGGCCCTGCAGTGCAGCACCCACCTCGGCCACCAGCCGTTCGACGGCGGTATGGTCGAGCAGGATATGGTGCAGCAACAAGGTCGCCTCCAGGCGCTCACCCTGGGCATGGCGCACCAGTTGCAGCAACGGCGCGCACGTGAGGTCCAGGCGCTGCAGGTCGGCGTGCTCTGTCACGCGCAGCTGCGCGTGGCGATGCACCACCTGCACCGCTTCCTGCAGCCCCTCCCAGTGCAGGCTGGTGCGCAGGATATCGTGGCGGGCGATCACCGCATCCAGCGCCTTGACGAAGCCTTGCAGCTCCACTTCACCGGCAAAGGCGAAGCGTGCCCGCAGCACGTAAGGGTCGGCCCCGGAACTGGCCAGGTGGTGGTAGAGGATGCCCTGCTGCAGTGGTGCCAGGCCGTAGATGTCCTGGACATTGGCAGGACCGCCCGGGATACCGGCGGTCAATGCGTCGATCTCATCCTGGCTGAGGTTGGCCAGTGGCAGCATCTGCGGTTCGATGCGCCGGCAGTTCGCCGGAATGCGATTGATCGGCACCTGCGCCGGTAGATCGGCGCTCACCGCAGCCGCCAGTGCCGACAAGGTCGGTTGGCCGAACAGCACGCGCACATCGGCCGCCAGTTCCTGCTGGCGCATGCGCTCCACCAGCTTGACCGCCAGCAGCGAGTGGCCGCCCAGCTCGAAGAAGTTGTCGTGCCGACCGACCTGCTCAAGGCCCAGCAACTGTTGCCAGATGGCCGCGATGCGTTGCTCCACCTCGCCGTGCGGCGCTTCGAAGGCGCGACGGGCAAAGGCCTCGCCATCGGGCTCGGGCAAGGCGTTGCGGTCGAGCTTGCCATTGGCGGTCAGCGGGAAGCTCTCCAGGCGCACGAAGGCCGCCGGTACCATGTACTCGGCCAAGTGGCTCAGCAGGCTGTCACGCAGTGCCGCCGCATCGGGCTCGGCGCCTGCCGCGGCCAGCCAGTAGGCGACTAGGCGCTGCTCGCCGGCGCTGTCGCGGCGCGCCATAACCACGGCCTCGCGCACACCTTCACACGCCGCCAGGCGTGCCTCGATCTCCCCCAGCTCGATGCGAAAACCGCGGATCTTCACCTGGTCGTCGTTGCGGCCCAGGTAATCCAGGCTGCCATCGGCGGCCCAGCGCGCCAGGTCGCCGGTCTTGTACAGACGCCCGCCAGGGTTGAACGGGTCGGCGATAAAGCGCTCGGCACTGAGCGCCTCACGATTCAGATAGCCGCGGGCGACACCGGCACCCCCCACGTACAGCTCGCCGGTGACACCGGTCGGCACAGGCTGACGGCAGGCGTCCAGCACATACAGTTGCAAGTCGGGAATACGTGAACCGATGGGGCTTACCCCCACCAGTTGCGCATCGGCCGCCTGCAGCGGGCGGTAGGTGACGTGCACGGTAGTTTCGGTAATGCCGTACATGTTCACCAGGCGCGTGCCGGCATTGCCGATGCGTGCATACCAGGGCTTGAGCAGCCCGGGCTCCAACGCCTCACCGCCGAAGATCACCTGGCGCAGGGAATGCTGCAGTTCGCTGCGTTCCTGCGCCGCGATCAGTTGGCGGAAGGCGCTGGGAGTCTGGTTGAGGACGCTGACGCCGGTGCGGCAAAGCAAGGCGTAGCACTCGTCCGGCGAGCGACTGATGCGTTGCGGCACGATCAGCAACTGGCCACCGAAGGCCAGCGCTCCCCAGATTTCCCAGACCGAGAAATCGAAGGCGAAGGAGTGGAACAGCGCCCAGGTGTCCTGGCGGTTGAAGGCGAACCAGTCGTGGGTCGCCGAGAACAGGCGCGAGACATTGCCATGCTCGACCATCACGCCCTTGGGCAGGCCGGTGGAGCCGGAGGTGTAGATCACATAGGCCAGGTGCGAAGGCAGCAGCCCAGCGAGCATCGGATTGCCGGTGGGCTGTAGCTGCAGCGACGGGTCGTCCAGGTCGATCACCGGCGCCGCCACCTCACCCAACAGCGCCAGGCTGTCCGCCTGGGTGAGGATGGCCCGCGGGGCACTGTCGCTCAAGGTGAAGGCAATACGCTCGGCAGGATAGGCCGGGTCGATCGGCACATAGCCCGCACCGGCCTTGAGCACGCCCAACAGGCCGACCAGCATGCCCAGGCCACGCTCGACGCAGATTGCCACGCGGTCATCCGGGCCGATGCCCATTGCGATCAGGCGGTGAGCGAGCTGGTTGGCACGCTGGTTGAGCTCGCCGTAGCTCAGGCTCTGCTGCTCGAAGATCAGCGCCGTATCCTGCGGACGCGCCTGGGCGTGGGCCTCGAAACGCTGGTGCAGCAACGGCGTCAGGGCGAACTCGAGCAAGGGGCGGTTCTGGCCATGGATCAGTTGCTCGCGCTCGTCGGCGGGCAGGATATCGATGCCGTTCAGCGGCGCGTCTGGATCGCTGTCCAGAGCCTCGACGATCTGCTCGAGCGCCCGCGCCAGGTAACCCGCGATACGCTGGGCGCCTAGCCCGCCAGTGACCAGGGCGGTGATGCGCAGGTCCTCGCCAAGGTCGTCGATATTGATCGTCAGTGGGTAGTTGGTGCGCTCTTCGGCGCCCAGCACCTGGATACCAGGGGCGATGTCGATAACTTCGGCAGCGTCGGCGGCATCGCTATGGCGATAGTTGAGGACGGTGTTGAACAGCGGCGCAGGCGCCGCCACCGCACTGCAGCGCTGGGCCAGTGCCAGCGGCGCCTGTTCATGACCGAGCACGCCGGTCAGGCGCGTGTGAGTCGCCTGCAGCCCTTGGCGCACGCTGTGCTCGCCAACGTCAATGCGCAGCGGCAAGGTGTTGATGAACATGCCCAGCGCCTGTTCGCCGCCCTCGCCGACCTCCATGCGCCCGAGCAGCACGGTGCCGAACACCACCGCCTCGCGCCCGGACAACTGGCCCAGGACCCGGGCCAGGCCCAGGTGAGCGATGGCCGCAGGGCTCACACCCAAGCGGCGTGCCTGGGCGCGCAGGCGCAGGCTCAGCCCGCGCTCGAGGGTCAGGCGGGCTTCCTCCACGGCCTGATCCTCGACGTCGGCCACGCCGAAGGCCAGGGTAGGTTCGTCGATATCGGCCAGCATCGCGGTGAAGAACGCTTCATGCGCCGGCACGTCCAGCGCCTGGCGCGCCTGCGCAAGGAGGTTGCGAAACGGCACCGCCGGCCCAACCTGCTCGGCATTGCCAGCCAGCCAGGCGCCGATCTCGCGGCGCACGATGTCGAGTGCGGTGTGGTCCATCACCGTGTGGTGGAACAGTAACAGGGCGACGACCTCCTCGCCCGTGCCCCGGGCATGCACCAGGCGCAGCAGCGGTGCCTGGCGCAGGTCGAGGCGATAGTGGCGGGTGTCGTGCAATCTGCGCAATTGCGCCAACGGCTCGTCCTGGCCAGGCAGTTGCAGCGCTTCGCGCGCCAGCGGTGCTTCGCGCCAGACCACTTGCACCGGCTCGTCCAGGCGTTCCCAGTACATCGAGGTGCGCAGGATGTCGTGGCGCTGGATCACCCAGTCCAGCGCATCGGCGAAGGCATCCAGGTGTGCCTGGTCGGCAAAGCGCAGTTGTGCCTGCAAGAGATAGGGGTCGCCCGCATCGGCGGACAGGTGGTGGTAGAGCATGCCCTCCTGCAGCGGCGCCAGGGGATAGATGTCCTGTACGTTGGCAGCGCCGCCGGGAATGCTGGCGACAATGCGGTCGATGGCCTGCTGGTCCAGGTCCACCAGCGGCAGCATCTGCGGGGTAATCTTGAACGCCGGGCTCAGCCAGTCGTCGTGCTGCCGGGCGAGCATCTCCAGCAACGCCGGCTTGTGTGCGGCCAATGCGTCCCACAGGGCGTCATCCAGGGCATCGTCGTCACCATGGACGACGAGGTCCTGATCGTCACGCTGAAGTCGGATCGCACGGGTGGAGAGCACAGCCATCAGTTCGCTGAAGCGCATGGGTAAGCATCCTGCTTTTGCCAGTCGGAAATGGCGCCACGCTAAAGGATCGGGGGTGCGAGGGGTGACAGGGTAAGGGGGGACAAAGCACGGACTGCCAAAAAAGGAATAAGAATATGAATTCTTATTTCTTTTACGCGTTTAGAACTTCCTCTATAACGTTTCGAACTGTACAGCAGCCAACACCGGCCAACTGTTTGCAGCGCAACACCCGATCAACACCCCGCTGCGCTGGCAACACGGCCGTTGTCGCAGAAATCGCGGCAACCCGTTGATTCAAAAGGAATCGAAACTTCGGCACGACGATTGCTCAAGCAAAGTCCCCCGCTCACCCGAACAGGAGACTCGCCATGAGCACCCCCTTGAACGTCGTTGCCCTCTCCGGTGGTACTTCCCGCCCTTCGCGCACCCTGGCATTGACCGAAGCCATCCTCGCCGAGCTTGGCCAGCACCTGCACATCCGGCCGCACCTCATCGAGCTGGGCGATATTGCCCGCCCACTGGGTGCTGCACTGTGGCGTAGCGAACTGCCCGACACCGTCGAGCAGCAACTGCAGCACATCGAACAGGCCGACCTGCTGGTGGTGACCACTCCGGTCTACCGGGGCAGCTTCCCGGGGCACTTCAAGCACCTGTTCGACCTGATCGGCCAGGACGCCCTGGTGGACACCCCGGTATTGCTGGCAGCCACCGGCGGCAGCGAGCGCCACGCGCTGGTGCTGGATCATCAGTTGCGCCCGTTGTTCAGTTTCCTGCAGGCACTGACCCTGCCCATCGGCGTCTATGCCAGCCAGGCCGAGCTACAGGACTATCGCGTTTCCAGTGATGCCCTGGCTGCGCGCATCGGTCTGGCCGCCGAGCGTGCCGTACCGCTGTTCGCCCCTCACCATCAGCTGCGCAAGAGTGCCTGAGTGACCACCATGAATGCACCCGTGACACCCACCACGCGCCCGGCACTGGCCATTGCCCACGACCTGGCCGCCCAATTCGCCCTCACCGCTGTCGAACGCGACGAACGCGGCGGCACCCCCAAGGCCGAGCGTGATGCCCTGCGCGACAGCGGCCTGCTGTCACTGGCCATCCCCACGGCCTTCGGTGGCCAAGGGGCGACCTGGCGGGAAACCTTCGATGTGGTGCGTGAGTTCGCCCGGGTCGACAGCTCCATTGCTCACGTGTTCGGTTTCCACCACCTGATGCTGGCCACCGTGCGCCTGTTCTCGCGTCCTGACCAATGGCAACCCTGGTTTGAACAGACTGCGCGCAAGCATTGGTTCTGGGGCAATGCCCTCAACCCGCTGGACACGCGCACCCAGGTCAAGCACTTCGAGGGGTGGTGCGAGTTTTCCGGCAAGAAGAGCTTCTGCTCCGGCGCCAGCGACTCGGAAATGCTCATCGCCTCGGCGGTGGACGAACGCGCCGGCGGCAAATTGCTGATCGCCGCAATCCCCAGTGGTCGTACCGGCATCAGCCTGCACGGTGACTGGGACAACATCGGTCAACGCCAGACCGACAGCGGCAGCGCCACCTTCGAACGGGTGCGGGTCGAGCACAACGAACTGCTGCTCGATCCCGGCCCGCTGAGCACGCCGTTCGCCGCCTTGCGTCCGCTGATCGCGCAACTGCACTTCGCCAACCTGTTCCTGGGTATCGCCGAAGGCGCCTTCGACGAAGCGCGCCAGTACACGCTGAAGGAAAGTCGCCCCTGGTTCCGCTCCAGCGCCAGTGAGAGCCGCGAAGACCCCTATGTGCTGCGCCACTATGGTGAGTTCTGGGTCGGCCTGGAAAGCGTGCGCCTGCTGATCCGCCGCGCCTGCGAACAGCTCGATGCGGCCTGGGCCCTTGAGCACGACCTGAGCGCCGAGGCGCGTGGCGACCTGGCCCTGGCCATCGGCACCGCCAAGGTTGCCGCAACGCGCCATGGGCTGGACATCTGCAACCGTCTGTTCGAAGTCACCGGCGCCCGCGCCACCCATGCCTCACTGCGCTTCGACCGGCACTGGCGCAACCTCAGGACCCAGACCCTGCACGACCCGGTGGACTATCGCATCCATGAACTGGGCGAGTGGGCGCTGAACGACAAACGCCCTGCCCCGTCCTTCTATTCCTAAAGGCACGTCCATGCAATTGCTGACCCTCCCCCCTTCACCGTCATTGGCTACCTCGATCAGGGCGACCGCACAGGTCTTCGAAGACCCCAGGTCGCAGGCGCTGCTCGCCCACCTGCAACAGGTCGCTCCCAGCGAGGCCAGCGTCCTGATCATTGGCGAGACCGGCACGGGCAAGGAGTTGGTCGCACGCCACATCCACAACCTCAGTGCCCGCCGCGACGGCCCGTTCGTTGCGGTCAACTGCGGCGCGTTTTCCGAGTCGCTGGTCGAGGCCGAACTGTTCGGCCATGAGAAAGGCGCCTTCACCGGCGCCCTTGCGTCCAAGGCCGGCTGGTTCGAGGAGGCGAACGGCGGCACGTTGTTCCTCGATGAAATCGGCGACCTGCCGCTGCCCATCCAGGTCAAGCTGCTGCGTGTGCTGCAGGAACGCGAAGTGGTACGCCTGGGGTCACGCAAGAGCATCCCGATCAATGTGCGCGTGCTGGCCGCCACCAACGTGCAACTTGAAAAGGCCATCAACGCCGGGCACTTTCGCGAAGACCTGTACTACCGCCTGAACGTCGTCACCCTCTCGCTGTACCCGCTGCGCGAGCGGCCGGGCGATATCCTGCCACTGGCGCGCCACTTCATCCGCAGCTACAGCGAGCGCCTGGGCTACGGCCCGGTGGAACTGGCAGCCGACGCCCAGGCCAAGCTGGTGGCCTACAGCTGGCCGGGCAACATCCGCGAGCTGGAGAACGTGATTCACCACAGTCTGCTGACCTGCGGCGACGGCTTGATCCATGCCCGCGACTTGCGCCTGTCGAACCTGCGCCTGGAACGTCAGGACGATCTGCCTTCGCCGGCCTCTGCCAGCAAGGACGGCGGCATCGATGAACTGCTGCAGCAGGCGTTCAGCCGGCTGTACGAGGAGCAGCCGGGAGACCTGTACGAAAAGGTGGAGAATGCCTTGCTGCGCTCGGCCTATCACTTCTGCCATTACAACCAGGTGCATACCGCGCAGTTGTTGGGGCTGTCGCGCAACGTCACGCGCACGCGGCTGATCGCCATCGGTGAGCTGGTGGTGAACAAGCGCCGCGCACCGGAGCAGCCGTTGGACAACCGGATGGTGCGCCTCTCGATCTGAGCGCGTCATTATCTGTGCCACCCACCCAGGCGCGCTTTTCGCGGGCAAAGCCGCTGCTGCACGTAAATCTCGCCCCATGCCATTCGTCCACCTGATACCCGAACCCTGCCCGGCGGCTCCTTTGCCCGCCAGGCGGTTGCGATCAGCCCAGCAACGAGATGGCAATGACCAAGACCCGTTCCCGCACAGCCCTGTATATAGGCCTGCCTCTGGCCCTGGTGGCCGCCCTGGGCAGTGCCGCCGGCTATTTCTACTGGCAACGCCAGGATGCCGGCTACCCGCACAAGATCGTCGAACAGGCCAACGCCCTGCATGAGCACATGCTCTCGTTCGACAGCCACATCACGGTGCCGCTGGACCTGGGCAGCACCGGCAACGAGATCGACAAGGACGGCCCGGGGCAGTTCGACCTGGTCAAGGCCAACCGCGGTCGTCTTTCCGGTGCGGCCCTGACCATCTTCGGTTGGCCGGAAATCTGGAACGGCCCCAACGCCCCGCACCGCCCTACCCCAGGCTTCGTCGACGAGGCGCGCCAGCAGCAGGAAGTGCGCTACAAGATCATCAGCGGCATGGTCCGCGACTTCCCCAACCAGGTCGGTATCGCCTATACCCCCGACGACTTCCGGCGCCTGAACGGCGAAGGCAAGTTCGCTATCTTCATCAGCATGCTCAACGCTTACCCGCTGGGCCATGACCTGTCGCAGCTCGACCTGTGGGCAGCACGCGGCATGCGCATGTTCGGCTTCAGCTACACCGGCAACAACGACTGGGCCGATTCCTCGCGCCCGCTGCCGTTCTTCAACGACACCGCCGACGCCCTGGGCGGCCTGTCGCCCTTGGGTGAGCAGGCGGTCAAGCGCCTCAACGACCTGGGCGTGATCATCGATGTCTCGCAGATGTCGACCCTGGCCCTGGAAGACGTCGTGCGCCTGAGCCGCGCGCCGATCGTGGCCTCGCATTCGGCGCCGCGGGCGCTGGTGGACATTCCGCGCAACCTCTCCGACAAGGAAATGCAGCTGATCAAGGACAGCGGCGGCGTGATCCAGGTGGTGGGCTTTGGCCAATACCTCAAGCCCCTGGGCAAGCCGGTGTTGGAAAAACTCGAGGCGCTGCGTGCGCGCTTCGACCTGCAGCCACTGCAGGGCCTGGCCAATGCCCTGATGCCGGGCGATGCGGTGATCGCCATCTGGCCTGAATCGCGTTTCGGCGAGTACGCCAGCAGCCTGTACGGGATTCTTGAAGAAGAACCCAAGGCGACCCTCAAGCAGTACGCGGACGCCATCGACTACACGGTGAAGAAGGTGGGTATCGACCACGTCGGCCTCAGCTCGGACTTCAACGACGGCGGCGGCCTCGATGGCTGGAAGGACGTCAGCGAGATCCGCAACGTCACCGCCGAGCTGCTCAGCCGTGGCTACAGCGAAACCGATATCGCCAAGCTCTGGGCCGGCAACTTCCTGCGGGTCTGGGACCAGGTGCAAAAAGCCGGTCAACCTGTCGCGTCCACCCAACACTGATCAAGGCCTGCCCGCATGAGCAACCGTCGTACCTTTCTCAAGCAGGCCGGCCTGGTCGCCGCGAGCCTGCCGCTGCTGCCTGGCGCGCTGGCTGCAACCTCGTCGCCAGCAACGCTCACCGGCACGGACAAATGGCGCAACCTGCGCACGCTGTTCCCGCTGGATCCGGACATCGCCCACTTCGCCAACTTCCTGGTCACCGCCCACCCGCGGCCGGTGCAGGAAGCGATCGACCGCCACCGCGCCGACCTCGACCGCAACCCCGCCGCCCTGATGGACTGGGAAAGCCAGTACGAATGGCAGCGCGAGGACGAAGTGCGTGACTGGGCCGCACGCTATCTGGAGGTCGGTCCGCGGCAGATCGCACTGACCGGCAGCACCACCGAAGGCCTGGCCATGATCTATGGCGGCCTGCAGGTCGGCGCGAAGCAGGAGATCCTGACCACCGAGCACGAGCATTACTCCACCCACAAGACCCTGGCCTTCCGCACCCAGCGCGAGGGTACGCAGGTGCGCAAGATCCGCCTGTTCGACAACCCATGGGACGTGTCCACCGACCAGGTGCTGACAACCCTGGAGCGCAATATCCGCCCAGAGACCCGCGTGCTGGGCATGACCTGGGTGCACTCAAGCAGCGGCGTCAAGCTGCCGGTCGGCGAGATCGGCGAACTGGTGCGCCGCCACAACCGCGACCGCAGTGAAGCCGAGCGCATCCTCTATGTGGTCGACGGCGTGCACGGCTTCGGCGTGGAGAACCAGCGCTTCGCCGACTTCAACTGCGACTACTTCATCGCCGGCACCCACAAGTGGATGTTCGGCCCGCGCGGCACCGGCATCATCTGCGCCGCCTCGACCGGCATGGATCACCTCACGCCCAGCGTGGCGACCTTCTCCCGCGATGAAGACTTCGCCACCATCATGACCCCCGGCGGCTACCACGCCTTCGAACACCGCTGGTCACTGGGCGAGGCGTTCAAGCTGCACCTGCAACTGGGCAAGGCCGATGTGCAGGCGCGCATCCACCAGCTCAATGCCCTGCTCAAGGAGCGCCTGCTCGAAGACCGCCGCATCGAACTGGTGACGCCGCGCAGCGCGCAGTTCTCGGCAGGCTTCACCTTCTTCCGCGTGCCCGGTAAGGACCCGGATGCCTTCGCCGCCAAGCTGATCGCGGGCAAGGTGATGTGCGATGCCGTGGAGCGCGACGTTGGCCCCGTCATCCGCCTGGCGCCAGGTTTGCTCAACGACGAACAGCAGATCGACCGGGTCATGCACCTGATTACCCAGCAACTTTGAACAAGGCATCTCCCATGAGCACACCTCTGCACCGCCTTACCCTGGCCGCCGTGCTGGCCGCCTGCAGCCTGCCGGCCCTGGCCGCGCAGCCGTCGGACAAGCCCGGCACAGTGTTCCGCGACTGCGCCAGGACCTGCCCGGAAATGGTCGTACTGCCTGCCGGCACCTTCACCATGGGCACTCCGCCCGACGAGATGGGCCGCCAGGACGACGAAGGTCCGCAGCACCCTGTGACCTTCGCCAAGCCATTCGCCATCAGCCGCTTCCAGATCACCGCCGGTGAATGGGACGACTACCAGAAGGCCACCGGCGTCGTCATCGCCGACGGCGACGACCGCCCCGGACGGCGCTGCACCAATAGCAAGCCCAGCTACCCGCAAGGCCCTCGCCAGCCGGCGGTGTGCATGAGCTACGGCGACATCGAGCACTATGTGGCCTGGCTGTCGAAGAAGACCGGCAAGCACTACGCCATGGTCAGCGAAGCCCAGCGCGAATACGCCGCACGCGGCGGCAGCACCGGCATGTTCCCGTTCGAGCCGGACGCCAACCTCGAGATCAGCAAGAACGCCAACGTCTACGGCCCCAAGGATGGCTACAGCTTCAGCTCGCCGGTCGGCAGCTTCCCGGCCAACGCCTTCGGCGTCTACGACATGCACGGCAATGTCTACGAATGGGTCGCCGACTGCTACCACGACAGCTATGTCGGCGCCCCGGCCGACGGCAGCGCGCGCACCGAGGCGGGCTGCACGCAAATCTCCATCCGTGGCAACGACTGGGGTGAAGCGCCGATCTTCTCGCGTTCGGGCAACCGCAACACCACGGTTCGCGACGACCGTGGCGACTGGCTCGGTTTTCGGGTAGTCCGCGAGCTCTGAGGCGCTACGCGGCGGTAAATTCTCCCACCCTCGGCTCGTTCCTATCGGTGTACTTGCGCAGGACTCGGGGCGCCCCACGCGGCGCCCCCACTCGACCATCCAAGGAACCGCAACCATGAGCCAGACCTCTTCGCCCGACAAAATCCACGACCTTATCGGCGTCGGCTTCGGCCCTTCCAACCTGGCACTGGCCATTGCCCTGGAAGAGCTCGCCGAAACCAACGGCCACGCCCTCGACGCGCTGTTCATCGACAAGCAGAGCGACTACCGCTGGCACGGCAATACCCTGGCTACCCAGAGCGAGCTGCAGATCTCCTTCCTCAAGGACCTGGTCTCGCTGCGCAACCCCACCAGCCCCTACAGCTTCGTCAATTACCTGCACCAGAAGCAGCGCCTGGCCGACTTCATCAACCTGGGCACCTTCTACCCTTGCCGCCTGGAGTACAACGACTACCTGCGCTGGGCCGCCGAACATTTCGCCACCCAGGCGGTGTATGGCGAGGAAGTGCTGCGCATCGAACCGGAACTGCGTGATGGCCGGGTCGATCACCTGCGCCTGGTCTCGCGTGACCAGCACGGCCAGGAGCACCAGCGCCGGGCCCGCTCGGTGGTGGTCGGCAGCGGCGGCACGCCCAAGGTTCCCGATGCTTTCCGCCCGTTCAAGAACGACCCGCGCGTGTTCCACCACTCCCAGTACCTGAGCGCCCTGCAGCAGCTGCCGTGCAACAGCGGCAAGCCCATGCGCATCGCCGTGATCGGCTCGGGCCAGAGCGCTGCCGAGGCATTCATCGACCTCAATGACAGCTACCCGTCGGTCAAGGTCGACATGATCCTGCGCGCCTCGGCACTCAAGCCTGCCGACGACAGCCCGTTCGTCAATGAAATCTTCGCCCCCGAGTACACCGACCTGGTGTTCAACCAGCCGCACGCCGAACGCGAGAAACTGATCGGCGAGTACCACAACACCAACTACTCGGTGGTCGACGTCGACCTGCTCGAACGCATCTACGGCATCCTGTATCGCCAGAAGGTCGCCCACCAGTATCGCCATGCCGTGCTGTGCCGGCGCACCATCGAAACGGTGGTCGACACCGCCGAAGGTATCGAGCTGACCCTGCGCGACCTGGCCACCGACGTTCGCCAGACCCACCGCTACGACGCGGTGATCCTCGCCACCGGCTACGAGCGTCGCTCCCACCGCGACCTGCTGGCTCCGCTGCAGCAGCACCTGAAAGACTTCGAGGTCGACCGCGACTACCGCGCCCTGGCGAGCCCCGAGTTCGGCGCCAGCGTCTACCTGCAAGGCTTCTGCGAAGCCTCGCACGGGCTCAGCGACACCCTGCTGTCGGTGCTGCCGGCACGTGCCGCAGAAATCGGTCAGTCGCTTTACCAGCACCTGGGCAAGCACGCCAGCAACGCCCCGGCCGCGCTGCGCATGACCAGCGCCTGAAGACAGGAACCTTCCGATGAGCAAACAACCCCGTGGGGCTGTGCGTGAGCTGCTGACGCTGCTGCGGCCCTTCTGGCCGGTGGTCGCCCTGTCGATTGCCCTGGGCATGGTCGGTGGCCTGAGCGTCACCGCCCTGTTGGCCACCATCAACACCGGGCTGCACACCGAAGGCGGGCTGAGCCAGGGGCTGGTGCTGGGATTCGTCGGGCTGTGTGCCCTGGCGTTGGTCAGCAGCATTCTCTCCGACATCGGCACCAACCAGGTGGGCCAGCACATCATCGCCAAGCTGCGCAAGGAGCTGGGCGAGAAGGTGCTGGCGGCACCGATCGAACAGATCGAGCGCTTTCGCAGCCACCGCCTGATCCCGGTCCTGACCCATGACGTGGACACCATCAGCGACTTCGCTTTCGCCTTCGCGCCACTGGCGATTTCGCTGACCGTCACCCTGGGCTGCCTGGGCTACCTGGCGATGCTGTCCTGGCCGATGTTCCTGATGATGCTGGCTGCGCTGGCCATTGGCATCGCCATCCAGTCGGTGGCGCAGTCCCGCGGTATTCGTGGGTTCATGGCAGCGCGCGATGCCGAAGACCAGTTGCAGAAGCACTACAGTGCAATCGCCGCCGGTGCCAAGGAGCTGCGTATCCACCGCCCGCGCCGCCAGCGCATGTTCCAGCATGGCATCAGCGACACGGCCGAACGGATCCGCGATCTGCAGACACGCTCGATCAACACCTTCGTGGTCGCCAAGAGCCTGGGCTCGATGCTGTTCTTCGTGGTCATCGGCCTGGCCCTGGTGCTGCAATCGCTCTGGCCCAGTGCCGATGCCAGCGTCATGAGCGGTTTCGTGCTGGTGCTGCTGTACATGAAAGGGCCGCTGGAGCACCTGATCAGCACCCTGCCGATCATTGGCCGGGCGCGCATTGCCTTCCAGCGCATTGCCGAGCTGTCGGAGCGTTTCGCCACCCCCGAGCCTCACCTGTTGCTGGCCGACTCCGGTCAAGCCGCACCACAGGTGCACAGCCTGGAACTGAGCGATGTCGGCTTTGCCTTCCCGCCGGTCGGCGATGCCCGCCCCTTCACCCTCGGGCCGGTCAACCTGAAGATCGCCCAAGGCGACATCGTGTTCATCGTCGGCGAGAACGGCTGCGGCAAGACCACCCTGATCAAGCTGCTGCTGGGGCTCTATGCCCCTCAGCAGGGCCAGATCAAGGTCAATGGCAAGGCCGTGGATGCCGAATCGCGCGACGATTACCGCCAGCTGTTCACTACGGTCTTCGCCGACTACTACCTGTTCGACGACCTGGTTCAGGGCGACCAGGCGATTCCCGAGGATGCCAACCAGTACCTGGAGCGCCTGGAAATCGCCCACAAGGTCAAGGTCAGCGATGGCCAGTTCAGCACCACCGACCTGTCCACCGGGCAACGCAAGCGCCTGGCGCTGGTCAATGCCTGGATCGAACAACGCCCGGTGCTGGTCTTCGATGAATGGGCCGCCGACCAGGATCCGACCTTCCGTCGCATCTTCTATACCGAGCTACTCCCGGACCTCAAGCGCCTGGGCAAGACCATCATCGTGATCTCCCACGATGACCGCTACTTCGACATGGCCGACCAGCTCGTGAGGCTGGAAGCCGGCAAAGTCGTCGAGGAGCTGACACCCGCCTGAAAAAAACAGAACCGGATTTTTCCGGTTCTGCTGTGTGTGTGCGTCTCACTAGATGTAATGCAAATCATTATCTACAACACCATCATAGAGTCTGCCAATGCACGTCTTCCCTAACCTTCGCCCGTTGTCAAAGGCCATGCTTGTCCGGCGCCTCATGGCGTCCGGCTTGCCCGCCACCGCTGTCGGCATGATGCTGGCAGCGCCGATGGTTGCCCAGGCCCAGCAAGTGGCCTTCAACATTCCCCAGCAGGCGCTTGGTAGCGCGTTGATTGCCTTCGGGCAGCAGAGCCAGTGGCAACTGCTGTACTCTCCCGACCAGATCAGCGGCCTGCGCAGCACCGCGGTCAAGGGTTCGCTGGAGCCCGATGCCGCGTTGCGCCAATTGCTCGGCGGCACGGGCCTTGGCTACAGCGTCAACGGCACCACAGTGACCATCAGCGGCCGTAGGGAAGGCGGCGCGGTGGAACTGGGGGCGACCAACGTCAATGCCGGCGTGCTGGGCGAGACCACCGAAGGCACAGGCTCGTACACCACAGGCTCGATGAGCACGGCGACCAAGTTGCCGACGTCGCTGCGCCACACGCCGCAGTCGGTCACGGTGCTGACCCGCCAGCGCATGAACGACCAGAACATGCAGACCCTCGAAGACGTCTCGCTGTACACTCCTGGCCTCACCCTGCGCAAGACCGGCGGTGAACGTCCGACCTTCTATTCGCGCGGCACCTCGGTCGACAACATCATGATCGACGGCCTGCCGGTGGCCTACGATACCGACACCCTAGGCACCTCGATGCTGTCGATGTTCGATCGCGTGGAAGTGGTGCGCGGCGCCTCCGGCCTGATGGTCGGTGCCGGCAACCCCTCGGGGACGTTGAACCTGATCCGCAAGCGACCAACCATCGAGCCGCAGATGTCGATCACCACCAGCGCAGGCTCGTGGAACAACTTTCGTACCGAACTCGACGCCAGCAGCAAGCTCAACGACAGCGGCAGCGTACGGGGTCGCGCCGTCGTCGCGCTGCAGGACAAGGACAGCTTCGTCGACGACTACAGCAACAAACGCCAGTTGATGTACGGCATCACCGAGTTCGACCTGACCGAGGACACCACCCTCACCCTGGGCGGCTACTACAACCGCGAGGACAACCCTGGCGCCGATTGGTCCGGGCTGCCGACCTACGCCAACGGCAACTTCCTGCCGATCTCTCGCTCGCACCGCATGAGCCCGTCCTGGACCTACTGGGACAAGAAGAACAAGAGCGTCTTCGCCGAGATCGAGCACCGCTTCGACAATGACTGGAAGCTGCGCCTGAACACCACCTGGCTGCGCGGTGAGATGGACATGCTCGGCACCAGTTTCTATCGCCTCGACCAGGCGGCGGACACCCTGCAGCTCAACGTAGGCCGCTACACCTACGAGCACACCCAGAAGAGCGTCGATGGCTATGTCAGTGGCCCGTTCAGCCTGTTCGGTCGCACCCATGAACTGGTGCTCGGTGGCAGCTACCGCCACGACCGCACCGACGACGGCCCTGGCGGCGGCCCGCTGGGCACCTTCGATTACCCGGTCGATCCGCTGTCGTTCGATTTCGGCTCGGTGCCCAAGCCCGAGATCGACTTCAACTGGTCGCGCAAGGGCAAGGTCGAGCAGTCCAGCACCTACGCCACCGTTCGCTTCAACATCCAGGACGACCTCAAGCTGACCCTCGGCTCGCGTCTGGACTGGTATGAATACGAACAGCAGACCCAGTCCGGCGACTTCGCCTTTGGCGGCAGCTCCAAGGCCACCCGCGAGTTCACGCCCTATGCCGGCGTGGTCTACGACCTGAACGACACCTACTCGGTGTACGCCAGCTGGACGCGTATCTTCAAGCCGCAGGAATCCCGCTCGGCCACCGGTTCCATCCTCGACCCGGTCACCGGCACCAACTACGAGACCGGGATCAAGGGCGAATACTTCGGCGGCGCCCTGAACGTGAGCCTGGCCTACTTCCAGTTGAACCAGGAAAACCTCGCCAAGGCCCTGCCCCAGTCGTCCTGCCCGGACCTCTCCGACGGCTGCTACGAGGCGGCGGGCGAAGTCGAAACCAAGGGCGTCGAGCTGGAAGTGCAAGGCATGCTCGCCGAGGGCTGGCAGGCGTCGGTCGGCTACACCTATGCCGCCGCCAAGTACGCCAAGGAAACCGGTACTCAACAGAAGGGCGACCGCTTCGACAGCGACACCCCTTACAACCTGTTCAAGGTCAACACCGTGTACCAATTGCCGGGTGACCTGAACCAGTGGAGCATCGGTGGCGGCTTCCGTACCCAGAGCCGGGCCTATACCAGCTTCGGTGTGCAACAGGGCGGCTACAGCGTGACCGACCTGATGACCGCCTACCGGATCAACAAGCACTTCACCGTGCAAGGCAACCTGAACAACGTGTTCGACAAGCGTTACTACCAGAACATCAGCAACCCGGCAGGGGCCAACATCTTCGGCGATCCGCGCAACTTCACCGTCACCATGAGGTGGACGCTGTAACCTCTGCACCCTCGGGCCTGCCAGTCAGGCCCGATCCATTCTGGCGCGATCGAAACGCCTACCACACGAAGCAATCACCCGCCATTCCTGACTCCAGGTCAAAAGACCTTGCCCCCCGCCCCTCTTAATCAACCCCGCTGCAACCTTCAAACTGCTCCCCACTCGAATGGTCGATGTGTCCAGGCGCCAGCGCCTCCCGATCGATCCCGAATTCCCCTATAGCAGGAGCAGATCCATGAGCATTCCATCCTTCGGCCTCGGCACCTTCCGCCTCACCGGCCAAGCCGTCATCGACTCGGTCAAGTCCGCCCTGGAGCTGGGCTACCGGGTCATCGACACCGCGCAGATCTACAAGAACGAGGCCGACGTGGGCCAGGCCATCGCCGAAAGCGGTGTGCCTCGTGACGAGCTGTTCATCACCACCAAGATCTGGACCGACAGCTATGCTGCCGACAAGCTGATCCCCAGCCTGCGCGAGAGCCTGGCCAAGCTGCGCACCGATCATGTCGACCTGACCCTGATCCACTGGCCCGCCCCAGGCAACGGTGTCGAGCTGCGCGAATTCATGGGCGCCCTGGCCGAAGCCAAGAAGCTCGGCCTGACCCGCCAGATCGGCATCTCCAACTTCAACATCGAGCTGACCCGCCAGGCCATCGATGTGGTTGGCAAGGGCGAAATCGCCACCAACCAGATCGAGCTCAGCCCCTACCTGCAGAACCGCAAGCTCGCGGCCTTCCTCAAGGAGCAGGGCATCACCGTCACGTCCTACATGACCCTGGCCTACGGCAAGGTGCTCAAGGACCCGGTACTGGCCAAGATCGCTGCCAAGCACAAGGCCACGGTGGCCCAGGTCGCCCTGGCATGGGCGCTGCAACTGGGCTATGCCATCATCCCCTCCTCCACCAAGCGCGAGAACCTGGCCAGCAACCTGCTTGCCCGTGACCTGCACCTGGACGAAGAGGACATGGCGCAGATCGCAGACCTGGAGCGCAATGGCCGCGAAGTCAGCCCGGACGGCCTGGCGCCGGCCTGGGACTGATCCCTCGCCGCATTTGGGCGTCGACTGCGGTCGACGCCACACCTGACATTCCTGAATTCGCCATAACCCGGAGTTTCCGATGAGCGCGCTTTCCCCTAAACGGGTCCTGTTTGCCCTGGCCATCGGCGCCTTCGGCATCGGCACCACCGAATTCGCCCCCATGGGCCTGCTGCCGGTCATCGCCGAAGGTGTCAACGCCAGCATCCCCACTGCCGGCATGCTGGTCACCGCCTACGCCATCGGCGTGATGGTCGGCGCACCGATCATGACCCTGCTGTTCAGCCGCTTCGGCAAGCGTGCTGCACTGATGATGCTGATGAGCATCTTCACCGTCGGCAATCTGCTGTCGGCGCTGTCGCCGGACTATTACACCCTGCTGGCCTCGCGCCTGATCACCAGCCTCAACCACGGCGCATTCTTCGGCCTGGGCGCGGTAGTCGCGGCCAGCGTGGTACCCAAGGACAAGCAGGCCAGTGCCATTGCCACCATGTTCATGGGCTTGACCATCGCCAATATCGGCGGCGTACCGGCCGCCACCTGGATCGGCCAGCAGATCGGCTGGCGCATGGCCTTCGCCGGCACCGCCGTGCTCGGTCTGATCGCCATCAGTGCCTTGTGGTACGCCCTGCCCAAAGGCGAGCGTGGCAGCGTGCCGCATGTGCGCAAGGAACTGGCGGTGATCGCCCGCCCCAGCGTGCTGCTGGCGATGGCCACCACGGTGCTCGGCGCAGGCGCCATGTTCACGCTGTACACCTATGTGGCCCCGGTGCTTGCGGAATTGACCGGTGCCTCCAATGCGTTCGTCACACTGGGCCTGGTGCTGATCGGTGTCGGTTTCACCCTCGGCAACAGCCTTGGAGGTCGTCTGGCCGATTGGTCGCTGGACGGCGCGGCACGGATCTTCCTCGGTACCCTGGCGGTGATCATGCTGCTGATGCCGTTGGTGCTGGATAGCCATGTCGGTGCTGCGCTGGCCCTGCTGGTCTGGGGGGTATTCACCTTCGCCGTGGTGCCGCCGCTGCAGATGCGGGTGATGATTGCGGCGGCCGAGGCCCCAGGCCTGGCCTCGTCGATCAATGTAGGTGCATTCAACCTGGGCAATGCGGTCGGTGCCGCACTGGGCGGCGCGGTGATCAGCCTGGACCTGGGCTACGCCGCGGTGCCGATGGCCGGCGGTTTGCTGTCGGCGGCCGCGCTGCTGCTGGTGTGGCTGGGGGGACGCAACAAGGTGGCGAACAGCACCATCAGCGAAGCGCTGTAAGCACCGTACAGGGCTCTTCGGAGAGGGACTACAGGTAATGGGGAAACGCTGAACCGCGTCTTCTGCCAGTATCGAATGGCCCCTCTTCAGAACCTTCGCCATGCCACCTGCTGATGTTTTCCTGCGCAGCCAGCGCTATGATGCTCCTCATGCACACAGCCCCTTCGTGGCTGACCGGAGGTACATCACGATGACCGCAAAAGCCAGGAAAGTCTCCGAACCTGAGCTCGACGCCCTTGAGCAGACAGTACCCGAGCATGCCCGTGAGGCGACACTCAGCGCCTATCAGCGCGCCCTGCAGATGAGCCAGCAGGGGGTGCTGACCACTGACGACGGCGAACTGGTCAGGGTCAACGCGGATGGCGCCCGGACCGTCCTGGCCAAGGCCGGCCCACGGCGCAGGGTCAAGCTCGGCGAGGTTGTCACCGTTCGCAAGGTCGACGACAGCAGCGCCGGTGAGCGTGCCTAGGCTGCGGGTCTTTGCCGGTCCGAACGGCTCCGGCAAGAGCACCATCAAGGCCAGCCTCCCCGCCGCACTGACCCGCCTCTTCGTCAATGCCGACGAGCTGGAAACCCAGGCCAAGGCCAGCGGCTTCATCGACCTCTCCCTCTTCGGCATCCAGGCCACGCTGCCTGACGTGCTGGCGTTCCACCTAGAGCATCCCTTGATCATCAGCAAGCGACTTGCCGGGCAGGTCGGGCGACTGGGGCTCGAGGAGCAGCGGATCGACTACCGTGCGGTACGCATGGATGCCTACTTCGCCTCGGTCATCGCCGACTTCATCCGCCAGCGCCTGCTCGAAGCCCGGGCCAGCTTCACCTTCGAAACCGTCATGTCCCATGGCAGCAAGATCGAGTTCATGCGCCAGGCACAAGCCAGTGGCTACCGCACCTACCTCTACTTCGTCTCGACGGAGAACCCGGAAATCAACATCGACCGGGTGGCCATCCGTGTCCGCCAGGGCGGGCATCCGGTCAGGCCGGACCTGGTGCGCAGTCGCTATGGACGTTCGCTCGACCTGTTGCCGGAGGCCATCGCCGCCAGCAACCGGGCCTTTGTATTCGACAACTCGCAGCAGAGCGCGCTATGGCTCGCAGAGATCACCGATGGCACGCAGTTGGAGTATCGCACCGAGGAGATCCCGGACTGGTTCTTTGAGGCCTATGTGGACGAAGTCGAACCCTGAGGCTGGTCCATGATTATTCCAGTTGCCGCAATTATGAACTGCCGCCTGCACTGATTCCCAGCGAACACGCTTGAGCCTACGCTTCATCCATCAGGCCACTTCTTCCGGGCCTGCACATGAGGAGTCCCGCGATGTCCCGCCCACCATTGCCCCCGTTCACCCGCGAAACCGCTATCGAGAAAGTCCGCCTGGCCGAGGATGGCTGGAACAGCCGCGATGCGGCCAAGGTTGCCCTCGCCTACACCCTCGACACTCGCTGGCGTAACCGGGTCGACTTCGCCACCAACCGCGACGAGGCACAGGCCTTCCTGACCCGCAAGTGGAATCGTGAGCACGAATACCGCCTGATAAAGGAGCTCTGGGCCTTCACCGAAAACCGCATCGCCGTACGCTATGCCTATGAGTACCGCGATGACAGCGGCCAGTGGTACCGCGCTTATGGCAACGAGAACTGGGAGTTCGCCGCCGATGGTTTGATGCAGAACCGTCACGCCAGCATCAACGAGATGCCGATCACGGAAGAAGAACGCCAGTTCCGTTGGCCGCTGGGGCGTCGTCCGGATGACCATCCGGGGCTGAGCAGCTTCGGCTTCTGATCTTGCAGACGCATTCGCCCAGGCCTGTCGTGACAGGCCTGGGCGAAGTGCTTTTACGGTATTCAACCGTACAGGTAGTTGATGTCCTTGAGCGCCAGCGGTGGCACCTGGCCAAGCAGGTAATCGCGCAGCTTGCTCATCTGCCGGGCCTTGGGGCTGGCCTTGAGCCAGGTCATGTAATAGCCATCGCCAGTCGCCACGGCCTGCTTGAAGGGTGTGATCAGGCGCCCGGCGGCCAGGTCGGCACTGGCCAGTGCCAGATCGACCACCGAAATGCCCAGCCCTTGCTGGGCTGCGGAGATCCCTTGGTCAAGGGTGTCGAACACCTGCCCTTGATCGATGCTGATGTCCAGGGCATCGACCCGCGCCAACCAGCGCCGCCAATCACGGCGGTCGGACGAGGGATGCAGGAATTCACAGTCGCGTAGCACCGACAGGTCTGGCTCAGGATCCTTGAGGTAGTCGGGGTGGCAGACCGGAATCAGCCATTCATCGAACAGCTTCAAGCTCTCCACATCGGCAGGGAAATTGCCGCTGCCCAGCAGGATGGCGCAATCGTAGGGCTCGGAATAGAAATCTACCGTGTCGATGTCCATCCACACGCTCGACAGTTGCACGCTGCAGCTGTCGTCGATCTTCTTGAAACCGTCCAGTGCCTTGAGCAGCCAGCGCACGGTGAGCGTGGAGGCGGCTTTCAGGCGCAGGCCGTAACGGTCCTGGCGCAACAATGCGCAAGCATTCTCGATGATCTTGAAGCCGACCTTGAGCTCCTGGGCCAGCAACCGACCGTGCTCGGTCAAGCGCAGCTTGGGGCCACGGCGCTCGAACAAGTCGCAACCGAACATGGCTTCGAGGGTCTTGATGTGGTGGCTTACTGCCCCTTGGGTCAGGGCCAGTTCCTCCGCTGCGCGGGTGAAGGAGCCGTAACGAGAAGCCACTTCGAAGGCACGCAAGGCGTGCAGGGCTGGAATCCGTTCTGACATCGTCGCCGTCCAAAGCATGAGTGAAACTAATAGTAGGTCATAGTTCCAGGCGTTTTACAACCTTGGGAGGTTCTTTGAAAATGCCGTTAAATAACAATTACAGCTAACCAACACGCCGCGATAAGGCAGAAAAACCACCTTATAGAAACTTCCTGGGGAAACCATGTTTACGGGTTATGGAAACTGCTATCGCCTGGATGCGCTAGAGCTGGCCGATGAACATGTTCGGAACAGGCAGCATTGGACCTACAAGACCATAGAGCACTTCAAGGAAATCCTCGGCAACCCTGGCTTTCCCTGTCTCTTCGGACGCAAGGCGGTCGCTGCCGCCACCTGCCACATCATTTTCGCCCGCGCCGATGATCCGGCCAATGATATCGCCCGCGGTCTCGCCGACTACGTCAGTACCATCGCGCCGATCCCGCTCAAGCAGCGCATCGGCAACCCGCTGCTGGTGTTTCTGGAAACGACCACCGACGCAACGCTGGCCGAACAGCAGGCCCTGGCCTGGAAGATCCTCCAGCAGGTCCACGCCCGCGACCCTCAGCCTTGGCCACAGGATGTGCCACGGGACCCGCATGACACTCAGTGGTCGTTCTGCTTTGCCGGCATGCCACTGTTCATCAACATGAGCTTTCCCGCCCATCGCCAGATGAAAAGCCGCAACCTGGGCAACAGCATCGCCTTCGTCATCAACCCACGGGAGAGCTTCGACGAAGTGGCCAGTGCAGGCACCGAAAGTGGCCAGCGCATCCGTGCGCGGATACGTGAGCGGGTTGCGCAGTACAACGACGGGGTCATCCCCGACAGCCTGGGGTTCTTCGGCCAGGACGACAACTTCGAATGGAAGCAGTACCAACTCCAGGAGGCCGGCTCGCTCAACCCGTCGCGCTGCCCCTTCCATGCCGCTGCAACGCCTGAAAACCAGATCGAGAACTGAATGTGAATACCGCACTGACTGCTACCTACGCCCTTACCGTCCTGCTGCTGATCGCCACGCCAGGCCCGGTAGTGGCGCTGATCGTCAACACCGCTGCCGCCTCCGGTTCGCGCAAGGCCCTGTTCACCGCCGTCGGCACCAACTGGGCGTCACTGGTGCTGATTGGTGCTGCCGCCTGGATCATCATGACCAGCGCCGCGATCGACAAAGCCTGGCTCAGCAGCATGAGCCTGCTGGGCTGCCTGTTCATCGGCTACATCGCCGTGGGCACGCTGCGCGAAGCACTGCAGCAGCAACCTCGGGAGCACGCCGCCGAAACCGTCGAAACGCCGCGCAGCGCCGGCCGAGGCGGCCTGCTGCAAGGTTTCATGGTGGGCATTTCCAACCCCAAGGACATCATCTTCTTCATCGCCTTCTTCCCGCAGTTCATCCAGGTCACTGAATCCTTCGAGAAGAGCATGGTGGTGCTGTCGCTACTGTGGATCGCCATCGACTTCGCGGTGCTGAGCCTCTACATCTTCGCCATCGGCAAGATCGCTTCGCAGCGCAGCAACCGCCTGATCAGCCTGGCCTCTGGCGTCGCCCTGCTGCTGATCGCCGCGGGCGGCCTGCTCTACAACCTCAAGGAGCTGGCCGCCTGAGCCCGCCCGATTCCCAGGAGCGCCCATGACACCGATCGACATCACCCCGGACGTGGGCAGCGCCATTCCCCTGCGAGAAGACTACCAGCGCTTCCTGCTGCTCGGCGGACGCCGCGCACCGCATACCCTTTACGTGCACGAGCGCGGCTACCGCTCAGACACCATCAATACCGATGCGTTGGGCCTGCGCTACAGCCACTGCGCCGGCAAGCGATTTTCACTGGCCGAGCGCGGCGGCGCGGCGCGCATCAACCTGCTGGTGGGCGGCTCTACTGCGCTGGGTATCGGCGCCAGCTCCGATGAACACACCGTGGCCTCCTACCTATCGATGCTCACTGGCGAGATCTGGTTGAACCTGGCCGGCTGCGGCCTGAACGCCACCCAGGAGCTGCTGATGTTCCTCAGCCACCAGCATCGCCTTGGCCAGATCGGCCATGTCGTGGTACTCAGCGGCCTCAACACCTTGGCCCAGGAAGGGCTTGGCGAAATTCTTTCAGGTGACCAGGAACCTGAAGGGGCCCGGCCATACCAGCGTTTTCTCAACAGCTTCAACGAGGGCGTGCAACTGGCCAAACCCGGACGGGCCTCGTTCTGGCAGCGTCTGGGGCAAAGCCTGGCGCCCCGTCGTTCGGCGCCAGCGCCCTGGGCCTGGCCGCTGTCAGCGCCGGAAAAGCGCCTGCTTCGCGCCGCCGATTGCATCGGCCGTACCCTGTGCCAATGGGAGCGATTACTGGCCGACAGCCACACCTCCCTGACGTTCATCCTGCAGCCACTGCTGCCCTGGTGCCGCGAGCAGTTGCCCGTCGGCGAGCAGGCCATGCTCTCGGCGCTGGACCGTCAGCCGGGCAACTTCGACCGGCTGCTGGAGGGTGTCTACGACAGCGAACTGCACTCAACCTTCTTCCGACGCATCAAGAGTCAGGCGCAGAGCGTACCCTGCTATGACATGAACGGTATGCTCAGCAGCTCACCGGTGTTCAACGAACATCTGTTCATCGATCGGCTGCATTTCAACGACCTGGGCAACAATGCCCTGGCCAAGGTCATCACCGCAAAGCTGGGGTTGGCCCAGGAAAAGTACGCCAACCGCAAGGTCACGCCATTCAAGCTCGTCTGACAGTCGACAAAGCCTCTTTCGACAGCACCTCGGGATGGCTAGAATAGCCCTTCACCGCTCCCGGTAGCCCGAGGCAAACGCGAATTCGTCATGAACACCCCTGCTGCCCAAACGCTTCTGGTTCGTCCCACTTGGGCGCCAGCCTGCGAGGCCCACTCGTGAGTCCAGCCGTCTTCCTTTCGGGCTTGTTCGCAGCGCTGACGCCGTTTGCCGCCCAGGCGCTCGACGTTCGCATCGACCCCCATGCCGATCTTCTCTACCGGCAGGCATTGCCATTGCTCGAGCAGGCCGACACCGAGGATGACAGCCCCAGCCCACTGCGCACAGCCGAGACCAATGATCCGGAGCTCAGCCGCCAGGGCCAGGCCATGGCCCGCACATTGCCAACGGCGGTAGCGCTACTGGAAAAGTCGGTTGCCTTGGGCCATCCCGTAGCGCAGTACCGCTTGGCTCTGTATTACATGACTTACCTGCCTGCCGGGAAAATTGCCGACGCTGCCTGCCCATTGCTCGAAGCCAGCCTGCGCCAGGGCTTCGCCCCGCCAGCGACAGCAATTGCTAACTGGTGCCCGTCCTACAACCATACTCTCGCCTACCGCGAGGCGCTGGAAGCCATTCCGAGCATGGCGACCCTTTACGCCGCCTACTATCCGCAACCCGCCACTCGACTGGCTTGCAACCGCAGTCGCCCGCAAGGCCTGGAACTTCAATGGGGGCGTCAGCGCGACTACCAGGCGGAGGTCTACCGCCTGCTCGGCGAGCTCGACCCGCAACGGCGTCAGGTTTTTCTGCAGAAGGCGGTGGAGATCAACGGTTGCGCGGCGGCCCAGCAGCGGCTGACCAGCAATCGCTGACCGCACGACCGCTGAGCATTCAGCCAGCAAATACCGGGTATTCCAACATTTAATTTGTGGATGCCAGGGCCTCGCCCCTATGCTGTCCGTACATCCCCTGCGCCGCACCGGACGGTGCGGTTCACGGCACGGGGAGAGAACAACAAGTCGAGACTGTCCATGTCGAATCACTCCTACTTCGCCCCCCACGGTGGGCACCCGGCTCAAACCGAGCTGCTGACTGACCGTGCCATGTTCACCGAGGCCTATGCCGTCATTCCCAAGGGCGTGATGCGTGACATCGTCACCAGCCACTTGCCGTTCTGGGACAAGATGCGCATGTGGGTCATCGCCCGCCCACTGACTGGTTTTGCCGAAACCTTCTCGCAGTACATCGTCGAAGTCGCCCCTGAAGGCGGCAGCGAACGCCCTGAGCTGGACCCGAATGCCGAAGCCGTGGTGTTCGTCGTCGAAGGCGAGATCGACATCACCGTCGAAGGCAAGCACCACACCTTGGTGCCTGGTGGCTACGCCTTCCTCGCACCAGGGGCCGACTGGAGCCTGCGCAACAACAGCAAGGCCAACGTCACTTTCCACTGGCTGCGCAAGCACTACCAGAAAGTCGAAGGCCTGGCGGTTCCCGAATCGTTCGTCACGCACCGCGATAACGCCACGGTCATCGAGATGCCGGGCACCGAAGGGCGCTGGGTCACCACTCGCTTCGTCGACATGGCCGACATGCGTCACGACATGCACGTCAACATCGTGACCTTCCAGCCAGGCGGCGTGATTCCGTTTGCTGAAACCCACGTCATGGAACACGGCTTGTACGTGCTCGAAGGCAAGGCGGTATATCGCCTCAACCAGGACTGGGTGGAAGTGGAAGCCGGTGACTTCATGTGGCTGCGTGCGTTCTGCCCACAAGCCTGCTACTCGGGTGGTCCAGGGCCGTTCAGCTACCTGCTGTACAAGGACGTGAACCGTCACGTGCACCTGACGCTCAATCCGCAGCGCTGAGGCGCCCACCTGCATCAACCGATCGGGGTTGGCCACGGCCCTGATCGGCGCAACATCATCTTCATGATCGTTCTGCCTGTTCCCGCGCATACTAGGGTGACCCTCTGCGTGGAGCCTGAACATGCCGCAGCTCCTGTCCCGAATTCGCCTCGCCATGCTCTGCGCACTTGTCCTGCCGACGCTTGCGTTGTCTGCCGACAACTGGCGCCTCACGCACCAGGAAAGCGGCATCGACATTTATCTTGGCGACGTCCAGGGATCGCTCTACCAGCAATTTCGCGGCGTTGTCCGCATCAAGGCCAGTGTCCGCACCCTGAGCGATCTTCAGGAAAACCTGCGTGTCGCCTGCAAGTGGTTGTACGCCTGCGCACAGATGCGCCTGCTGGAAGTGGATGGCGACAGCACCTGGGTCTACCTCACCACCGAGCTGCCCTGGCCGGCGCAACCCCGGGACATGGTCCTGCGCGTACGTACCGAGCGGCTCGACGACGGCTCACTGATTCGCAGGCTCGGCGCTGACCCGGACAAGGTGCCGGAGGCCCCCGGCTTCATTCGCGTGCGCCAATTGCAAGGTGAGTGGATCATGCACCCGCTGGCCGAACGTGATACCGAGGTCACCTATCGGCTGCAGGCCGATCCTGCCGGTGATGTACCGGGCTGGCTGGCCAATCGTTTTGTGGTCGACGCGCCAATGGTCACGCTGAAAACGCTCAGAGCGGTGGCCGAGCGCCAACCCTGACGCTCCTGGCCGAAGCGGTTTAGGAGCGTTCCTACACGCACTTCGGAGCGTCTGCGCCCCTCACCCACACTTGATGCCCTACCCTGTGGACCTTGCCAACAAGGAGGTGCCATGCGCGCATTTGTTCTCAGTTGCTTCATGCTGCTGGTTGCAGCCCCTGCCACGGCCAAAGAGCAACCCCCTGATCTGACCCCTGTCCACCTGGGCGTCGGTGGCCAGGCCGTCATCTACAACCTGCCGCTGACCGTCGCACTGGAACAGGGCTATTTCCGCGATGAAGGTCTCGATGTGAAGGTCATCGACTTCACTGGTGGCGGCAAGGCGGCACAAGCGCTGGTGGCCGATGCCGTGCAGGTGGTCAGTGGCGCCTACGAGCACACCTTGCGCCTGCAGGCTCGCGGCCAGGTACTTCAGGCCTTCGTGCTGGCAAGCGAGAGGCCGCAGCTCGCCATGGGCGTCTCCTCCAGAACCCTGGCGAACTACAGGTCGATCGCAGACTTGCGAGGCAAGACCATCGGCATCAGCGCGCCCGGCTCCTCGACCCAGATGCTCGCCAACCGCGTGCTGGCAAAGGGAGGGCTAAGCACCGAGGACGTTGCCTTTGCCACCGTCGGCACCGGTGCGATAGCAGTACAGGCGATGCTGAGCGGCAAGATCGATGCGCTGGTCAACGCCGAACCCTTGATCAGCCTGCTGGAGCAACAACAGGCGATCCGCCTGATCGCAGATGCGCGCACTCCCGCCGGCACCGCGGCGCTGTTCGGCGGCCCCATGCCGGGTAACACCCTCTATGCCAAAAGCACCTACATCCAGAACAACCCACAGACCGTTCAAGCCCTGACCAATGCCATGCTCAAGGCCCTGACCTGGCTGCACGACGCCACGGATGCGGAAGTCGCCGACCTAGTGCCGACACCCTACCTGATGGGTGACGCAGAGCTTTATCGCCAGGCGTTTCGCAACATCCAACCATCCCTCAGCGTGAACGGTCGCTTCCCTGCAGAGGGGGCGCGCAACGCTTTGCAGGCGCTGCAGAGTTTCGACCCGGTCATGGCCCAACGCCAGATCAACCTCCAGGCGACATGGACCAATCAGTTCGTTGACCAAGCCACGCAACCATGACCTCCACACTCGCTCTGGAAATGCTCGACGTGGAAGCGCGTCACGATCGCTTGCTGGCATTGGCACGGGTCGACCTGAATGTACGTGAAGGTGAATTCGTCTGCGTATTGGGCCCTACCGGTTGCGGCAAGTCGACCCTGCTCGACCTCGCCGCAGGCCTCAAACCGGCCTACAGCGGGCAGATCCGCTGCCATGGCAAGCCCTTGGTCGGGTTGAACCACCACGCTTCCTACATGTTTCAACACGATGCGCTGTTGCCGTGGCGCACAGCGCTCGACAATGTGAGCCTTCCCCTGCAACTGCGTGGCGTGAACAAGCAACATGCCAACCAACAAGCCGCGTGTTGGTTGAGGCAAGTCGGGCTGACCGACGTTCCCGATCGCTACCCTCACCAATTGTCTGGCGGCATGCGCAAACGTGTCGCCCTAGCCCAGGCGCTGATTCACGACACTTCGCTGCTGCTCATGGACGAGCCCTTCGCTGCACTGGATGCCCAAACACGTCAAGCCATGCAGCAATTGCTGCTCGAATTGTGGGACGAACAACGCAAGTCGGTCTTGTTCGTCACCCACGATCTCGACGAAGCCATCACCCTCGCCGACCGCGTACTGGTTTTCAACGCCGGCCCTGCATCCCGGTGCATCGAAGACATTCGAATACCCCTGCCACGCCCACGTGACACGATGTCACTACGCAAGAATCCCGAGTCCGCAGCTCTGTACCAGCGTCTATGGCACACGCTGGGGCACCTGCCTCCCGCCACTACAATCGCCCGAGACTGACATGTTCTGGACCACCCTCTGGCTACTACGCGCCGCCCTCCTGCTCGCACTGTTCTCCTTCTGGTCATGGCTGGCTGCCGACGAAGAGCTGGCGTTCTTTGTCGGTCACCCACACGCAGTCTTGCAGCAACTCTGGCGCTGGCTGAGCACGGGCAACGGTTCGCTGGAGCTGTATTGGCAGGATCATCTGCTGACTACGCTGAACTTCCCCGGCACGCTCTACCCTCACTTGCTGGTCACACTGACCGAAACGCTCCTGGCCTTTTTGCTAGGGCTCACCTCAGGCCTGGCACTCGGTCTCTGGTTAGGGCTCACGCCCACGCTGGCGCGGGTATTGTCGCCGTTCATCAAGGCTGCCAATGCGGTCCCCAGGGTGGTGCTGGCGCCCTTGTTGGTGATGTGGCTGGGGCTGGGCATCGCCTCGAAAGTCGCGCTGGGCATCACATTGGTATTCTTTGCGGTCTTCTTCAACGTCTACCAGGGCGTGCGCGAGGTAAGTCCTGCGCTGTTGGCCAACGTAAGATTGCTTGGCGCCAACCGCTGGCAACTCATTCGTATCGTCTATCTGCCTGCCGCCCTGGGTTGGGTGTTTTCCAGCCTGAACACTGTCATCGGCCTGGCATTCGTGGGGGTCGTGGTCGGTGAATACCTGGGATCGACACGCGGAATTGGCTACCTCATCCTGCAAGCCGAGGCCACCTTCGACGTCAACACCGTGCTGGCGGGCATCATCGTTCTCACCTGCTGCGCCCTGCTCTTCGATGTCCTGCTCGCCAGGCTGGAGCGGCGTCTGTCAGCGTGGCGCCAGCAGTCGGATGATGAACCGCGACGTTGGTAGAAAATT
Organism: Pseudomonas putida; assembly: GCF_001636055.1. NCBI lineage: Bacteria > Pseudomonadati > Pseudomonadota > Gammaproteobacteria > Pseudomonadales > Pseudomonadaceae > Pseudomonas > Pseudomonas putida. The sequence goes on from NZ_CP011789.1 coordinate 3,456,734, forward strand.
CCAATGGAACATAGTCCGACTGGCGCCCTCAACATGCCTACGTCCTTCGGAGACTTAGCCATGTCATTGCCCTTGAGTATGCACGATCACCGGCATCACCGGCCGTTCTGGCAACAGCCATGAAGATGCCCGGCCGCGCGCCCAGCTCCTGCCTGCAGCTCGACTATGTTCGCGACACACTGTTCGGCCCAGTGGCGCAGAGTGTCGAATGCCATGCCCAACTGGCCGCGCTTAATTTGCAAGGGCACCCTGCACTGCGTTTGCACATTCACCCGCCACTTCCGGACAAGGTTGAACGTGCTCATAGCGTTGCCTTCGTCTGGCAGGGACGCCGTTATCGGGGGGTAGTGCGCGACTGCGGCAAATGCGGCGACGGTGGTTTGAATCTACTGCTTGAGCTGCAGTGAAGCGATCGGCCGCCCGGGACCAGGCTATATGAAAGCCTTCTGGGCAGTCACCTTGAGGTCAGGCGCATGCCCCACTCGTTGCGCGCCACGCAATTGCCCGACCAAACCGACCAGGTCACGACAACTGTTAAGGCTATCCAGCGGTACGCCTGTCAGGGTGTAGCCATCCTCCAGGCTCTCACCACGCCCCAGGCGAATGGTCAGGCTGACGCCATCGGGGCTACTCACTTCGCAACGATCGGGCAGACAGGCCTGCTCGATCAACTGACGCATTTCCAGCATCGAAACGCCGATCAACGACATGTCATGACCCTCTCTTCAACGGATTGCCTCTGTTGTGACTACACACTGTGCAGGTGTAGCGCCAATTGATAGTGCTCATGTCCCCGGCGGCAGCCCATTCATCCAGGCAATGCCCAACGCGCAAAAGCCTTATCCACTCTAGTGAGTGGAACCATGGCGCGATGGCTCGTTCGATCGGTTGCCTCGGCAATGCGACAAACGGCAGCAAAGTACCGTTCGTCGTGTGCGACGAAGATGTTGCAAACTTTATCGTCCGGCTCGATTTCACAGCATCAAGCCATGGACCGTCGTGTTGCGCGTTGCGCTGAGGAATCGGGTAGCGATGATTGATGCAAAACTGTTCGTGATCGACTATGCGCTGCACGGCGAGCACAAGTCGTTCATCATTCGCGCCGAACGTATGGATAATGCCGAGGCCTGGCATTGGGCAAGTTGCGATGCCGGCGTCGGCAAAATCGGCCGCTATGGCCGAGAAAAGATCAAGAAAGTCAGTAGACCCATGGCCGAGCGCTATGGCATCAGCGAGGTGAGCTGGCGCGCCTCTGGCTGAAATTGGCTTGTGGCAGCGCCAGATACCCCGCATGACGTGCGTTCAGGATTTCACCATCTGCCCAAAACGCCCTGCGTGGAAGTCGTCGAATGCTTCGGCGATTTGAGCCTGGGAGTTCATCACGAACGGGCCATAACCAACGATCGGCTCATCGATCGGTTCGCCACTGAGCAACAACAAGGTGGCGTCTTCCAGTGCAGTCACGCTGGCATGTTCGCCATCGCGCTCCAGCAACACCAGGCTGGCCGGGCTGACGTCCTGCTGGTCGTTAACCCGTATCGACCCGCGCAGTGCAACCAGCGCGGCATTACGCCCCAGCGCAATCGGCAAATGCAGCGTTGCGCCAGCCTGCAAACGCACGTCCCACACATCCATGGACGTGAACGTCCGGGCAGGTCCCCGATGTCCACGGTAATCGCCTGCGATCACCCGCAGGCTGCCGATACCCTCGCCTAGCGCTACTCGGGGAATCTCAGCATCCAGTAGCGTCTGGTAACCCGCCGGAGTCAGTTTGTCGCGGGCAGGCAAGTTGACCCACAGCTGCACCATCTCAAGCACGCCACCGCTGCGGGCAAAGGCCGGCGAATGGAATTCTTCATGGATGATGCCATTGGCCGCGGTCATCCACTGCACGTCGCCAGGGCCGATCAAGCCGCCGGCGCCGGTGGAGTCTCGGTGTTCGAGTTCTCCCTGGTAGACAATGGTCACGGTCTCGAAGCCGCGATGCGGATGCTGGCCGACTCCGCGACGGGCGTTGGTCGGCGGGAACGTGTGAGGGCCAGCGTAGTCCAGCATCAGGAACGGGCTGATATGGCGTGCCAGTTGATCGTAAGTGAACAGGCTGCGCACGGGGAAACCATCCCCAACCCAATGGGCGTGAGGGCTACGGTGAATACCCAGAATCTTTTTCACGAGATATCTCCTCTCTTGGCTGGCAAGTATTCTACCGATGAACACAATGATGGATTAGGCGGGCAAAATAGCTTTATTTGTCTCATATGCAGGACAATCCTTCCTTGCACCTTCCAATCCGAAGGCTTGCCCGGCCCCGTTGCATTTAGCCGCCGGCTGCCCCAAGCTCAGCCCTTCCTGACCCCGGTACCACTAATGCCCAAACGTAGCCGCTACCTGATCGCACTGCTGCTCATCCTGGCGATCCCAGGGGTGATCGGTTATTTGTGGCGCGCGCCGAAACCGGTGCCCTCCAGCCTGCCGCCGCAGAGCTATGCCAAGGCACTGCGCCAGGCCCACGAAGGTCTTCCGGGGGCAGCCCGGGTGCTCTACCAACAGTTGCAACGCAATGACCTGCCGCCGATCCGGCGCGCTGCGCTCTACGCCGAACTCCCTCACTACCCCTCCCCCCAGGCGCTGAAACTGGCCCAGCAGGACCTCGACCACGGCGATCCCCTTGTACGCCGTGCGGCGATCACCAGCATCCGGCGCCTGCTGCCACCAGCCCAACGCAGTCTGGTCCTCGGCCCTCTGCTCGAGGATGACGACCAGAACGTACGGTTCGCCGTGGTGGATGCATTGCTGGGTCTGGACCCCGATGCCATCGGCCTGTATTTCCGACCGCTGCAGGCCGCCCTGGAGCAATACCAACAAGCACTCGAACAGCGACCCGACGATGCCGAGGCACAAGTCCACCTGGCGCGCCTGTACCTTCACGAGCAGGATTATCCGCAGGCCGAAGCGGCGCTTCAGCGCAGCCTTGCTCTGGCACCGCAGGATCTGCAAGCGCTGGCAACGCGGGTACGCCTGCTGGAGCGCCAAGGCCAGCACGACGCCTCCCGCGAGGTGCTGGGCAAAGCCCTGGCGCTGCGCCCGGACTCTGCGTTTCTGCAATATGAACTGGGCCTGTGGCTCACCCGCCATGATCAACAGGAATACGCCTTGCTGGCTTTTTCCCGTGCCGTGGAGCTGGAACCGGACAATGCCGACTACCGATACACGTTGGCCGTCACCCTGCATGACCTTGAACAGGTCGAAGCAGCACAAAAACAGCTGGAAACCCTGCTCGACCGCCAGCCTGCCAATCGTCGAGCTCGGGTACTGCTGATTCGCTACTGGAAGGAAACCGGGCAGCTGCAGAATGTACAAGTCTTGCTCGCCGAACTAGAGCGACAGAACCCAGACGATCCCTATTTGCAACAAGGTTTGTAGAACCCGTTTGAACCCCGACAAAACGCTGGTGGTCCAGTGAGTAGTAGCACGCTGAACGCACGGCCATTTCCGGCCAGGCCACTGCCCTGGGAGATTCGTCTTGTCCGGTTCGCTGTCGTTGGACGAACGCACCCTGATCCTCGCACCCGAGCAGGTTGCAGCGACCGTCGCCAAACTGTTGTCTGGCAGCGGTATTGAATGCTTGTGTACAAGCGACAAGCAGCGCTTTGGCCTATGGCTGGCAGAGGGTGTCGCCGTGGTAATCGTCGACTCGCAGGCTTTGACCGATGACCCGCAGTCACCCCTGCACCTGTTCATCGATAGTCAACCCGAATGGTCCGACCTACCGGTATTGCTGCTCAACACCCATGCGACGACCGTTAATGCGTCGATGTTGCAAGGGTTGGGTAATCTTTCGTACCTGAGTTACCCCTTCGACGAACAGCAACTTCTGGGCACGACGAACCAAGCTCTGCGCGCTCGGCGTCGACAGTACATGGCGCGCAACGCGTTGAGCGCGCTGCACCAGCGCCTGGAAAGCCTACAGACTGGCGACCAGGCCCGACACCAGACTCGCAAGATGGAAGCTATCGGCCATTTGGCCGGCGGCGTTGCCCATGACTTCAACAATCTGCTGACCAGCATCGGCGGTAGCTTCGAATTGATCGACAGGCGTCTGCAGCAAGGACGCACCGAAGGGCTCGACAAAGTCCTGCGCATGGGGCAAGACGCCGTAGCCCGCGGGGCGACGCTGACTCACAGGCTGCTGGCCTTTTCTTCCCGTCAATCGCTGCAGAGTCAGGCGGTGGACCTGCATGCCCTGCTCCAGCCCGCGCGGTTGCAGGCTATATTGGGCAGCTCGGTGAAACTGTCCTTGCGCGTGTCGGATGAACTCTGGCCAGTCGAGGCAGACGACAAACAGTTACGCGAATCGTTGAACAACCTGCTGCTCAACGCTCGGGAAGCCATGCCCAGCGGGGGGCGGCTGTCTATCGAAGCCAGCAACCAGCACATCGACGCTGCACAGTTCCAGGATGCTGGCTTGAGCAGCGGCGACTACCTGCAACTGACCATCAGCGACACTGGCCAGGGCATGTCGCAAGGCACCCTGGAACATGCCTTCGAACCCTTTTTCAGTACCAAGCCCGTGGGCCAGGGCATAGGTCTGGGCTTGTCGATGGTCTATGGGTTCAGCAAGCAGTCCCACGGCCATGTAACGGTGGACAGCCAGATTGGCCGGGGCACGCGGGTGGATCTCTACCTGCCGCGCTGCGTGGGCATCCCGCCGCAGGCCTTGGAGGCTGCAAGTACGCCGACGGCTGGGAACTGCCGCGAGGTGTTGATCGTCGAGGACGATCGCGAAGTGCGCGAGCTGCTCTGCCAGGCGTTGTGTGATGACGGCTTCCCCTGCCAAAGCGCCTGCAACGCTACGCAGGCGCTGCACCTTCTGCGTTCCCCACAGCCCATCGCCCTGCTTATCAGCGATGTCGGACTGCCAGGCATGAATGGTCGACAGCTCGCCGAGATTGCTCGCACACTACGACCGAACCTGCCTGTCCTGTTCATTACCGGTTACGCGGAAACGGCAATGTCCCGCGAAGGCTTCCTCGCCCCTGGCATGCAACTGATCTGCAAACCCTTCGAGCTGAACCAGTTGAGCCAGCGCGTGGCACAGATGCTCGGGGAAGCATGATCGCAGTCAGGGCTCGAGCATCCGCTGAACCTGGACTGTGAGGCTTTGCAGCGAGAACGGCTTGAGCATGAGTGCGGTGCCTGGCTGGTCGAGAAGGCTGCGTTCGAGAGGCTGCGCGGTATATCCGGTAATGAACAGGATTTTCTGAAGGGGTTTGGCCTGGCGAATCGTCTTGCCCACCTGGCGTCCGCTCATACCACCTGGCAAACCGATATCGGTGATCACCAGGTCGAATACACCACTCTCACGATAGTGCTCCAGCGCCATACCGGAATCACTGGCTTCGATGACGTCAAAGCCATGCTCTACCAACACCTCCTTCATCAATGACCGTAAATTGCCCTCGTCGTCTACCAACAGTATTCGCTCACTCCGGCCCTGCTTCAACGCAGGCACCTCTCCCTCTTCACTGACTTTCGGCAGCTCGCCTGGGTGGCGCGGGAACAGGAGTGTGACCTGAGTACCCTTCCCTGGCGTCGACTCGATCCACACATAACCCCCAGACTGGCGAGCAAATCCGTAGATCATCGGCAGACCAAGCCCGGCGCCACGACCTTTGGGCTTGGTGGTGAAGAACGGCTCGAAAGCACGGCTCACCGCGTCTGCCGGCATGCCCTGCCCATCATCCTGGACGTGAATGGCGACATAATCCCCGGCAGGGATGCTTTCATCGTGCTCCACCCCGTTCACAAATCGTTCGTTGGCCGTCCGAATAGTCAAGCAGCCCCTTTCAACCATCGCATCCTGGGCATTGCTACACAGGTTGAGAATCGCAACCTCCAACTGCCCAGGATCGACCTGCACTGGCCAGGGCGCTACGTCCAGTTGCCAGTTCAATGCGAATTCTGGCCCGAGAGCCTGATGGATCAATGGCTCAAGATCTTGCAACAGGCCGTTCACATCGAGTAGTCGCGGTTGCAATGGTTGGCTGCTGGAAAATGCCAGCAGCCGATGGGTCAGCGCCATCGCACGCTGTACCGACTCGCGCGCCACATGCACGTACTCGTCGATGCGCTCCAAGCGTCCCTGGCCCAAGCGACGCTGGAGCAACTCGAGGCTACCGCCAATGCCCGCCAATAGATTGTTCATCTCATGCGCCATGCCGCCCGCCAATTGGCCAACGGTTTCCATTCGCTGGCTATCACGCAGCAGGCTTTGGGCCTCGCGCAAGATCGTGGTGCGCTCCTCGGTAATATCCCGCCCTACTGCAATCAGCACGTCGCCCTCGGGCCGCGCACTCCAACTCATCCAACGGTAGTACCCATCCTTGTGCCTGAGCCGCGACTCCACCTGTTCGATCACCTTGCCCATCAGCAGATCATTGATCGCCAGGCGAACCTCCGCACGATCAGCGGGATGCACAAGATCGACGAGCGCAATCGCGTTCAGTGACTGCTGTTCCCATCCCAGCACCCGATGCCATGCGTCGTTCGCGGCCAGCAGTTCGAGATCGCGGCTGACGATGATCATCGCATCCCGTGACAGGCGCCAGAGAGGATCACTGTTGGGTAGATGACACCCGATCTGCTGCTCGAAGCTCCGCGCCAGTTCACGCCACTGGCGGATTTGCTCCAAGCTGGCAGTGGTATCGATCGCGGTGTGCAAAAAACCGGCAACCGTACCTTCCTCATCGCGCACGGGGGCGTAACCGAACGCGAACCAGGCATGTTCACCGCTCTCACGATAACGCACCTGGATGGGCGACTCGTCGACAAAACTGGCCCTCCCCTCCAGCGCCTGGAAGACCCGTGGGCCCATTCGCTCCCATTCAACATGCCACAGCTGATCAAAACTTTTCCCTACCTGGCGCTGGTCGTCAGCCAGCAACGCCAGGTAGCTCTGGCTGGGAATCAGAGTCAGCTCCTTGCCCCAGGCCAGTGCGCAGGGAAAGGGCGACAAAAGCATGATATCCACCGCGATACGTAGCGAGGGAGGCCACTGCGACAATGGGCCCAACGGAGTGCTGCCCCAATCGAAGTGGAGAAGATGTTCAGCGCGCACCTCGACCGAGGGTGATGGCGAAACCAGGTGTATGACTTGTGTGGCGCCCTTTCGCGCCTGTTCATCGGCAGCCACGAACAATGCTCCCGGCAAAGGCACCAAGTGGCATGAGCACGTTGGCTGGCAGGGTTTCCGAATCCATGGCAACTCCTGAAGATCATGAAATACCTGAAGGCTAGCACATCGCTATAGAGAACAGCCCGAGGACGATTGCGCTGATCAGCCTGCACCTGTATCGCCCAGCAGGCTTTTTTCAAGGCACTGGTCAAGGAGCAAGTGATCTAGCGACTCCATCAACCGTAATCAATCGCACAGGCAAGGGGTGGTTTGTCTCCACCCATTCACGACATGACTTACAGCGTCACTCGATACGCAAGAGCAAGCTTCTTCATTCATCAAAACGATAGGGAGAAGTCAATGAGCATTTCCAGGTATCTGAACCACCGCGTGACCAATCTCATGCTCTCCGTATTGATCGGCACAACCCCCGTGATCTCGGGATTGGTGGTCATGGACTACCAAATGCACAGACAACTTGAGAAAAAATCGAAGGTTTCCATCGAAGAAGCCGTGTTCGCTATCGATCGTGTACTCGATAGCCTACATGGCGCGGCACTGCAGGCGCAGCCACTGAGTACCCAGCCATGCAGTGAAGTTCAACAAGAACTCGAGAACCAGGCCAGGCGTAACCCGCGGATTCACTCGTTGGTGTTGACCCGCAACGACATCGGATTTTGCAGTAGCCTGGGCACAAAGCCTTTGTACACGCCTCACTTCGCAAAGGGCGAATACCTGCAACTCAACATGAATTCACCGACCATCCCCAACGGTATTCTCGTGGAGTACCGTCTGGTCGCCAATAACCATTCAGTTATCGCCAGCACCTACGGGCTCGAGCTACGCAACGAACTGCGCGGCTTCAAGGACGGGGTCGTGTTGGAACTAGAGTTTGGCGGCCTTTACATCTCGGCCAACGGTGACAGCCGTAACGAAGTACGCCCCTCGCTGTCGGAGTTCTCGCAGAGCGGCGTATCGGAAAAATACGGTTACCTCGTCAGAGCGGGTTATCCTGATGGTTTTACGGCGCGCGAGTCACAATATATCAGGACAAATATCATGCCCTCCCTCGTACTCATCGGCCTGTTCACCTCGGTGCTCGTACTTTGGAGCCTCTTGCGTAAACAATACCCTGTCAAAGGGGTGTTGCCGGTCATTGACCGGTAACACCCTGTTCACAAGGCTAGTCGACGTTAAGCACGCCGCGCCGAACCTGGTCGCGCTCAATGGACTCGAACAGAGCCTTGAAATTACCTTCGCCAAAGCCATCATCGCCCTTGCGCTGGATGAACTCGAAGAATACCGGCCCCAGCAGGGTTTCCGAGAAGATCTGCAGCAACAGGCGCTTGTCGCCAGGCGCGGACGCACCATCGAGCAGAATACCCCGAGCCTGTAGCTGATCGACGGGCTCGCCATGCCCCGGCAGACGCTCTTCGAGCATCTCGTAGTAGGTCTGTGGCGGCGGGGTCATGAAACGCGTGCCGATGGCCTTGAGAGCATCCCAGGTCTTGAGCAGGTCGTCGGTCAGAAAGGCCACGTGCTGAATACCTTCTCCATTGAACTGCATCAGGAACTCTTCGATCTGGCCCGAGCCCTTGGACGATTCCTCGTTCAGCGGAATACGGATCATGCCGTCCGGCGCAGTCATGGCGCGCGAGGTCAGCCCGGTGTACTCGCCCTTGATGTCGAAATAGCGGATCTCGCGGAAGTTGAACAACTTCTCGTAAAAGCCTGCCCAATAGCTCATTCGCCCACGGTAGACATTGTGCGTGAGGTGATCGATGATCTTCAGCCCCGCGCCTGCCGGATTGCGGTCAACGCCTTCGATAAAGTTGAAGTCGATGTCATAGATTGAGCTGCCTTCCTCGAAACGATCAATCAGGTACAGCGGCGCACCGCCGATGCCCTTGATCGCTGGCAGCCGCAGCTCCATCGGGCCCGTTTCGATTTCCACCGGCTGAGCCCCCAGCTCCAATGCGCGGGCATAGGCTTCATGCGCATTGCGCACGCGGAATGCCATACCGCAAACGGACGGACCATGCTCGGCAGCAAAGTAGGAAGCGATGCTCTTGGGCTCGTTGTTCAGGATCAGGTTGATGCCACCCTGGCGATAAAGGTGGACATCCTTGGAGCGGTGAGTGGCCACCTTGGTGAAGCCCAATGCCTGGAATACCGGTTCCAGCACGCCAGGAGTGGGCGAAGCGAACTCGATGAACTCAAAGCCCATCAGGCCCATCGGGTTGTCGAAGATATCAGCCATGTTCGTGTCCTCATCTACAGCAAAAAAAACGGTGTCAAACGCTTGGGATGTCGGACAGACGAGGTGGTGAGCAGGGAATACCCCTCACGCTGCGGGAGAGGAAATCGCCATAGAGAAGCTTGAACCCGTGGTATGCCATATGAACCTGGTCTCGGCTGGGTCGGCTTTCCAGAAGGGAAAGACCTTATTCTTGTATTCGTAAACTGATTCTACAGTGCGTAATTTCCTTTGTCGCGCATTAGTTCGGTACTCCGCCGAAGGTCCGAGCTATCCTTGTGCAACCACCAGTCATACAAGTCTAGACCCGCATGCCTCTTACGGTTAAACGCCCTGCTCGCTGGAGCTGGCGCCGCCTGCTGCCCTGGGCGGTCGGCACACTGCCAATACTGTGCGGCCTGGCGATCATGCACTGGCAGATCGAACGCGATCTGCGAGACAACAGCCAGGCCACCGTCCAGCAGGTCGTCAACCACGTGGAGCGTATCCTGGATGGTGTCTCCACGGCGGCGCAAGCGCTGTTGCCTCTGGCCGGACGCCCGTGTAGCGAAGTCACACTGGCTTTGCGCGAGCAGGTGACGCGCAATGCGTTCGTACGCTCCACCAACCTGTTCAACCACGACACCCTGTATTGCTCCTCGCTGTTGGGCGATTACGACGAACCGGTCAACCCCCTCGACTACACCGAAGGTCAGCTGTGGCTGATGGATGGCAATTCGATCACGCCCGGCCATCCCCTATTGGTGTATCGCACCGGTCAGGAGGGCCGCGGAGCCATCGCCACGGTCGATGGCGACCATCTGCTCACGGCCCTGCGCTTGATTGCCGATGACGAAACGCTGGGGATTCAGATCGGCAGGCACTGGTTGGGTGCCGACGGCCTCGTGCATACCGGCACCCCTCCGACAGCCGCCAGCGCACACGTCTCTCAATACTCGGCACGCTACCCGTTCAGCGTCCACGGTGGCTATGGTCCGGACAAACCGATGGAAGTGCTGCGCAGCCAGTACCCGGCGCTGCTGGGCCTTCTATTGGTCATTGGCGCGTTGATCGGTCTGGCCTGTCGTTGGCAACTGCGACGTGCCTCGTCGTCAAGGACCGAGTTGAACCGGGCGCTGGAGGCGAACGAGTTCATCCCATACTTTCAGCCGGTGGTGCGCAAGGGTGACTACCGCTGGGCCGGCGCCGAGGTACTGATGCGCTGGCAACACCCGCACGAGGGATTGGTGCGCCCCGACCTGTTCATCCCCTACGCCGAGCACAGTGGGCAGATCGTGCCCATGACCCGTGCCCTGATGCTGCTTACCGCGCAAGGCCTGGCGCCCTATTCGGCGCTGATGGAAGACGGCTTCCACATCGGCATCAACATCACCGCCGACCACTGCCGCGACCTGGGACTGCTTGACGATTGCCGCACCTTTCTCCAGCACTTCCCACCTGGCCGGGTGATCCTGACCCTGGAGTTGACCGAACGCAAACTGATCGAAGCGACGCCGATCACCCTGGAGCTGTTCGAAAAGCTTCACCAGATGGGCGTGATGATTGCCCTGGACGACTTCGGTACCGGCCAGTCCAGCCTCAACTACCTGCGGCAGTTCAAGATCGACTACCTGAAGATCGACCAGAGTTTCGTCGCCATGATCGGCAGCGATGCACTGTCACAGCACATCCTCGACACCATCATCGACCTGTCGACCAAGCTGGAGCTGGGCATTGTCGCCGAGGGCGTGGAAACCGACGTTCAGCGTGATTACCTTGCGCGACAACAGGTGGATTTCCAGCAAGGCTACCTTTACGCCCGGCCAATGCCGCTGGAAGAATTCCTTCAGGCGCTCGCTGCACAGCCTGCCAGCTTGCGGTTGCCCCAGGGCGTCCCCCCTGAGATCATGCCCGGCTGATTCGTCCGTTTACTTTCTGCAACCGAGGCTTTCGTGTCAAAAGGCATCATCTCGTCTGTCATGGCATCCTGTCTGTTCGCCGTGATGTACTTCTATACCTCCATGCTCGCGCCGCTCGACGGCGAGGAGATCTTCGGCTGGCGCACCCTGCTGACCCTCCCGTGCCTCACCCTGTTCATGCTGCTCAGCAAGGACTGGAAGCATGTCGGCGAGCTGCTGGCGCGCGTTCGCCAGACCCCTCGCCTGTTACTGGGCATGGTCGGCACGTCATGGCTGCTGGGTATCCAGCTATGGCTGTTCCTCTGGGCGCCGCTGCACGGGCGTAGCCTTGAGGTGTCGATGGGATATTTCCTGCTGCCGCTGGCCATGGTCCTGACCGGCAGAGTGGCCTATGGCGAGCGCCTGTCACGCTTGCAGAAGCTGGCGGTAGGCTGCGCCGCGCTTGGCGTTGGTCACGAGCTGTACCAGCATGGCAGTTTCGCCTGGGAGACGCTGGTGGTTGTGATCGGCTACCCGATCTATTTCGTGCTGCGCCGACGCTGCCGCACCGACCACCTGGGCGGCTTGTGGTGCGACATGTGCCTGTTGCTGCCATGGGCCTTGTACTTCGTGATCCAAGGCCCGCTGTCGAGTGCCGACCTGGCTGCACATCCAGGCCTGTACGCCCTGATCCCACTGCTGGGAGCGATCAGCGCTTCGGCGCTGATCGTCTACGTGCTCGCCAGTCGCCTGCTGCCGTTCGGTCTGTTCGGCCTGCTCAGCTACGTCGAACCGGTGCTGCTGGTCGGCGTAGCCCTGCTACTGGGCGAGAGCATCGCGCCTGACCAGTGGCTGACCTACCTGCCGATCTGGGCTGCGGTGCTGGTGCTGGTGCTCGAAGGCATCAAGCACCTGCTGCGTCAGCGTCGTCGCTCGGTGTAAGACGCACCTGCCGCACCCGCCTCTCCTCCACCGCCACCACCGTCATGGTCCAGCCGTTCCAGGCCAGTCGATCGCCTACCACCGGCAGGCGATCCAGCAGGCTCATCACCAAGCCCGCCAGGGTCTGGTAATCCTCGGTGGCGCGGGCGACGAAGCCGGTACGCGCCTGAACCTGGCTCAGGTTCAGGGCACCACTGACCACGAAACCGCCCGACTCCTCGACGATCCCCGGCCCTTCCACCTCACTGGCGTCTGGTAATTCGCCAGCAATGGACTCGAGGATGTCGGTCATGGTCAGTACGCCGGTGAAGTCACCAAATTCGTTGACCACGAAGGCAATGTGGGTGGACTGACCACGCATCTGCTCCAGCGCGTTGAGAATGCTGAAACTCTCCAGCAGGTTCAGCGGTGTACGCACCATGCTCTCAAGGTCTGGCTGGTTGCCCGAGAGCAACTCCTTGAGCAACTCCTTCTTGTGCACGAAGCCCAGTGGCTCGTCGATACGACCGTCACGAATCAACGGCAGTCGTGAGTATGGAGAGTTGACCAGGATCTGCGTAATGGCTTCATCCGACAGCGCCAGATCAATGGCATCCACCTCGGCACGCACAGTCATCACGGTGCGTATCGGTCGCTCGGCCAGGTTCAGCACACCGCTGATCATCACCCGCTCGCGGCGGTCGAACAGCACATGCTCTTCCCCCCCTTCGACCAGGTCGGCGATCTCCTCGCCCACTTCATCGGCCTCGATGCGTCGCCCACCCAGCAAGCGCAGTACAGCATGCGCCGTGCGCTCGCGCAGCGGCTTGTGCTGCTGCAGGCTGCGTTTGCGGCGGGCCCGAGCCACCTGGTTGAACAGCTCGATCAGGATCGAGAAACCGATCGCCGCATACAGATAGCCTTTAGGGATATGGAAGCCCAGGCCTTCGGCAGTCAGGCTGAAACCGATCATCATCAGGAAGCCCAGGCACAGCATGATCACCGTCGGGTGGGCGTTGACGAAACGGGTCAGCGGCTTGCTGGCAACGATCATGATACCGATGGAGAAGATCACTGCGATCATCATCACCGAGAGCTGCTCGACCATGCCAACGGCCGTGATCACCGCATCCAGCGAGAACACCGCATCGAGTACGACGATCTGCGCGACGATGGGCCAGAAGGCAGCGTGACGCACAGCGCCGGTGCTCTGGGCCACATGCCCTTCCAGGCGCTCGTGCAACTCCATGGTGGCCTTGAACAACAGGAACACACCACCGAACAGCATGATCAGGTCACGGCCAGAGAAGCTCTTGCCCCAGACCTCGAACAACGGCGCGGTCAGGGTCACCATCCACGAGATGGAGGCCAACAGGCCCAGGCGCATCAGCAATGCCAAGGTCAAACCGATCACCCGGGCACGGTCGCGCTGATGCGGCGGCAACTTGTCGGCGAGGATGGCGATGAAGACCAGGTTGTCGATACCCAGCACCAGCTCGAGGACGATAAGCGTCAACAGGCCTAGCCAGGCCGTGGGGTCAGCTAGCCATTCCATTAGCGGGTACTCTCGGGAGAAACGTCACGAAGACGCGGAAAGGATGGCCAGGACGGCCGAAGACTGGGGGGCTCCGCGAAGGTGCTCATAAATACCTTGATAGAAATTTGGGAAGGTGATCCTACAATCGAAGCAGGTTTTCCTGACAGTGTGAAACTATTACAAAAGCTGTAACAGCTCCAATTGAGCACTTTCATTCAATACCAGGGCCTCAACGGTGAGCCAGGATGCGTGACCTCATTCAACATCAAGGAAGCCCTTCATGAGCCTGTCACTGTCCATGGCCGCCTTCGCCTTGGCGGCCTCGATTTCTCCTGGCCCTGTGAATATAGTCGCCCTCGGCAGTGGTGCACGTCATGGGCTGCGTGCCAGCCTGGGCCATGCTGCAGGCGCCAGCCTGGGGTTCTGCCTGCTGCTGGTACTGATCGGCCTGGGGCTGCATGAAGTGCTGCTGCGCTGGCCAGTGATAGGCCGCCTGCTGCATTGGGGTGGGGTGTTGTTCCTGTTGTACATGGCCTGGAAGCTGTCCAGCGACAACGGCCAGCTGAACGCCAGCCATCAGACGCAGGCGCCGTCGTTCTGGCACGGTGCTGTGATGCAATGGCTCAACCCCAAGGCCTGGCTGGCTTCAGTGGCCGGAATCGGCGCCTACACCGGCGGCGATCAGCAACTACTGTGGCTGTTCACCTGGCTGTATGCACCCATCTGCTTCGTCTCAGTGGCCAGCTGGGCGTGGGCTGGCAGCGTGATCAGTCAGTACCTGGGAAACCCGCGTCACATGCGTCTGTTCAATCGCGGGTTGGCGGTACTGCTGGTCGCCAGCGCGGTGTACCTGGTACTGGGCTAACGCGCTCAACCGCCGCTGCGGTAATGCCCTGGCGTGGCGGCCAGATGCTGCTTGAAGGCCCGCTGCAGATGCGCCTGATCGGCGAAGCCCGCCTCCAGCGCCACCTCGGCGATCCCGCGTCCGCGACGCAATTGCGCCCGGGCGTGCTGTACCCGCTGGTCGACCAGATACCCATGGGGCGTCAAGCCAAAGCGTCGGCGGAACGCGCGAATCAGATACGCCCGCGACAACCCCGCGGCGGCGCAGATATCGTCAAGGCTCAAAGGGTCGAGGCGATGGGCACGAATGAAGGCCGCTGCCGCTTCCAGACGCGGATGTGCCTGCGAATGCGCGCCGGGCGCTGCCTCAAGGTATCCCGGCAGTGCCTTGAAGAACGCCTTCAGCATCGTTTCACGGACCTCGGTATCGCCATCGAACAGCCCGGCGAAGAGCTGCAACAGACGCGCATACAGCGCTGGCGACTCGCTGAAGGTTGCCTGGGGCAGGAGGAAGCCCTGCGCCTCAAGCCAGGGCAGGTCGACGTACAACATCAGGTACGACCAGACTTCACCCTCGATCGGATTGCACGCATGTACCACACCGGGGTTCATCAACACCGTGGCGCCGGCCGAAAGCTCGCGCCAGGTATCGCCGGACAGGTAGCTGCTGCGCCCGCCCGTCACCGCACCCACGGAAAAACCTTCATGCGAATGCGGGCCATAGCAGACCTGGCGACCATCTCCCACCCGCCGCGCCTCGACGAAGGGCAGCGCTGGATCGCGCCAGAACCGCGACACTTCGATCATCGTCCCTGCCTCATGCCTCACCGCCTTGTACCACGACCAGCAACTGCGCCTGGCACTCACCGACCGAGCGCAGCCGATGCGGTGTCTGCGCGTTGAAATGCAGGGCATCGCCCTGCTCCAGCAAGACCCGCTCAGACATGAAATCGACCTCGACCTGGCCCGCATGGACGAACAGAAACTCCTCGCCCTGGTGCTCCTTGAACGTGGGATCACTGAAATCTCGGGGTGGCTGAACAAGAAAGGGTAACAGGCTGCGCTGCCCGATCTGTGACGTCAGCACCGTATAACCCGGGCCTGCACCATCACCTACCAGGGCCTGGCGCTCACCGCTGCGCACCAGGCTGTAGCGCGCCTGGAGAGTGTGATCTTCGGCAAACAATTCTTCGACATTGACGTTCAATGCCCTGGCCAGCTTCAACGCCGCCGCGATCGAAGGGGTGTTCAACCCACGCTCGACCTTCGACAAGTAGCTCTTGGTCATGCCGGATTTCTCAGCCAGCACCTCCAGGGTAATGCCCAGTTTCTTTCTCAGCAGTTTCAAGCGGATAGACATGCGGCGCGGTTTTCCCGTGTGAACGGCCTTGCTAATGACACTTTGTGTCATGTAGATTGTTTTGTGTCATGTGATTGACCGCCCCTCTCCCGATCAAAGCAGCGGGGCGGGCAAGCACTGGCATCATCAGCACGCCACAGAGGATATCCCCATGGCCAACACCCTGACACTCGGCAAAGAGCAACTGGTGCACAAAGCGCTGGCACAGATGCAAGGCTCACTCGCCGATAATACGTGGACTGTACGCGAAAAGCTGGCCCTGACCTGTCGAATTCTCTTCGACCATGGCCATGACTCGGGCCTGGCCGGGCAGATCAGCGCCCGCGGCCCGCAACCCGGCACGTTCTACACCCAGCAACTGGGCCTGGGCTTCGATGAGATCAGTGCCAGCAACCTGCTGCTGGTCAACGAAGACCTGGAGGTGCTCGAAGGCCAAGGCATGCCCAACCCCGCCAACCGCTTTCACAGCTGGGTGTACCGCGCCCGGCCAGATGTGAACTGCATCATCCACACCCATCCCACCCACGTTGCCGCCCTGTCGATGCTGGAGGTGCCGCTGCAGGTCTCGCACATGGACCTGTGCCCGCTGTACGACGATTGCGCGTTCCTCGGCGCCTGGCCTGGCGTACCGGTGGGCAACGAAGAAGGCGAGATCATCAGCCAGGCCCTGGGTGACAAGCGCGCCATCCTGCTTTCGCACCACGGCCAGCTGTCCACGGGCACCAGTATCGAGCAGGCTTGCGTCTATGCCCAATTGATCGAACGCGCCGCGCGCCTTCAGTTGCTGGCGATGTCCGCCGGCAGCATCAAACCCATCGACCCGCAGCTTGGTCGTGAAGCCCACGACTGGATCGACCGCCCCAAGCGCCACGGCGCCTCGTTCAACTACTTCGCCCGGCAGAGCCTGCGCAAACACGCCAACTGCCTTGACTGACCCCTGAATGCCTTGCTTGCGGAGCCACCCATCATGACCACAGAATTCCACGGCATCATCGGCTACACCATCACCCCGTTCAGCCAGGACGGCGAACAGCTCGACCTGCCTGCCCTGGGCCAGTCCATCGATCGCCTCATCGACAGCGGCGTACACGCAATCGCCCCACTGGGCAGCACCGGTGAAGGCGCCTACCTGAGCGACGGCGAATGGCATCAAGTCGCTCAATACAGCCTCGAACGCATTGCCAAGCGCGTGCCCAGCATCGTCAGCGTCTCCGACCTGACCACCGCTGGCGCGATCCGCCGCGCCCGCTTCGCCCAGCAGCACGGTGCCGATGCGGTGATGGTGCTGCCGTCAGCCTACTGGAAGCTCAGCCCAAGCGAGATCCTCGAGCACTACCGCAGCATCGGTACCGCCATCGACCTTCCGATCATGCTCTACAACAACCCCGCCACCAGCGGCACTGATATGTCGGTGGAACTGATCCTGCGCATTGTCCGCGAGGTGGACAACGTCACCATGGTCAAAGAGAGTACTGGCGACATCCAGCGCATGCACAGGCTGCAACTGCTCGGTGAAGGCCAGGTGCCGTTCTACAACGGCTGCAATCCGCTGGCGCTGGAGGCCTTCGTGGCGGGAGCAAAAGGCTGGTGCACTGCAGCGGCCAATCTCATTCCACAACTGAACCTGCAGCTGTACCAGGCGGTACTCGACGCCGACCTCAAGCAAGCACAGGCGTTGTTCTACCACCAATTGCCATTGCTGGACTTCATTCTCAAAGGCGGCTTGCCAGCGACCATCAAGGCCGGACTGGCCATGACCGGGCTGCCGGTGGGTGAACCACGTCGACCGGTGTTCGGGCTCGATGAGCAAGCTCGCGCCACCTTGGAGCGCCTGCTGCACGACCTGCGTGGCCATTGAAGGCCTGGAGATCACTGCACGCCATACGATTGGTGGGCGAGAACGGATAGGCTCTCACCAACCTCGGTCTTGCTTCACACCGTCGCCGTCATTCCGATGAAGTTCGCCAGCTCCGCCGTGCGCGGAGCGGCGAACAATGCATTTGGCTCCCCCACCTCATGCACCTTGCCCTGATGCATGAACACTAGCTTGTCGCCCACCTCACGGGCAAAGCGCATCTCGTGGGTGACCATGATCAGGGTCATGCCTTCGCTGGCCAGTTGCCGCACCACACCCAGCACCTCGTTGACCAGCTCCGGATCCAGCGCCGAGGTGATCTCGTCGCACAGCAAGACCTTGGGCGACATCGCCAGCGCGCGGGCGATCGCCACCCGCTGCTGCTGCCCGCCCGAGAGGCGATCCGGGTAGGCGTTGAATTTCTCCGCCAGCCCCACCCTGGCCAGCATGCGCTCGGCCAACTCACGCGCCTGCGCCTTGCCGGTGTTCTTCACCACCTGCGGCGCCAGCATCACGTTCTCGCCCACGGTCAGGTGCGGGAACAGATTGAACTGCTGGAACACCATCCCGACCTTCTGCCGCAAGGCGCGCAAGTCGGCACGGCTGGCGTCGAGGTATTCACCGTCCACCTCGATCACCCCATCGCTGATCGACTCAAGGCCGTTCAGCGTGCGCAGGAAGGTACTCTTGCCCGAGCCACTGCGGCCGATGATCGCGACCACTTCGCCCTCTTCGATGCTCAGGTCGACGCCCTTGAGCACGTGATTGTCGCCGTAGTACTTGTGCAGCGCGGACACTCTAAGCAGGGGCATGCAGCCTCCTTTCCAGATAACGGGCGCTCAGCGAGAGCGGATAACAGAGGATGAAATAGCCCAGTGCGACCAGGCCATAGACCATGAAGGGTTCGAAGGTGGCGTTGGCGATCATGCCGCCGGTCTTGGTCAGTTCGGTGAATCCGATGATCGAGGTCACCGCCGTGCCCTTGACCACCTGCACCGAAAAGCCCACGGTCGGCGCGATGGCGATGCGCAGTGCCTGGGGCAGGATGACGTGGCGCAACTGCTCCATACGGCTGAGCGCCAGGCTGCCGGAGGCCTCCCACTGGCCACGTGGAATCGACTCCACGCAACCCCGCCAGATCTCGGCGAGAAACGCACTGGTGAACAAGGTCAGGGAGATCGCCGCCGCCATCCATGCCGAGACGTCGATGCCGAACAGCGCAATGCCAAAGAACACCATGAACAACTGCATCAATAGCGGTGTGCCCTGAAACAGCTCGATGTAGCCACGGGCCAGGCGCCTTGGCAGTGCCCGCTCGGAAATGCGCCCGATCAGTACCAGCAACCCGGCCAGGCCGCCACAGGCGAATGCCACCAGCGACAAGGCCAGTGTCCATTGAAGGCCCGTCAGCAGGTTGCGCAGGATGTCCCAGAAGGTGAAGTCCATTCAGCGTTTCCCCATCAGCAGGCGCTGCCCGATCCAGCTCAGCAACTGGCGCACGAGGATGGCCATCAGCAGGTACAGGACGGTGGTCAGCAGGTAGGTCTCGAACGCACGGAAGTTGCGCGACTGGATGAAGTTGGCGGCGAACGACAGTTCCTCGGTGGCAATCTGCGAGCACACTGCGGAGCCGAGCATGACGATCACGATCTGGCTGGTCAGCGCCGGCCAGACCTTGGCCAGCGCAGGCCGCAGGACCACGTGGCGGAACGCCTCGAACCGGCTCATGGCCAGGGCCGCTGCGGCTTCCAGTTGCCCCCGGGGAATCGCCTGGATACCGGCGCGAATGATCTCGGTGGAATAGGCCCCCAGGTTGATCACCATCGCCAGCACTGCCGCCTCCCATTCGCTCAGGCGCACGCCCAGCGCGGGCAGGCCGAAGAAGATGAAGAACAGCTGCACGATGAACGGCGTGTTGCGGATCAGTTCCACGTACAGGCCGAACAGCAGGTCGAACGGGCGCAGGCGCCAGGCCCGCACACCGGCGCCGATCACGCCGATGGCAAGGCCGAGCACGGTGCCGATGGCGGTCAGCTGCAGGGTGAACAGGGCCCCCTTGAGCAGCAGGTCACCCTGGGCGAGCACGGGGGCGAAGTCGAATTGATAAGCCATGGCTAGAGGTGTCCGCAGCCGCTCAAAGATCGGCAGGGAGAGGTTGCTTGAGCCATTTCTCGGCATTGCGGTTCAGGCTACCGTCGGCCTTCGCTGCGGCCAGGCTGCTATTGACCTTCTCCAGCAGCGCCGCCTCGTTCTTGGCCACACCCACGTAAACCGGCGAGTCCTTCAGCTTGACCTTCACCACCGGCACCTTGGCCGGGTTCTTCTCGGCAATGGCCGACATCACCACGCTGCCGCTGGCAATCAACTGGACCTGCCCGGAAAGGTAGGCGGCGATGGTCGAGTTGTTGTCTTCGAAGCGCTTGATCACCGCATCCTTGGGTGCCACGGCGGTCAGGGCCATGTCTTCGATCGAGCCGCGGGTGACGCTGATGGTCTTGCCGGCCACCGCGCCGATGTCATCGATCTTCGTCTCGGCCGGACCGAACACGGCCAGGTAGAACGGCGCGTAGGGCTGCGAGAAGTCGATCACTGCCTCACGCTCAGGGTTCTTGCCCAGGCTCGAGATCACCAGGTCGACCTTGCCCGTGGTCAGGAACGGGATGCGGTTGGTGCTGTTGACCGGGGTCAGGGCCAGCTTCACACCGAGCTTGTCGGCCAGCAGTTGCGCGGTATCGATATCCAGGCCACGGGGCTTCATGTCCGGGCCGACCGAACCGAACGGCGGGAAGTCCTGGGGCACGGCCACCTTGAGCACGCCACGGGCACTGATATCGGCCAGCGCGTCGGCCTGAGCCAACGGCAGGGCCAGGGAGGTGCCACAGAACAGGGTTGCCAGGAGCAGAGAGCGGAACGTCATGGGTAGGCCTCGCAGGAACTCGGGTGATGGGACTGACCTGGCCATTGCAGGGGGCATGCCAGTCTGCGCTCAACCCGTTGCGAAACGCTGCCAGGCCCGTGACTGCAAGGTCTTACTGGTCTGAACAGTTGCAGCGCATGGTCATCCTCTGCACCGCAATGCGCCCCGCTTTCGTGCAGGGCCTTGAGGGGCTGCGCCAGGTTGGCGCAACGCTTGCCAGCACGGTCCGTTCACCGTAAAACGTCAGCGTCATAGCCCTCTGACTGGTCTGAACAGCATGCTCGACACCCTCCCCCGCGCCGTCCCGGAACTGGCACTGCAGGCCATCCGCAAGCTTATCGATGAAGGCGGTTACCAGCCGGGTGATGCCCTGCCCTCGCAACGCGACCTGGCCGAACGGCTTGGTGTCAGCCGCGCCTCACTGCGCGAGGCGCTGTCGTCGCTCAGTGCACTGGGGCTGGTGAGCGTGCAGCCGGGCAAAGGCGTCTTCGTGCAGAGCCCGACACCCAGCGGATTTTCCTGGCCCTATGCCGAACAGGTATCGGCGGCTGATACCTTCCAGCTGCGCTATGCGCTGGAGGGTTTCGCCGCCGGGCAGGCTGCGCTGGCCCTGACCGCCGATCACATCGACAGGCTCCAGGCCAATGTCGAGGCCATGCGCCAGGAGCTGCGCAACGGGCGCTTCGAGCAGGCGGCGCGGCTCGATTTCGAGTTCCATCAGTTGCTGCTGCAGGCCTGCGGCAACCAGGCGATGCTGCAGGTGATCACCACCAGCCAGGAAATTTTCCTGGAGAGCCAGAAGCTGCCGTTCATTCGCCCTGAGCGGGCCATGGAGACCTGGCAGGAACATCGCAAGATCCTCAAGGCCCTCGAGCGCAGGTCGCAAGCCGGGGCGCAGCGAGCGATGCAGGAGCATATCCGCAATGCTGCCTCGCGTACCGGGGTGGTATTCGCCGTCTGAGCGAGGACTGCCGTGCGCGACGGATTACCGGTTGAAACAGATATCCCGGTGTCGCCCTCAAGGATGCACCGACCCCCGCCCTCCGCTCTACTGGCCCTGACAATGAGACGACACGGCTCGACCGTGTCCACCCCCGCCAGGCTGCCTATGACAACCGGAGAGCATTCGCATGTCTGTATCCCATGAAGTATCCCCCGCCACCCTGCGTCGGGTGATTGCCGCCTCGGCCATCGGCAACTTCGTCGAGTGGTTCGATTTCGCGGTATACGGTTTTCTCGCCACGCTGATCGCGAGCCAGTTCTTCGCCAGCCAGGACGCCAGTGTCGCCCTGCTCAAGACCTTTGCCGTCTTCGCCGTGGCCTTCGCCCTGCGTCCGCTGGGCGGCATCGTGTTCGGCGCACTGGGCGATCGCCTGGGACGCAAGCGCATCCTGTCGCTGACCATCCTGCTCATGGCGGGCTCCACCACGCTCATCGGGCTGCTGCCGACCTACGCCAGCATCGGCATCGCCGCGCCCGTACTGCTGACCCTGGCGCGCTGCCTGCAAGGTTTTTCCGCCGGTGGCGAATACGCCGGGGCCTGCGCTTACCTGATGGAGCATGCGCCTCGGGAAAAACGTGCGTTCTACGGTAGTTTCGTGCCGGTCTCGACCTTCTCGGCATTCGCCTGCGCGGCGGTCATTGCCTATGCCCTTGAAGCCAGCCTGACGCCGGACGCCATGAACACCTGGGGCTGGCGCGTGCCCTTCCTGATCGCCGCGCCGTTGGGTCTGGTCGGGCTCTACCTGCGCTGGCGCATGGAGGAAACACCGGCCTTCCGCGAAGCCATCGCCGAGGGCCGCGAGCACGAACATTCGCCACTCAAGGAAACGCTGCGCCACCATGGCCGGGCGATCCGCAACCTGGGCGCGTTCATCTCACTGACGGCGTTGTCGTTCTACATGTTCACCACCTACTTCGCCACCTACCTGCAACTGGTCGGCAACCTCAGCCGCGCCCAGTCGCTACTGGTCACCACCGTGGCGCTGCTGTTCGCAGCGGCTGGCTGCCCGCTGGCAGGTGCCTTTTCCGACTGGATCGGACGCCGCCGGACCATTGGCTTCACATGCCTCTGGGTGATGGTCTGCGTGTTCCCGGCTTACTGGCTGGCAAGCTCCGGCTCGATGGCGGGCGCGTTGCTGGGGGTTATCCTGCTGGCGGTAGGCGCTTTGTCGAGCGGGGTGGTCACCGCGGCCTTGCTGTCGGAGAGCTTCCCGACCCGCACCCGCTACACCGCCTCGGCCATCACCTACAACGTCGCCTATACACTTTTCGGCGGCACCGCGCCGCTGGTGGCGACCTGGCTTATCGGCCAGACCGGCAGCAGCCTGGCGCCGGCCTTCTACCTGGTGGTTATCGCCCTGGTGGCGCTGGTTGGCGGGCTGGCGCTGCCGGAGACTTCACGCATCTCCCTGCATGAGGAATCGCTGGGGAGCCAGCCAGCCTCGGTCTGACATCACCGGAGCCGGCGGGTAGCTCTCTCAATCTTCCTCCCGCCGGTACGCCCAGCGATAGAGTGCGGGCAACACCAGCAAGGTCAAGGCCGTCGACGACAGGATCCCACCGATCACCACTGTCGCCAGCGGCCGCTGCACCTCGGCGCCCGTGCCGGTGGCCAGCGCCATCGGGATGAACCCCAGCGACGCCACCAGCGCGGTCATCAGTACCGGCCGCAGACGGGTCAACGCGCCCTCCTCGACCGCCACCCGCAGCGATCGCCCCTCTTCTCGCAGGCTGCGAATGAAGGCGATCATCACCAGGCCGTTGAGCACCGCCACCCCCGACAGCGCGATGAACCCGACCCCTGCCGAAATCGACAATGGAATATCCCGCAGCCACAGGGCCAGCACCCCTCCGGTCAGGGCAAAGGGAATGCCTGTGAACACCAGCAAGCCGTCACGCAGGTTGTTGAACATCATCAGCAGCAACGCCATCACCAGCAGCAGTGAAACCGGCACCACCACCCGCAGCCGCTCGGCAGCCGACTGCAACTGCTCGAACTGCCCACCCCAGCGTGTCCAGTACCCAGGCGGAACCTGCACCTGGTCGATCAGGGTCTGCTCGGCCTGTTCGACGAACGAACCCAGGTCACGGCCACGCACGTTGGCACTGACCACCACCACGCGCTTGCCATCCTCGCGGCTGACCTGGTTCGGCCCCAATTGCAGGTTGAGGCTTGCCACCTGCGACAACGGGATAAAGCCGATCTGAGTGGCGCCAGCACTGGCCGGCACCGGTATCAGCAGGTTCGCCAGGCCGTCGACGTCTGTGCGCAGGGCTTCGGACAGGCGCACCACCATGTCGAAGCGCCGGTCCCCTTCATACAGCGTCCCCGCCTTGCGCCCGCCGACAGCGATGGCCACCGCATCCTGCACCTGGGCAACGTTCAGACCGTGGCGTGCCGCCTTGTCGCGGTCGATATCGATGGTCAGTACCGGCAGCCCGGTGGTCTGCTCGACCTTCACCTCCGATGCCCCCGGTACCTGCTGCAAGGTGGTGGCAATTTTCGCCGCCGTGGCGTTGAGCACGTCCATGTCGTCGCCGAAGACCTTCACCGCCACATCGCTGCGCACCCCGGAAATCAGCTCGTTGAAGCGCAGCTGGATGGGTTGCGACAGTTCATGGTTGCTGCCCGGCACACTGGCGGCAGCCTGCTGCACCTCGGCAATCAGCGCTTCGCGCGGTTTGCCTGGATCGCGCCACTGCTCACGCGGTTTGAGCATCACGTAGGCATCGGAGATGTTCGGCGGCATCGGGTCCGAGGCGATCTCGGCGGTCCCGGTGCGGGCGAACACCCGCTCGACTTCGGGTACCTGGGCGATGATCGCCCGTTCCAGGCGTTGCTGCATGTCCACCGATTGGCTCAGGCTGGTGCCCGGCACGCGCAGCGATTGCAGGGCGAAGTCGCCCTCGCTGAGGCTGGGAATGAACTCACTGCCCATGCGACTGGCCAATACACCCGACAGCAGTACCAGGCTTGCGGCAGCGGCGAAGGCCAGCTCGCGTCGACGCAGTACCCAGGCGAGCACCGGGGCGTAACGCTGGCGAGCCGTACGCATCAACACACCCTCTTCCTCCTTGACCTTGCCTGTAACGAACAGCGCAATCGCTGCTGGCACGAAGGTCACCGAAAGAATCATCGCCCCCAGCAAGGCCATGACCACGGTGAACGCCATGGGGTGGAACATCTTGCCTTCGACACCGGTCAGGGCAAAGATCGGCAGATACACCACCATGATGATCAACTGCCCGTAGATCAGGGGCCGGCGTGCCTCGCGGGCAGCCGCGAACACTTCATGGAAGCGCTCGGCACGGGTCAGCATGCGCCCGTGCTTGTGTTGGGCATGGGCCAGTCGACGGATGGCGTTCTCGACGATCACCACCGCACCGTCGACGATGATGCCGAAGTCCAGCGCCCCCAGGCTCATGAGGTTGGCGCTGACCTTGTTGGCGAACATACCGGTGAAGGTGAACAGCATCGACAGCGGAATGACCATGGCCGTGATCAACGCTGCACGGATGTTGCCCAGGAACAGGAACAGCACGGCGACCACCAGGATGGCGCCTTCGACCAGGTTCTTCTTCACCGTGGCGATGGCTTTTTCCACCAGGTTGGTACGGTCGTACACCGTGACCGCCACCACGCCCTCGGGCAGGCTGCGGTTGATCTCGGCAAGCTTTGCCGCGACGGCCTGGGACACCGTGCGACTGTTCTCGCCAATCAGCATGAACACCGTGCCCAACACCACCTCGCGACCATTTTCGGTCGCAGCTCCCGAGCGCAGTTCTTCGCCCAGGCCGACCTGGGCCACATGGCTGACACGAATCGGCGCACCATCGGCACTGGAAATGACGATGTTGGCAATGTCCTCGATCGACGCCACCTGCCCCGGCGCACGCACCAGCAACTGCTCGCCGTTGCGTTCGATGGCACCCGCGCCGACGTTGGCATTGTTACCCTGCAACGCCGCGATCAGGTCATCGAGCGTGAGCTTGTAGGCCGCCAGGCGCTTGGGATCCGGTGCAATCAGATACTGCTTGGCGTGTCCACCGATGCTGTTGACCTCGGCCACACCCGGCACATTGCGCAGTTGGGGCTTGATGATCCAGTCCTGGATCACCCGCAGGTCGGTGGCGGTATAGGGCGTACCGTCCTCCTTGAGTGCACCGTCCCGGGCCTCGACCGTCCACAGGAAGATCTCCCCCAGGCCCGTCGAGATGGGCCCCATGCCCGCTTCGATGCCCTCGGGCAACTGCTCGCGGGCGACTTGCAGGCGCCCGTTGACCAGTTGCCGGGCGAAGAAGATATCGGTGGCGTCATCGAAGATCACGGTCACCTGCGACAAACCCGAACGCGACAGCGAACGGGTCTGCTTGAGCCCGGGCAGGCCGGCCATGGCCGTTTCGATGGCGTAGGTGATGCGCTGCTCGGTTTCCAGCGGCGAATAGCCTGGTGCAGCGGTATTGATCTGCACCTGCACGTTGGTGATATCGGGCACCGCGTCGATCGGCAGCTTCTGGTAGCTGTGGATGCCCACCGCAGCCATCAGCACCACGGCGAGCATCACCACCAGGCGTTGCTCGATGGCAAATTGAATCAGGCGTTCGAACATGAGGGTTTCCCGGATCAGTGACTGTGCTCGGCCGAGCCCTTGCCCAGCTCGGACTTGAGGACAAAGCTACCTGCCGCCGCTACCTGGGTGCCGCGGGCCAGGCCTTCGGAGATTTCGACGAAGCCGCCATCGCGGCGGCCAGTCTTGACTGGCAACGCCTGGAAGCCATCAGGGGTGCGGGCGAACACCACGCTGCGCTCTTCGAGGGTCTGCAGGGCCATCTGTGGGACCACCACGGCTGCCTCTGCTTGCTCGACGGTCACCGCGATATTGACGAACAACCCGGGGCGCCACGCCCCCTTGGGGTTGGCCAGCGTGGCGCGGGCAGTGGCAGCGCGGTTCTGCTCGCCGAGCAGGTTGCCGACATAGTTGATGGTGCCCTCGACTTGCGCATCGAGGTCCGGCGAACTCACGGTCACGGCGCGGCCGCTGGTGACCTTGTCCAGATCGCGCGGGGTCACGGCGAACGTGGCCCAGACTCGGTTCAAGTCGGACAGGGTGAAGGCATTGCTGGCCTCACTCACCACTTCGCCGACGGTCAGGTGTTTTTCCACCACCACCGCATCGAACGGTGCACGCAGCTCGTAGCGATTGCCCGCCCCCGCCGGGGCCACGGCCGCAACCTTCTGCCCGGCATTGGCCAAGGCGATCTCAGCTTCCTGCAAAACCTGGCGAGCCTGCAGGTAATCCTGCTCGGCGCTGATGCGCTCCTGCCATAGCTGCTTTTCACGCTCGAAGGTCAGCCGCGCCAGCTCGACCCGCCGCTGCGCCGCCTGCTGCTCGCTGCGCAGCTCGGAGATCTGTTGGCTGGCGATCACCGCCAGCACCTGGCCACGTTTGACCGGCTGGCCGAGGTCGGCCTGCACCGACTCGACCACACCCGGAACACGCGGCACCACGTGGGCGGTACGGTCCTCATCGAAACGAATCTCGCCAGGAAAACTGATCGCCGTACCCAGGACACGCGGGCCGGCGGTCACCAACTGGATCCCGGCCGCCTCGATCTGCGCTGCAGAAAGATGCAGCTCGCCCTCTTCATCGTGACCTTCCTCGCCGGACGCAGCAGGCGCACTGCCGTGGTCGTGGCCGTCGGTGCCATGGTCGTCATGGCCGGACTCACTGGTCTTTCCGGGGCCGAGGTTGCCGGTCCAAGCCAGCCCACCGACGCCGATCACGGCGACCAGGGTGGCAAGGATGGCGAACGTGCGTGTGGTGCTCATGGGGGCTCCTGCTGCAAATAAAGAAGGTAGAACGCTTGATCCGCGCCTCAGCGCCCGGTATCCAGCTGGCCATAGATCCGCTCGATCTGTGCCCGGGCATCGCTTGCCGACGCCAGGGCGTCGAGGTACTGCCCGCGGGCCTCGATCAGCGTGCGCTGGGCGTCCAGAACGTCGAGGAAAGCGAACTTGCCGCGCTCGAAGCCACGCGTAGCGGTATCTACCGCCTGGCGTGCCGAGGGCAGGATGGTGCGGTCGTAGGCGTTGACCTCGGCCATGGCCATGGCCCACTGGCTCAGTGCGCTGCGGGTATCGCTGCGCAGGCGCAGTTCCACTGCGTTGCGCAGGTCGCGGGCCTGGTCGGCGCGACGTGAGGCCGCCAGCACGTTGCCCTGGTTTCGGTCGAACAGCGGCAGCGGCATGGACAGCCCGACCACATTGACCCGTTCACGGTCCTCGCGGCTGTACTGGCTGCCCAGGCTGACCGTGAGGTTGGGGATCCGCTGGGCCTTTTCCGAACCCAGCGCGGCTTCTCCACGCTCGATCTGCGCGGCCGCAAGGCGCCACTCGACGGTCTGCTCGACCTTGCCCAGCAAGACCTCGGCCTGTGGCGCCGGGCCAGGCAACAAGCCGTTGCCATCAAGCTGCGTGAACGCCACATCGGCGCTGCCAATCAAGCGCGACAGCGCCTGCCAGGCCACCGTGCGATCCGCTTCGGCACGGCGCAGTTGCGCCAGAGCCTGGGCCAACTGCACGTCGGCGCGAGTGGCCTCGACCGGCGATGACTGGCCCGCCGCAACCCGCGCCTTTACCACCCGCAGGCCCCGTTCGGTCAAGGCCTTGGACTGCTCGGCCAGCTCCACCGCAGTCTGCGCCCGCAGTGCAGCATGGAAAGCCTGGGTCACATCGGCACGCAGGCCATTGCCCTGGCGCTCGAGCTCCAATCGGGCGATATCCTGCCCGGCCTTGGCCACCTCGACACGCGCGCCACGCTTGCCACCCAGCTCGAGCGCCTGGCTGAGCATGACCGTGGTGGTGCTGGTATCGCGGCGAGTGTCTTCACGCTCCCAGGAAAGCTCCGGATTGGGTATCAGACCCGCCTGGCGCCGTTCGCCTTCGGCAATGCCGAGCGCCTGGCGCACGGCAGCCAGGTCCGGATTATCGGCAAACGCCGCATCGAGCGCCTGGTTCAGGGTCAGGCCCTGTCCTGCCTGGGCGACAGCACTGGCCGACAGCAGGCAAATCAGGGCGAGGGAGCGGGAGGTTTTGAACGGCACGGTCTGGGGTCCTCGACGGCTGGCGGTTGCTGGCGAGGGACTCTAGGGCGCGGCGGTTATCGTGGCGGTGGCGTGAAGATTACGATTCTGTAATCCAGCCGGAACGGTGGGCGATTATCGCCCCCGATTTTCATACCGAGCGGCGCCAGCTGATTTACAAAACTAACCGGATAGTACAAAACTTGTTGCAACCAACAATAAAAGCGATGCTGCGCCATGCCATGCCCAATCCTCGTACTCAACGGCCCCAACCTCAACCTGCTGGGCACCCGCGAACCTGATCACTACGGCCGGGAAACCCTCGCCGACCTTGCCAATCTGTGCGCTGCCAGCGCCCGTGAGCTGGGCCTGGAAACCGAGTTTCGCCAGACCAACCACGAAGGTGAACTGATCGACTGGATACATGGCGCCCGTGGCCGCTGCGCCGGCATCCTGATCAATCCCGGCGCCTGGACCCACACCTCGGTTGCCATCCGTGACGCGCTGGTCGCCTGTGAACTGCCGGTGATCGAGGTGCACCTGTCCAACGTCTACAAGCGCGAGCCGTTCCGGCATCTCTCGTTCGTATCGGCGGTGGCCGTGGGGGTGATCTGCGGGTTGGGCAGCCAGGGCTACCGCGCAGCGCTTGCCCACTTCCAGCAACTGCTGCAGGAGGTCGCAGCATGACCCCGCACAGCATCCTCGCCGGCCTGATCGGGCGCGGCATCCAGGCCTCGCGCACACCTGCGCTGCACGAGCACGAAGGCGACGCCCAGGCCTTGCGCTACCTGTACCGGCTGATCGATGCCGACCAGCTGGGTGTGGACGACAGCGCCCTGCCCCGCTTGCTCGACGCGGCGCAGCACACTGGTTTTACCGGGTTGAACATCACCTTCCCGTTCAAGCAGGCGATCCTGCCGCTGCTCGATGAGCTATCGGACGAGGCGCGCGGCATCGGCGCCGTCAACACCGTGGTGTTCAAGGACGGCAGGCGCATCGGCCACAACACCGACTGCCTGGGTTTCGCCGAAGGCCTGCGCCGAGGCCTGCCCGGCGTTGCTCGGCGCCAGGTCGTGCAAATGGGCGCTGGCGGCGCGGGGGCTGCGGTGGCTCATGCGTTGCTGGCCGAGGAAGTCGAGAGCTTGGTGCTGTTCGAAGTAGACCGCGCACGCGGGCAAGCGCTGGTGGACAAC
Source organism: Pseudomonas putida (assembly GCF_001636055.1). Lineage (NCBI taxonomy): Bacteria > Pseudomonadati > Pseudomonadota > Gammaproteobacteria > Pseudomonadales > Pseudomonadaceae > Pseudomonas > Pseudomonas putida. The sequence continues at coordinate 3,486,753 of NZ_CP011789.1, forward strand.
CTCAGCGCACGCTTCGGGGCCGGCCGCGCGCAGTTGGGCGAAAACCTGGCCCACACCTTGGCGACCGCCGACGGGCTGGTCAATACCACGCCGGTTGGCATGGCCAAGCTGCCGGGTACGCCGTTGCCGGTCGAACTGCTGCACAGGCGCTTGTGGGTGGCCGAGATCATCTACTTCCCACTCGAAACCGAGCTGTTGCGCCACGCCCGGGCGCTGGGCTGCCAGACACTCGACGGCGGCACCATGGCTGTGTTCCAGGCAGTCAAGGCATTCGAGCTGTTCAGCGGTCGCAAGGCCGACCCGAAACGGATGCAGGCGCACTTTGCCAGTTTGCGCTGAGTGGCCCGCTGCAGCGGCGCTGGCCGGCGCCTACGTCGACGGCTCGGCCAGCAGCTCGCGGATCACCTGTTCCTGGCCAGCGTAGTCCCCTTCACCGAAATGCACATGGCGCACTTGCCCCTTGCGATCGACGAAGTAATGCGCCGGCCAGAACTGGTTGCCCCAGGCATTCCAGATCCGGTAATCGTTGTCGACCGCCACCGGATAGCCGATGTCGAGCGAGCGTACCTTCTGCCTGAGATTGCCCACATCATGCTCGTAGTCGTACTCCGGCGTATGCACGCCCACCACCACCAACCCCTGGTCGGCATAGCGCTTGGCCCACTGGTTGACGTACGGCATGCTGCGCTTGCAGTTGATGCAGTCCCAGGTCCAGAAGTCCACCAGCACGACCTTGCCCTTGAGCGCAGGCGCATCCAGCGGCGGCGAGTTGATCCACGCCTGGGCACCTGCCAGCGAAGGCATCGGCCCCAGGTCGTCGCGCGCCAGCAGGTGCCCGGCCAGGCCCAGGCCTGCGAGCGCCAGGACCACACCGCCCACCTTGAGCCAGCGGCGTCGCCAGGGGCTGCCTGGCTCAGCCTGGCTGCGATCAGTTGTCATGGCAACCACCGGTGGCATAGGTACGGTACTCGACGCTCTGTGCCTGACCCTGCGAGTCCAGGTAATCCATGCGGGTATTGACCACGCCACAGGCGTTGCTGCGATCGTTCTTCACCGACAGTACGCGCTTGACGTCCAGGTGATCACCGTAGCGGTACTGCATGGCCTGGCTGTCGGGCATCGGTTGGGTGCTGGCCTGGGCGGCGATGGCGCCGAAGCTGAGTACGGCGAACAGGCTGGCACTGGCAAGGGTCTTGAAGTTCATGGTGTATCTCCTGCGGGGCTTTAGGTGGAGAGCAGTTCACTCCCCGGTCGAGAGCCATTTGAAGCCCGCCAGGTATCGCCTGTGTGTCGAGAAACGCGCGTGCTGCTTCGTTCTGTATCTGTGTCGCCGACAGATACACTGCAATACAAACACCCGCAGGCAAGCGAGCCGAGCCTCGTTACACTGTGCCCATCGCACTCATTACAGGACCACCATGATGGAACACGTCGATCACATCCTGATCGTCGACGACGACCGCGAAATTCGCGAGCTGGTCGGCAACTACCTGAAGAAGAACGGTCTGCGCACGAGCATCGTCGCTGACGGTCGGCAGATGCGCAGCTTTCTCGAGGGCAACTCCGTCGACCTGGTCGTGCTCGACATCATGATGCCCGGTGACGACGGCCTGTTGCTGTGCCGCGAATTGCGCGCTGGCAAGCACCGCAACACGCCAGTCTTGATGCTCACTGCACGCAACGACGAGACCGACCGCATCATCGGCCTGGAAATGGGCGCCGACGACTATCTGACCAAACCGTTCTCCGCCCGCGAGCTGCTGGCGCGGATCAATGCAGTGCTGCGCCGCACGCGCATGCTGCCGCCCAACCTCACCATCAGCGAAAGCAGCCGGCTGATCGCTTTCGGCCAATGGCGCCTGGACACCACCGCCCGTCACCTGCTCGACGACGAAGGCACACTCGTGGCCTTGAGCGGCGCCGAGTACCGCCTTTTACGGGTATTGCTCGACCATCCGCAGCGGGTGCTCAGCCGCGAGCAACTGCTCAACCTCACCCAGGGCCGCGAAGCCGACATCTTCGACCGTTCCATCGACTTGCTGGTCAGCCGGTTGCGCCAGCGCCTGGGCGATGACGCGCGCGAACCGACCTGCATCAAGACCGTGCGCAGCGAGGGCTATGTGTTCTCGCTGCCGGTCTCGCTGATCGAGTCGCCGACATGAAGTGGCCGGGCACCCTCGCTTCGCGCCTGGCACTGATCTTCCTGACGGGGCTGGTGCTGGCCTACGGCTCCTCGTTCGGCCTTCAGTTCTACGAGCGCTATGTCAGCAGCCGCTCGATGATGCTGAGCAACCTGGAAATGGACGTCGCCACCTCGGTGGCCATCCTCGATCGCCTGCCCGCCGCCGAACGTGCTGGGTGGCTTGCGCGCCTGGAGCGTCACAACTACCGCTACCGCCTCGACCAAGGCCTCGTCGGCCAGAGCATGCCCAGCGCCGACCCGCCCATGGCAGCAGAGTCGATCGTCAAGGCGATCGGCAAGGACTATCACCTGACCTTCCAGGATATCCCTGGGCCGAACCCGCACTTCCAGGCGCACCTCAAGTTCGCCGACGGCGCGCCACTGACCATCGACGTCACCCCGGCGCCGGTGCCACTAGCCACCTGGCTACCGGTGGTGCTGTTGTTCCAGCTGGCGATCCTGCTGCTGTGCACCTGGCTTGCGGTACGCCTGGCGATCGGCCCGCTGACGCGCCTGGCCCAGGCCGTCGACCACCTCGACCCCGACAAGCCCGGGCCACAGCTGGATGAGAGCGGCCCGCGCGAGGTGAAGTACGCCGCCGTCGCCTTCAACGCCCTGCAGGCACGCATCGCCGCTTATCTCAAGGAGCGCATGCAATTGTTGGCCGCCATCTCCCATGACCTGCAGACACCGATCACGCGTATGAAGCTGCGCGTGGAAGTGATGGACGACGGGCTGGAGAAGGACAAACTGTGGAGCGACCTGAGCGCCATGGAGCATCTGGTGCGCGAGGGGGTAGCCTACGCCCGCAGCATGGACAGCAGCACCGAACAGCCATGCAAGGTCAATCTAGACGCGTTTCTCGACAGCCTGGTATTCGATTACCAGGACAGCGGTGCGCAGGTCGTACGCTGCGGCGATACCGACACGGTGCTGCACACCCGCCCCCATGCCCTGCGCCGAGTCCTGGTCAACCTGCTGGACAACGCCTTGAAGTTCGCCGGCTCTGCGCGCCTGGAAGTCAGCCACCGGAGTACCGGCGACACCCTGATCCGGGTGCTCGACGAAGGTCCGGGGATTCCCGAGCAGGAGTTGGGCGAGGTGCTCAAACCCTTCTATCGGGTCGAAGGTTCACGCAATCGCAGTACCGGTGGGACCGGGCTAGGGCTGGCAATTGCCCATCAACTGACCCAGGCCATGGGTGGGCGACTGAGCCTGAGCAATCGTGAAAGCGGTGGGCTGTGCGCCCAGATAGAACTGCCGCCCTCGCACCTGTAGGAATAACCCTGCCTATAGGAGGGGTCTCCCCTCCTACCCTCGGGTCTTGTACGGTTCTGTAGCACACCCGCCTAACGGTACACGCCGATACACAATCCGCGCCTCGCCGACACACTGCAGATACCCCTTCCCAACACACTCCCAGCCACAACAACGCGACGGCATTCGCCGTCGACGACCTGGGAGCTGCTCATGAAAAACCTCGCGATACCCTCCGGCTGGAAGCTGTTCGCTGCCCTTGCCGGCCTGACCCTGCTGATGACCGGGCTGGCTCTGTGGATGCACCCCGTCGGCTCTGCCGATGCCCTGCGCACCGCCATCCGCGCCACCGCGCGAAGCTCCTTCGCGCTGTTCCTGCTGACGTTTCTGGCCTCCTCGCTGGTGACCCTGTTGCCTGGCGCCTTCAGCCGCCAGGTGCTGCGTGAGCGACGTTTCCTCGGGTTGGCCTTCGCCTTCTCCCACACGGTTCATGGCGTGCTGATCTACCTCTATGCGCAACGCTTCCCGGAGCTGTTCTGGGCCGGCCGCACCGCAGTGGCCAACATTCCCGGCAGTGTCGGCTACCTGTTCATCCTGCTGCTGACCCTGACCTCGTTCAAAGGCGCCATGCGCCTGCTAGGCGGTCGCCTGTGGCGAGGCCTGCACAGCACCGGCACCTGGGTGCTGGCCGGGGTCTTCTGCCTGTCGTTCTACAAGCGCATCCCGATGGGCGGCTGGTACCCGCTGGCATTCGCCCTGATGTTCGCCGCCATCGCTCTCAAGCTCACCGCAAAGCGCGCTCAACACCTGCGCCGCGCCAAACCCGCCCTTTCCTGCTGAAGCGAGACCTGCACCATGACAACACTGATCAATCGCACCCTTGCACGTATCGACAACACCGGCAACTGGAGCGCGGACCTGCCCCTGCGGCTGTTCCTGGCCTGGGAGTTCTTCGAGTCGGGCCTTGAAAAGTTCAATGGCAACAACTGGTTCGTCGACTTGCAGGCCAACTTCCCCTTCCCGTTCAACATGCTGCCCGCTGAGTTCAACTGGCAAGTGTCGATGTGGGCCGAACTGATCTGTCCGTTGCTCCTGCTGCTGGGCTTCGGTACACGCCTGGCCTCGGCGGTGTTGGCCGTGGTGACGGTCGTCGCGATCGCCTCCGTGCACTGGCCGGCACATTGGTCCTCGCTGGCTGAGCTGGCCCAGGGCTATACCATTACCGACCGCGGCTTCGGCAACTTCAAGCTCCCGCTGATCTACCTGGTGGCGTTGCTGCCCCTGATGCTCAAGGGATCGGGTCGTCTGAGCCTGGATTATTGGCTGACTCGCCGCTGGCAGCACGGCTGACCAAGGGTCTGCAGAACACAAAGCCCACGCCTGTTACCAGGTGTGGGCTTTGTGTTGTTCGCGAAGTGGAAACACCCGTGGATGGGCCCGCACGATTGATACGGGCATCGGTTGAGGCGCCCCGTCAGGGCGCCCGGGTTCCAATGATCACACCCTGGGCGCGCAACCCTTCGAGCATTGCTCTCCCGCCCTCGAGCGACGCCTCGCCCCCCAGCGCCAGCAAGCGCTCACGCCCACTGCCCGATGCGTTCAACAGCTGCCACGCCAGTGGCGCCAGGCGGGAAAAGTGCACCTTGAATCCTGCATCGCGGTGTACCAGCAGCAGGGACGGCATCTCTGGCGCCTGTTCAGGCTGGTAGCCTGGGCCGATTTGCTCCACCGGCCATTGGTAAGCCAGCACCTGGGCCACACAGGACAGCAGCGGCTCCCCGTCGAGCAGGTCGCCGTCTGGATCGTGTGCCGGGTCCTGCGCATCAGTGAGGCTCAGGTACGCCTCGATCCACTCGTAATGCGCCAGTTCCAGTTGCCAGGGGGTATCCAGCTCGACACCTTGCAGATAGTCGATGAAGCACTCGGCAATCTCGGTGAACAACGGGGTCTGGCTGCGATAGTTGGCGTAGAAGTCGCGAACCCGGGCATGCCAGACCTGATCGCCCAAGGTCCTGCGCATCACCGGGAAACTGCCGGCCAGCAAGCCCTCGATGGCACCGTAGAACAGCTCGCGGTAGACCTTCAACCGCCGCGCCTCGATACCGGGTGGCGCCGGATGGCGCTGCGGGTCGCGCAGGTGACGGGCCAGGGTGAATTGTTGCTCGCGCAGCTCAGTCATGGCGCAACCCTCCGGCAGCCTGCTGCAGCGCCCGGATGCGTGCCGTCTCGGCCAGCAGCTCGGCCATGGGCGGGTAGTTGAAATCGCGCTCCAGCACTGTCGGCTGATTGCCGAAACGCTGACAAGCGATCGAGAACAGCGTCCAAACGTCTTCCTTCACCGCAGCGCCGTGGGTATCGACCTTCAAGTCCGGCGCCTCGTCGTAGTGCCCCGCCACATGCATGCCAACCACCCGTTCGCGCGGCAGCCCTTCGAGAAAGGCCAATGCGTCGTATCGGTGGTTGCAGGCATTGACGAAGACGTTGTTGACGTCCAGCAGCAGGTCACAGTCGGCTTCCTCGAGCACCGCGCGGATGAACGACAACTCGCTCATCGCCTGGTAAGGCGCGGCGTAGTAGCTGATGTTTTCCACCGCGATACGCCGGCCCAGACAATCCTGGGCCTGGCGGATACGCGCAGAGACATGGCGGACAGCTTCGTCGGTGAAAGGAATAGGCATCAGGTCGTAGAGATGGCCATCATCGCTGCAATAACTCAGGTGTTCGCTGTACAGCTTCACCTGGTATCGGTCCATGAAACGGCGGGTGCTATCGAGCAGCTTCAGGTCCAGCGCCTCGGGGCCGCCCAGCGACAGTGACAGGCCATGGCAAGCGATTGCGAAACGTTCGGCGAGCTGCGCCAGGCCATGGCCAAAGGCGCCGCCGACATTGATCCAGTTCTCCGGGGCGCATTCGAGAAAGTCCACGGTGCCTGGCTCCAGTTTCAGCAGTTCGGCAAGCAGGCCGCGGCGCAAACCAAGGCCGGTGAGCAAGGGTTGGGAATGCATGAGAGAAGTCTCCGCAGGGGCCGGAAACGACTGCGGGGCAAGCCGCCTTCCGTTGAACGATGGAAGATGGCTTGCCCCGCGCGCTAACCGGCGAGAGGTCAGATTTGTCGAATGAAACGGCAGAACGGCGGGAGAAGATTGCAGATAGCGGTCATGGCAAGGCTCCACATCGGTCGAAAGGTCAGCTCATTTCGCCGCAATGGTGTGTCCTTGGTGTATCGGGCAATGGCGGAATTTGTATGGCAATCGGTCACCGGGGCCCGGTGATACAGTGCGATACAAAAACGCCGGTCTACAAAGACCGGCGCGGGGGTTTCAGTCGTCCAGTGGCTTGGGCGGTGCTGCCGGCTTGGCCGGTTTGGTGGCCTTGCCAGTTTCTTTCGCTTTGGGCTCTGCGGCCGGGGTGGCCGCTACCGGCTCGGGTGTCGCGATGGCTTTCTCAGCGGCGGGCAATTCGTCAACCGCCTTGAAAATCGCCTGCGGGTCGATCTTCTCACCGCTTTCATCATCCTTGAGCATGTGCCGCTCGCCATCCTTGCCGATCAGGATCACCTTGGTGCCTTTGCTCGCGCCAAGCTTGAGCTCGCGGATCAGCGCCATGGTGGTCTGCTGCTCGAGGTTCTTGTCTTCGCGTTTGCCCATCATCTGGGCAACGCTGAACAGCACCAGGTTGCGCTCCTTGAACCCGGCCTGGGTAGCTGGATCCTTCATGGCCTCTTCCAGCCCGCGCAAGGTCGGGTCGGCGCTGCTGGGGGCGATCACGACCAGTGGCCGTGCCTTGCCCAGCTCCTTGGCCAGGGGCGCATCGCTGTCGGCCGCCAATAGCGGGGCGGCGACGGCAAGCAGGGTGGCGAGGGTCAGTGACCGGACGAGCATGTGTATCTCCTTGTTCTCTCGATATATCAATGACTACAGATCATAGAGAAAGATCCGAAACGGAGCCTAAACCACCTGCGGTGGACCATGCGCTGTGCAAAGGTAACTTCCGGTGTCCAGGCCTTCGCTCAGGAGGTACGGAAATGGCCGGCACCCACTGCAGAGCATAGCCCAACAATGAACGCCGGCCCCCTTCGCCGCTCAGCCCATGCCGCTGCCACGGCTTGGTCCAGGCTGCGGCTCGGAAGCACCCGGTTCCAGCTGGGATGGGTTCTGCGCCAGTGCGGCTCGGGTCAGTTCTATGATCCGTGCCTGCACCGCCGCATCGTGCTCGGTCGACAGCAGGTCCATCGTCTGGCGAAAGGTCTGTGAATCCATGCCTGTGCCAAGCGCGCGCATGCGCTCGGCGAATTCGCTATCGACCAAGCGCATCTCAAGGCTGGCAAGCTGCTCGCGCAGTTGCCGGTCGATATCGGCCTGCCGCTGCTGATGCTCCTCCAGGGCGTCCCCCCTCAGGCCGTCGGCTTGAAGGCTCAGTTGGCCGGACTGCGCCTCCAGCCGCTGCACCTCGTCACGCAGGGCTTGCAAGGTGTCGTCATAGGATCGGGCGCCTGATGAATCATTGCCAGCCATCTCCTGAACCACCTCGATACGCTCGAAGAACGGCTTCTTGATGGCGTCGAACTCCGCTTGATGGCTGTTCTTGAGATGCTCGGTCCAGAATTCACGCATGAACAACGACTCGACCATGGCCTGCTCGGTTTCCCCCTCGCGCAGCCGCTGGCGGGCGGCTGCCAGACGCTCGGGAGTCAAGCCGGCAGTCTGCTGATAGGCGATGTCTGCCGGTTGTGCAGGCAGATCGAAGTCATCGCGCAGCATGACACGGTAGGCCAGTTCCACCTCGACTTCATCGGGATCGCGCCCCGCGACCACACGAGCGGCAATGTCATCGACGGCAATCCGTTCGATTTCATCCAGGCGCCACAGCTGCCGCCCCAGGCGAACCAATGCCGCATCCTGGGCACCCGCCTTGGCGTCGACCAGCGCCTTCCAGACCAGCATGCGCACTTCCAGTCGGCTGAAGTTACCGATGACACTGTCCTGGCAGGTCCTGGGCAACATCGCCTGGGTGAACAGTTCCTCGCGCAACTCGGCATGCTCGCGCATCGCAAGCATCATGCTGGTCACTCGCCGCCCGAGATCGGCGCCATGGTTGCGAAAATCCAGTGTCTCCAGCAGGCGGCGCAACAAGGCCATGAAGTCGGCGCTGCCTGGCGCCTCGGCCAGCCCATTCCAGTACTCGTCGAACTGTGCGGTGGCGCCTGCTTCGATCACGTGTTGCCAGGCACTGCGGGCACTGTCGAGCGCAGCAGCACCCTCCTCCGCTTGATCACTGACATTTTCGGCTTCCAGCTCCTCTTCAATTATCAGTTGATGACGAATCATGAAGCTGCGCAGTCGCTGGGTCGACGTGGCGCTCAGCGGGTTCTCGCTCAACAGCACCGCGCGGGCGTACCACCTCGGGGCACTGAAGAAGTGATCGGGAAGTTCGACAATTGCGTTGTGACGCAGGTCAGCGACCACCAAAGAGCCTCGACTCAGCAAGCCCTCGGGCAACTCGCTGATTCCGGTGTGTGCCAGTTGCAGGGAGTTCAGATGAGGCATGCCCGCCACGGAAAAACTGCGCCCCAATGGGTTGTACGACAAATCCAGCAGCCTCAGGTGCGTCAGTTGCAGCAGCGTGGTCGCCTGGCGATCGTCCAGCATGATCTGATTGCCGGTCAGGTCCAGCTCACGCAGTCGCGACAGGTGACGTAACCGGGGCGGCAGGCGGGTAAGCCTGTTGTTGGGTAACTCAAGGACTTCCAGGCGACTGAACGCCCGCATGAATGTGCTGGAAATCTCGGTCAGGCCAATGCCGCGCAACGACAACGACACCACTTGATCGAAGCGAACCTGTTGCGAAAGCTCCGGGAGCGACTGCAGCGACACGGCCCACAGGTTCAAGCGTTGACCGATCACGCGCCCGTTCTGGTCGTACACCCTGGGCAGCGTGCGCCGCCAGGCCGCAAGCAAGGCGTCACGCATGTAGACCCTCTCGCCACGGGCACTCAGGCTCATGGGCTGATTGGTCCACAATTGCAGGTCCGTCTCCAGCACGGCCAACTCATCCTCAAGACGACTCAGCTCGGTGTGAATGTTCCCGCCGCTGTTGCCAAGCGTCACCAGCCAGGCCCGTGCATCGTTGTCGCTCAGGTTCGGGTAGAGGTTACGCACCCTGGCGAACAACGGCCGGCCTCGCCCCCGTCCTCCTCCGCGACCGCTCAACGGGTAACCGACCCGGCCATCCGCCAGACGTTGCGGCGCGCGGAACCAGCCTGCGGAGGCCCGCCTGCCGAGCATCGTCTGGACGTCCGCCCGACGGGCCGCGGTCGCGCGCGCCAGGGTCACACGCAGGTTGTGGGCCAGGGGCTCTCCCAATCCCAGGGCCTCCCGCTGAGGGCCATCCATCGCACTGCTCAGGACCTCGAACAACTCCCCTTCCCCGAGCACCGCCTCGGTCGCCCCATCGAGCAGTAGGAAGTCCCCATCGGTGTGAACCAGTGTCAGTGTGCGAACGGCCTGTGTGCGGTCTATCGACAGCAGCACCGGGCCGTTCGCAGAGCCCTCGCACAAGCGCCAGGCCACGTTGTGCGAAGCACCCGGCAGGGTGTCGAGCACCTGCAGCGCAACACGGGCAAGGTCGGCGTTCTGGCTAGCGTCCAGGTACAACCCTTCGAACACTCGGGCCACTCTGATACGCCACACCGCAGCGCCCGCCTTTGAAGCAAGGTCCATCGCAACCCGGCCGTCATCCAGCAAGCGCTGGCGATCCACAGCACTGGCTTCGCGCATCAGTTGCGCAGCCGCTCGACCGTGCAATGAAGCGAACTGCCGACACAGACGCTGGACGCCTGCGTCCCCCGGTGGCTGCTCCAACGCATACAGCTGCTCGAACAGACGCCTTCGTTCGGACCAGATCAACTCCGCCAATGCCTGGTCCGAAGCACCAGCGGCGCCGGGCAGTAACCGCGCCTGATCAAGCACGGCCTCTTCGGTGGGCATGACCCCGCCGCGCAATTGCCTGACCACTCGACGGATGCGCAGGTCCAGCCGATACCGAACGACACTGTCCTGCCATTCGCCATGGGCCACGCGCCCCTCGACATGTACCGCTCGCAGATGCTGGGCCTGTATGTCGTGGGCGAGCAGGATCTCATCGATCTGGTCGTCATCCAGCTCGGCAAAGTCATGGCCCAGGCGCCGGAAAGAGCGCCGAGGGTCATCCCACTCCAGCGGTTGCTCCCACCACAGCCGCCAGCTACCCGCGCCATTGTGTCTGAGCACCGGCGCATGCTTGTCGTCACCCTGCAGGCGCCAGCGCTGATCGCTGCCCTGCGCAACGCGATAGTGCTGGCCATCCATTTCAACCCAACAGCCTTCGCCGGCCCGGTATACACCCAGGTCGTCACGCACGGCCCCCGCAGGCGGCGCACTGCGAAAGGGTGTGAGGTCTTCTTTCCACAGCCGCGTGCTGCCGTCCTCCAGCCGCACCGGCAATAGGCTATCGACGAGTGCCGAACGGCTCCAGGCCGCTCGCGCCAACTGCGCACCTGCCGCCGTAACCGCAATCATGGCGACATCGCCGGCGACGTTGAGCAGGTGATCGAGTGCCTCGCTGCTGTCACCCTCGTGCCAGGCCTCGACACCGTGGTAGACCTCACCCAGCAGTTGCCATGCGCTCACCGCGAGCAACACCGCGCCCAGGGCCGGCACGAAAAGCCCCGCTATGCTGAGCAAAGCCCAGCCCTCTGCGGACAAGCGCTGATCGTGCTCACGCCGGACCTGTTCATCCACAGCAGCCGAGGGCACGGCGATCATCGCCGCATCGGCCTTGACCTGCGCGATGCGCGCACGACCCAGCGCAATGAACAGCGAGCCCTCCAAGGTACTGGCGGTGGCCTGGTCGCTGATCTCCCAAGGATGCATGTGCTCTTCCAACGCAATGTTCGCCAGGTCCGACACGCCCTGGTAGCCCGAAGCCACAGCAGAAAAGAACGACTGCGCATCGCGGCGCAACACGAAGCGGCTGAAGAAACGCTGATACCCGGGCAGCCGCAAGCGCTTGCCCAGGTCATTGGCAAAGTAGCGCAGGTTGGGGAACGCGCTCCATGGAGTCGCGGGATCGCCCGGAATATGGACCAGCACCCGGTGGCTGGAGCTGTACAGGGGGCTGAAGGTCTCATCGCGCACATCCAGCACCACGATCTGCTCCAGGGTGCACGCCAGCAGGCTCAGGCGCTTGCACTGCACCGGTCGTCCTTCGAAGGTCAACGGGGCTTTCTGCGCGCAGAGATTCTTCACCAGCACATATTCGTTCTCGCTCAGGACGCCCTTCAGCCGAGCGACACAGGCATCGGCCAGCATGCCGTAGCGATGGGCACGGCCAAACACCGAGTCGGCGCCAGCCTCCGAGTCGCTGTACTGCTCCAGCACCGTGTGCAAATGGCGCTGGTACTGACCGCCCAGGTCCAGTGACCGGCACAGCGCAGCGAAATGACGCGCACTGGGCAGACGGGCAGAGCCATTGCCGGGATCGCCTAGCCGGTTACCGGGTAACTGCCCGCCGTCCTCGGTTTCCTCCTCGCGGAAGTTGCCCAGCGCCGCCTCGAGCAGGGGCATCTGCGTGTACACCGGCACCGTCACCGGATAGCCGATGGGTATCGAGGTCAGCACCGGCTCACGGTGTCCACGCCGAAACTGCAACGTACGGACATCGAAAGGCTCGTCGACATGGGGCTTGAGGGCCTTGGCCAGACGAGTCTGGGCAAAGCTGTCCAGGGGTTCCAACTGCCCCATGATGGCTCGAGCCCGCGTCTGGAAGTACACGCTGAGCTGCATCGCCTCGTGCAACTGCTTGACGTGTTCCGGGGAGGCCTGACGCAGCCAGTCCGGCAAACGCTCCCCAATCACGGCGTCCTGATGCAAGGCCGGAAAATCGGGGACGGTCGTGGCGTCTTCTTCGCGCTGTTCGCGGGGGGTCGGCATGGCATCGCGCTCCTTGAAAAAAGAAGCGCAGGCTAGGTGGCAGGGTCCCCGCTCGGGCAGTAGATAGATGCCACCCCGACGGCGGCCCACCGAGCGTGCGGCGGGGCCCTCAGAAGAGCAGGAGCTGGCGATCGGTCAGGCTGGCGAAATCATCCCCAACGAACGGCAAGATCGCATCCGCCACCGGCTGCAACTGCCGACTCAGGTAGTGCTCGTGATCGACTGGCGACTGCAGGTTCTCCAGCGGCTCCGGGCCTGCCGTGGTGATGAGGTAGCTGATCCAGCCCCCCCGCTGGTATTGCAGCGGGCGACCCAGGCGCAGGTTGTATTCATCGGCAAGGCGCGCGGCGCGCACATGGGGAGGCACGTTGCGCTGGTAGTCCTGCAAAGGGCGACGCAGCCGCTTGCGATACACCAGCAGTTCATCCTGTTCGCCCAACAGCGTGCGTCGTACATAATCGCGCACATAGTCGCGGTAGGGTTGGCCCCGAAAGATCCGGCCATACAGCTCCTGCTGGAACTGCCGAGCCAGCGGCGACCAGTCGGTGCGTACCGACTCCAGCCCTTTGTACACCACCTCGTCCTGGCCGTCCGCGCGCTGTACCAACCCGGCATAGCGCTTCTTGCTGCCCTCCTCGGTGCCGCGGATGGTCGGCATCAGGAAGCGCCGGTAGTGGGTTTCGAACTGCAGCTCCAGCGCACTGTGCAGCCCCAGCTCTTGATCCAAATGCTCGCGCCACCACTGGTTGACCTCAGCCACCAGTGCACGCCCGATACGCGCCGCCTGCTCCTCGTCGTGCGCCCCCTTGAGCCAGACGAAGGTGGAGTCGGTGTCGCCATAGATCACGTCATAACCACGTGCTTCGATCAGCGCCCGGGTCTGGCGCATGATCTGATGCCCGCGCAGGGTGATCGACGAAGCCAGGCGCGGGTCGAAGAACCGACAACCGCTGGAGCCAAGCACGCCGTAGAAGGCATTCATGATGATCTTCAGGGCCTGGGACAACGGAGCGTTACCCGCTTTCTTCGCCGCTTCGCGATTCTGCCAGACCCGCTCGACGATGGCTGGCAAGGCGTGGCGGGTACGCGAGAAGCGGGCGCCACGAAAGCCCTCGACCGAGCTTGTCTGATCGGGCTCGCGCAAGCCTTCCACCAGCCCCACCGGGTCGATCAGGAAGGTACGGATGATCGACGGGTACAGGCTCTTGTAGTCCAGCACCAGCACCGATTCGTACAAGCCTGGCCGCGAGTCCATGACGAACCCGCCTGGGCTGGCCTCGCCCTCGCGGCTGCCCAGGCTCGGCGCGACGAAGCCCAGCCGGTGCATGGCCGGGATGTAAAGGTGACAGAACGCCGCCACCGAGCCGCCACTGCGGTCCACCGGCAGGCCAGTCACCGTGGCACGTTCAAGAAGGAAGTCGAGCAGCCGGGTGTGCTCGAAGATGCGGGTGACCAGCTCGCAATCCTTGAGGTTGTAGCGCGCCAGGGCCGGCTTGTCCTGGGCGAACATCCGGTTGATCTCATCCATGCGCTGGTAGGGAGTGTCGATGGCCTTGCCTTCCCCCAACAGGGTCTGGGCGACGTTTTCCAGGCTGAACGAGGGGAAGCTCCAAGTCGCCGAGCGCAGGGCTTCGATGCCGTCGATCAATAGCCGCCCCGGTGCATCGGCGAAGAAATGCGTGCGGCTGCCATGCTCGCGCAGGGTCATCGGCGCACCATCGCGGCCCAGGCACAGAGGCACCTGCAACTGCCGAGCGTGATCATGGAGGATACGCAGGTCGAACTGCACCAGGTTCCAGCCGATGATCGCGTCCGGGTCGTGACGCTCCAACCAGCGGTTGAGGCATTCGAGCAACTGGCCACGGTCGGCGCAGTAGTGCAGGTCGAAATCCTCCACCTGCATTGGGCCGTTGGGAGGTCCGAGCATGTAGACCTGGCGCTGACCGCATCCCTCCAGCGCGATGCTGTACAGCTCGCCCCGTTCGCTGGTCTCGATATCCAGAGACACCAGGCGCAGGCTCGGGCGGTAGTCCGGATGAGGCTTGAGCTGGGCATCCACGACCGTTCCCTCGGCATCGACACGACCACCGAACAAGACCGGCGCGGTAATGAAGCGCTCCATCAGATAGCGCTCCGGCGGTCGGATGTCGGCTTCCAGCACCTCGACGCCGGCCGTGCGCAAGCGTTTGTCCAAGGCCATCAGTTGGCGGTGTTGGCGGCAGTAAAGGCCCATCACCGGCCGCTGCTGAAAGTCGCGCAGTTCAAGGGGGCGCAGCTCTGCGCCCGGCTCATCGCCGAGCAACAGTTGTGCATGTGCGGCCTGCTGCGCGGGCACGAACGCCACCGAAACCTGCGCGCCCAGGCGCACACGCCGGGGACCCTGGTCGGTAGCGAGCCAGAACTCCACACACGTGCCGTCGGGGGTGTCATGCCAATGGCGGGTCAGGACAAAACCCTGCTGCAGCTCCACATGGACCTCACACACTTGATCAAGCGCGAATTCTACCCGCTTTGCGCAAGCCCCGGGACGTCTGGCGATTCCGCAACACGCGGGCAGATGTGAAAAATTTGTCGATTTTTTGGCATACCACGCTTTCGGGGCGCGACAAATCCTGACAGACTTATTGCCAATCATTCTCATAAGCACTAGCAACAAGGATATCCAGGCATGACCCCTGCTGCTCCGCCTCGTCGTTTCGCGCTCAACCTGCTGACCCTGGCCATCGGTTTCAGCACCCTGCCCCATGCCATGGCTGACGACCAGCAACCACCCGCAACGCTGGAACTGGGCGCCACCGAGATCAGCGACAACCGGCTGGGCAGCACCACCGAAGGCAGCACGTCCTACACCACCGGCGCCATGAACACCGCGACCAAGCTGCCGTTGACCATGCGCGAGACCCCGCAGGCGGTCACCGTGATCACCCGTCAGCGCATGGACGACCAGAACATGACCAGCATCAACGACGTGGCCCGCTACACCCCGGGGCTGTTCCTCAACCAGTCCAGCGGCCCCGGCCGCCAGAGCTACACCGCCCGAGGCTTCGACGTCGACAACCTGATGTACGACGGCATCCCAAGCGCCTATACCGGTTGGGTGGTTGGCGCCCAACCGAACCTGGCGATGTTCGACCGCGTCGAAGTGGTTCGCGGCTCCACCGGTCTGGTCACAGGCGCCGGTACACCATCAGCGGCCATCAACCTGGTGCGCAAGCGCCCACTGGCCGAACAGAAAGTCACCGTCACCGGCGCGGCCGGTAGCTGGGACAACTACCGCGGCGAGCTCGACGCCTCCAGCCCGCTCAACGACAGCGGCACGCTGCGCGGCCGGATAGTGACCTCCTACCGCGACGCCAACGGATTCCGTGATGGTCAGGAAGAAAACCATGGGCTGTTCTATGCCATCAGCGAAGCCGACCTGAGCGACGACACCACCTTGACCCTGGGCTTTTCGCACCAGAAGGACAAGACCAATTTCTTCTGGGGGGCCATCCCGACCGACCTCAGCGGCCATCACCTGGATGTGTCGCGTTCGTACAACCCCGGCACCGACTGGGAAGACAAGGACCAGGAGATCAACACCCTCTTCGCCGAAGTGCGCCACCACCTGGCCAATGACTGGAAGCTGCAGGTCAACGCCAACTACAGCGAGCAGAACGCACTGTTCCGCGGTTCTTACCTGTCGCGCTGGAACACCGCCAAGACCCTGAGCAGGACGGTCTACCAGTCCGCGCACGACGAGAACCAACTGGGTCTCGACGCCTTCGCCAGTGGCCCCTTCGAGCTGCTGGGCCGCAGCCATGAATTGGTGCTGGGTGCCAGCAAGCGCATCTACGACATGAACGAGCGCGAATACAGCCCCTATGACACCGACTATCCGCTCGATAGCGGCAAGCCGAACTTCCTGCACACTGGCAACAGTCGCTACCTGATCAACCAGGAAGGCGTCTACGCCACCACCCGCCTGAGCCTGGCAGACCCGCTCAAGCTGATTCTCGGCGGACGCCTGGACTGGTACGACTACGACCAGCGAGACAACAACGACGGCGACTACAAGGTGACCCGCAACGTCACTCGCTACGGCGGCCTGATCTATGACCTGGACGAGCATCACTCGGTGTATGTGAGCTACACCGACATCTTCACTCCGCAGAGCGGCAAGGATGTCTCCGGCAAGCCGATCATCCCGATCGTCGGCAAGAACTATGAAGTCGGCATCAAGGGCGAATATTTCGACGGTGCCCTGAACGCCAGCCTTGCGGTGTTCCGTATCGACCAGGAAAACCGTCAGGTCCAGATCGGCGCGGCCAACTGCCCGCAGATGACCTGCTATGAAGCCTCGGGCGAGGTACGCAGCCAAGGTATCGATTTCGAACTCCAGGGCGCACTGACCGACCATTGGCAGATCGGCACCGGCTACACCTACGCCCGCGTGCACACCATCAAGGACGAGAACAACCCCGCGAGCGTCAACAAGCCGCTCAACTCCGACACACCCGAACACCAGTTCAAGCTGTTCACCACCTACCGCTTCCAGGGCCCACTGGAAAAACTGCGAGTGGGCGGCGGCATCACCTGGCAGAGCCGTATGTACAACGACATCCCGGTCAATGGCGGCAACTATCGGTTGGTACAAGGTAGCTACGCAGTCACCGACCTGTTGGCCGGCTACCAGGTCAACCAGCATCTGGACCTGCAGCTCAACGCCAACAACATCTTCGACAGGAAGTACTACTCGTCCATTTCGAAGTCGGTGGACTACGGCGGCGACACCTTCGGCGATCCACGCAACCTGATGCTGACGGCCAAGTACAGCTTCTGACCCTCGCGGGCTGGCGGGCCAGGCCTGTCAGCCCCTGATCGCGCGCTCGATCGTGGCGATGTCGATCTTGTCCATCTTCATCATCGCCTCGAACGCCCGCTTGGCTGCCGCACGGTCGCTACCGCCGACCGCGTCGGTCAGCACCCGCGGGCTGATCTGCCACGACAGCCCCCATTTATCCTTGCACCAGCCGCACACGCTGGCCTGGCCACCGTTATCGATGATCGCGTGCCAGTAGCGATCGGTCTCGGCCTGGTCGTCAGTGGCCACCTGGAACGAAAACGCCTCGGAATGCTTGAACGCGGCCCCACCATTGAGGCCCAGGCACGGGATGCCCATCACGATGAACTCCACCGTAAGCACATCACCCTCCTTGCCCGAGGGATAGTCACCCGGCGCCTTGTGCACGGCCACCACACGGCTGTCGGGGAAGGTGTCGGCGTAGAACTGCGCCGCCGCCTCGGCATCGCTGTCGAACCACAGACAGATGGTGTTCTTGCTGGGCATGGCGCGCTCCCGGATCGGTGGATGATCCTGAGCAGTCTAGCCGGGCCCGTCACAGGTAGCTGACGAGGGCGACACACGGAAAACTCGGAATTTTCCTACGCAAGAAACGGAAAGCGAGAAGTCGAAATTGGGACTTCCCCGTCGCAACATTGCCACCGCGGCTGATTGATAGCCGTTCGAACATCTCTGGCATATCAACGACAAGGAAGCCCCACATGGACATACGCGAACTGCCGGGCAACGACGCCTGGGATTACGGTATCAGCCTCGACAAACATGTCCTCTACAGCGTGCCGGTCGGCGAAAACGCCCAAGGCTACATGCAGTTCGACACCACCCGCACCGCCATCGGCGAGGCTGTGTTCCAGCTCAAGTACCGCGACGACTACGACCTGGTGGACTTCCTCGCAGAATCTGTCGCCCATGCGATACAGAATGTCCCGGTGGATGTCGTGCTGCCCATGCCCGCCAGCCGCCAGCGTACTCGCCAGCCCGTGCACGCGGTGGCAGAACGGGTAGCCCAGCTGCTGGAGCTCGAGTACTGCGACCAGACACTGATCAAGCACAGCAGCACCGTCGCAATGAAAGACCTGGCGACCTATGAGGAGCGTTGCGCTGCGCTGCAAGGTTGCTTTATCACCCACGACAAACTCCACCCGTGCAATATCCTGCTGATCGACGACCTGTTCGACACTGGCGCCTCGCTGGAAGCCGCCTGTACCGCCTTGCGCGGATACGCTAGCATCCGCTCAATTGCAGTCGTCACCCTTACACGGAGGCATTGATGCCGAAGGTTTTCATCTCCGGCTCGATCACGCTCAAGCGTCTCGACTCCCAGGTCGAGGCGCGGCTCGACAATATCGTTGCCAGCGGCCATGAAGTGCTGGTCGGTGATGCCGCAGGCGTGGACCAATGCGTGCAGCAGTATTTCGCCAATCGCCAGTACGCCGCCGTTACGGTGTACTGCACCGGTGACACGCCTCGCCACAACCTTGGAGCATGGCCACTCGTGGCTGTCTGCCCACCCGCCAATGCCAGGGGTCGCGCGTTCTACACCGCCAAGGACCTGGAAATGGCCGAAGCAGCGGATTTCGGCCTGATGATCTGGGACGGCAAAAGCCCCGGCACCTTGAGCAACGTCTTCGAACTGCTGGACAGAGCCCGGAAGTCGGTGGTTTACCGTCAGGCCGCGGGATTGTTCTGCAACGTCCATTGTCTGGACGATCTGCAGGCGCTCATCGCCCAGATGGACGAGCCGGCTCGCCTGGAGGCCGACAAGAAGGTCGGCTTGTCCAGGCGGATCGAACGGCTCTCGAGGAAAGTCGAAGATCCGGTAGCCATTCGTCAGCAGATCGATGAACACCTCACGGCCATCGCCCGTCACCAACGCCGGGTGGCCGAGTTGCAAGCCAAGCTGGACGCGATCTCTACATCCACCGGCGCCGACCTGTTCTCCTGAAGGCAACCGGCCGGGCGCCGGTTGCCTGTGGAAAGGTTTGAACAATCAGCCCGCACACGACTCAATACGGGATTGACGCCCTTTTCGGACATCCGTACGATTTATTCGTACATCCGTACGAAATTATTCCAGCGAGTCTGTACCATGCCTGCCACCCACCGCCTGGCCCGCTACGCCTTGTATCTGCTGTTTCTGCTTCCTGGCCTGACCCTCGCCAGTTGGGTCACCCGCACCCCAGCACTGCGCGACGGCCTGTCGGCCTCCACCGAACAGATGGGGATGATCCTGTTTGGATTTTCAGCCGGAGCGATGTGCGGGATTCTCAGTGCCGGACGCCTGATCACCCGCTTCGGTGCGCACCGAATGATGCGCATCGGCCTGCTCGGCCTGTCCGCCGGCATGCTGGTGCTCGCCGGCAGCAGCGAGTTGGCCAGTGCCTGGTGCGCCTTTGCCGGGCTGTTCATCTACGGCATCGGCATGGGCTGGGCGGACATCGCAGTGAACATCGAAGGTGCCGCCGTGGAGCGGGAAATCGATGCGCCGATCATGACCACCCTGCACGGATTCTTCAGCCTCGGTACCCTGGTGGGCGCGCTGGCCGGCATGGGCATGACTGCGCTGCAGGTCCCCCTGGACCTGCACCTGGTCGTCGCGGCACTGCTTTCGGCCGGCGTGACCCTGGCCCTCGTCCCCCACGCCCCTCGGGCCAGTGAACGGGCAACGAACCAACCGACAACGCAGGCAGCCGAGTTTGCCTGGGGCGCCCTGCTCAGCGACCGGCGCCTGTTGCTGATCGGTTTCGTGGTGCTGGCCATGGCGCTGGCCGAGGGTGCAGCCAATGACTGGCTGCCGCTGCTGATGATCGACGGCCACGGATTCGCAGAAACCACCGGCACGCTGATCTACCTGGTGTTCACCATGGGCATGACCCTGGGTCGATTCGCCGGAGCGCCGGTGGTACGCCGCTTTGGCCGGGCGCTCACCTTGCGTGCCAGCGCACTGCTGGGTGCAGGCAGCCTGGCGCTGGTGGTGTTCTGCGAGGTGCCATGGATCGCCGCAGCCGCGGTGATGCTCTGGGGCATTGGCGCATCGCTGGGTTTCCCCCTGGCGATCTCGGCAGCCGGGGAAAGCGGTGCACACAGCGATCAGCGGGTAAGGCTGGCGGCAACGGCGGGGTACCTGGCGTTTCTGGTCGGCCCGCCCTTGCTGGGTTTCATCGGCGAGCATCATGGCTTGCGCCTGGCGATGCTGCCGGTCCTGACATTGGTGGCCCTGGCGTTCGTCGTGGCATCGGCGCTACGCGAGCAAGCCCCGTTGCCTGCCGATACCTGCGAGAAGGCCAGCTGAGGGGTTATCGCCGTGCAGCCAGCAAGCCAAGCCCTGCACACCCCAGCAACGAGGCGCTGATCCGATTGAACAGCCGCCGTGGCCGCGGCTGATTGAACCAGCGCTGCAGGTAGGCACCCAGCGCCGCATAGATCGCGATCGCCGCCCACTCCAGCAACAGGAACAACAACCCCAGCCAAAGGAACTGCTCGCCCACGGGAGTGGGACTGCCGATCGACACGAACTGCGGCAGGAAGGCCGTGAATATGAGAATCGCCTTCGGGTTGCCCGCCGCCACCCAGAACTCCTGCCGTGCCAGGCGCCAGATACCGCGGGGCTGCCCGCCGGCATGGGGCGCCTCCGCCACGGGCGCCCGCCACAACTGCCAGGCGATATAGAACAGGTAGGCCGCGCCCACGAGCTTGATGCTCAAGAACAGGTATTCGCTGGTATGCAGCACCACCGCCAGCCCCATCGCCGCCAAGGCGATCATGCCGCTGAAGGCGAGGATGCGCCCGCTTCCTGCCAGGCAGGCAGTGCGCAAGCCGTGGCGGCTGGCGTTGTGCAACGACAGCAGGTTGTTGGGTCCCGGCGCCATATTGAGGGCGAAGCAGGCGGGGATGAACAGCAACAGGCTCGAAAGGTCCATTGTTTTTCTCCATGCGGACCCCGGTAGCCTTGCGCCCTGGCGCCATGCGGTCAAGCACAGTGGCGTGGTCATTCGCCGGCACAGCGAGTCCGGGGCTGCGACGCAGCCCCTGCCCGCCTCAGATCCTGCGTCGTGCCTTCAGCCCCGGGATGGTAGTGGCTGCGATCTCGACCTGCGGCTTTTCCCACCCGGTACTGGCCGCCAGGCCTGCCAGCGTCGGCTGGCGGAACAAGGTGCGTGCGTCGGCTTGCAACCCCGCCTGGCGCATGCGCGCCACCAGATTCACCGCCAGCAGTGAATGCCCGCCCAGTTCGAAGAAGTTGTCGTCGCGCCCAACCTGCTCGACTTTCAGCACTTCGCTCCAGATCTGCGCCAGGGTCTGCTCCAGCGCGTTGCGTGGCGCCACGTAGGCGCGGCTGATCACCGACTCCGCACCTGGCTCGGGCAGTGCTTTGCGGTCGATCTTGCCGTTGGGGCTCAGCGGCATGTCGGCCAGGGCGACGAAGGCCGAGGGCACCATGTACTCCGGCAGTCGCGCCAACAGGTGGCTACGCAACGTATCCAGCGCCGGAGCGGGTTGCCCCTCTCGGCAGGTGAAATAGGCGACCAGGCGCTCGTCGCGCACCAGGACCACAGTCTGGCCCAGCGCGGGATGCCCACCCAGCAGTGCCTCGATTTCACCGAGCTCGACACGCAAACCGCGCAGCTTGACCTGGAAATCGTTGCGCCCGAGGAACTCCAGCTCGCCATCCTCGCGATAGCGCACCAGGTCCCCGGTACGGTACAGCCGATCGCCCTCGACGAACGGGCTGTCGATGAAGCGCTCGGCCTGCAGCGTCGGCAATCCCAAATAGCCGCGCGCCACTCCGACCCCGCCGATGTGCAGCTCTCCCGCCACGCCCAGCGGCACCGGCCGGTCGTGGGCATCGAGCACGTAGAGCCGGGTATTGGCGATCGCCCGACCGATCGGTGGTGGCGTGCGCGGCAGCGGCTGATCGGGTTCGAGCGTCCAGGCCGTGCTGTCGACCGTAGCCTCGGTCGGCCCATAGACATTGTGCAAGCGCACCCGGGGCAGGCGCCGGCGCACGCTGGCAGCCAGCGCCAGGGTCAACTCACCCCCGCCACAGAAGATGTCGGTCAGGCTCGTACAGCGTTCGACGCCCGGCTGCTCGAGAAACTGGTGCAACAACGCTGGGACGAACTTGATCGTGGTCACCTGGCGAGCCTGGACCAGCTGCACCAGGTAAGCCGGATCGCGATGACCGTCGGGGCGAGCCAGCACCAGGCGCAGACCCGCGCACAACGGCCAGAACAACTCCCAGACCGAACCGTCGAAGCTGAATGGCGCACGCTGCAACAGCGCGTCACCCGGACGCGGCGGACAGATGCGCGAGCCCCAGTGCATGAGGTTGCCCAGCCCGCGGTGCTCGATCATCACGCCTTTGGGCATGCCGGTCGAGCCGGAGGTGTACATCACGTAGGCAAGGTTCGAAGGCGTCAACGCCGGCACCTCAGGGGCCTCGGCAGGCTGCGCTTGCCAGCCTCCGTGGTCGAGATCCACCAGCGGCACCGCCAACGGATCGAACAGGCCACGTGTCGCCCCATGGACCAACACTGCCAGCGGTGTACTGTCCTCGACCATGTAGCGCAGGCGTTCATCCGGGTAACCAGGATCCAACGGCACGTAGGCACCGCCGGCCTTGAGCACGCCCAGCAGCCCGACCAGCAGCGACAGGCCGCGCTCGATGCAGACGCCGACACGTGTGTCAGGCTGTACGCCCAGGGCCACCAGGTGATGGGCCAGACGGTTGGCCTGCTCGTCGAGCTCACGGTAGCTCAGCGCCGCCTCGTCGGTCTGCAGCGCCACCGCGTCCGGCGTGCGCAGCACCTGGGCCTGGAACAGCGCCGGCAGGGTCTGGTGCATCAACTCGTGGGGCTCCTCGGTGGCATTGAGTTCGTGCAGCAGCCGTTGCAGCTCGTTCTCAGGCACACTGCACAACTGTTCGATCGGTGCCGAACCGCCCTGCTCCAGCGCCTCGACCAGGCCCTCGAGGGTACGCTTGAGGTAGGCCAGCACACGCGCTGCACCTAACGCTCGCGGCGCGCGAACGTTCAGGTGCAAGGCCTCGACCTGATCATCCACCGACAGCACCAGCGCATGGCTGTGTACTTCGCTGGCTTCCAGCAAGCGGGCACCTGGCAATGTCGATTGCCCTGCCACCAGCCCATGGCGGAAATTGATCAGGCTGTTGAACAGCGGCACACCCGCTGGCAGCCCGCTGCAACGCTGAGCCAGCAGCAAGGGTGCATCTTCGTGGCCCAACAGCGCGGCAAGCCCGGCATGGGTGTCGGCCAGTGCCTGCGCCACGCTGCGCCCCGCCAGGCTCACCCGCAGGGGCAAGCTGTTGATGAACATGCCCAACGCCCGATCGGCCCCCTCGCCCGCCATCATCCGCCCCAGCAACACGCTGCCGAACACCACGTCGTCACGACCGCCCAGTGCCCCCAGCACCTGTGCCCAAGCCAGGTGGAAAAGGCTGGCCAGGCCAACATCCTGCTGCCGGGCCAGGCGGCGCAAGGCCTCGGTCAGCACGAGCGGAACCTCATGCGCAAGGCTCTCCAGCGCGCCCACCTGCACCTGATCCTCGACCATGCCCGGCAACGTCGGCGGTGCCTCGACACCTGCCAGCAATGCCCGCAGGAACGCCTCGTGCCCTTGCTGCCGCGCCTCGGCGCCGCTGAGCGCGACATAGTTGCGATAAGGCACAGGCGCCGGCAGCGTATGACCCTGATCGCTCATCAGGGCCCGCAGCTCACCGAGCAACACCTGCACCGACACGGCATCGTTGACCAGATGGTGGAAACGCAACAGCCCCAACCAACGACCGTGCTCACGGTCTTCGGCGCCCGCCAGCGCCATCATCGGCGCACGACGCAGGTCCAGCGGGCGTTGCGCCGCAGAGTAATGCGCAGCCAACGCCTGCGCCGTATCGTCAGGCCCGGCCCGCAATACCTCCACGGGCAATTGCGCCTGACGCCAGACCACCTGCTGCGGTTGTTCGAGCCCTTCCCAGGCCAGGCTGGTGCGCAGGATGTCGTGACGCTCGACGACCTGTTGCAACGCGTGGGCGAATGCCTCGAATGCCGTCTGGTCGGTAAAGGCGAACAGCGCCTGTTGCTGATAAGGATCATGGCTGTCGCGCAGGTGGTGATAGAGCAGCCCCTGCTGCAAAGGCGCCAAGGGGTAGATTTCCTGCACATTGCCCGCACCACCCGGTATCCCCGCGACGATGGCGTCGATCTCGCCCTGGGTCAGCGACGCCAGGCTGAGCAGCGCCGGCGTGATGTGGCTGCAATCAACAGGCACACGGTTGTCTTCCACCTGAGCGAGCGAACGCTGGCTGGCCGCGGCAAGGCTTGCCAGGGTCGGCTGGCCGAACAGGACCTGCACGTCAGCCTGCAGGCCCTGCTGGCGCATGCGCTCGACCAGTTGCACTGCCAGCAACGAGTGGCCGCCCAACTCGAAGAAGTGATCGTGACGACCAATGCGCTGGACTCCCAGCAGCTCGCTCCAGAGTGCCGCCAGGCGTACCTCCACGTCGCCGCGAGGTGCTTCATGGGCGCGGCGTACCGACGCGGTTTCATCCAGGGCCGGCAAGGCGCGGCGGTCGAGCTTGCCATTGGCGGTCAGCGGCCAGTGGTCGACGCGCTGGTAGCCGACCGGCAGCAGGGCTACAGGCAGAAGCCCGCGCAGGTGCTCATGCAGGTCGCCGGGGGTGACCGCATCTCCGATGAACCAGGCCTGCAGTTGGCCATCGCGCAGCAGTACCACTGCTTCACGCACCTGTCCGTGGCTGGTCAGCGCAGCCTCGATTTCGCCGAGTTCGACACGCACACCGCGGATCTTCACCTGATCGTCGTTGCGCCCCAGGTATTCAAGCGTGCCGTCGGCAAGCCAGCGCACCCGGTCGCCGGTGCGGTACATCCGTGCGCCGGCTTCGTCACTGAACGGATCGTCCAGGAAACGCTCGGCGGTCATCTGCGGGCGATTCAGGTAGCCGCGAGCGACACCCAGGCCTGCTACGTAGAGCTCACCCGGTACGCCGACCGGCAATGGCTTGAGCTGCGCATCGAGCACATACAACCGTGTATTGGCCACAGGCGTGCCGATATGCAGCACTCCACCCGCCATTACCCGCCCGGAGCTGGCGACCACCGTGGCTTCGGTAGGGCCGTAGTTGTTGATGACCGCATAGGCCCGCTCACGCGACAGGCTGCGCAGCCGGTCGCCCCCCACCAGCAGGGTGCGCAGGGTCGGATGATCATGCTGGGTGAACGCATGTTCGGCCACCGGTGTTGGCAGGAAACTGACCTGCAGTGGCTGGGCACGCCACCAGCGCAGCAGCTTGTCGATATCCTCGCCACCTTCGCTGGTAGGCGCCAGGTGCAGCGTCGCACCCGCGCACAAGGCTGGCCAGACCTCCCAAGCCATGGCATCGAAACCAAAACCAGCGAGGCTCGACGTGTGCCCGCCGACGCCCAGGTCAAACGTCTCGCAATGCCAGTCGACCAGGTTGGCCAGCATGCGGTGTTCGACCATCACCCCCTTGGGTTGGCCGGTGGAGCCTGAGGTGTAGATCACATAGACCAGGCTCTCGGCCACAAGCCCCGCCACGCGAGGATTGTCCAAGGTGGTCGCGGCTGCCGGGCAGGCGTCGAGTTCGATCAACGGCAGTGCATGGCGTGGCAGACGCGCCAGCAGATCCCGCTGTGTCAGCAGTGCCACGGGTGCGCTGTCTTCGAGCAGGTATGCGATGCGCTCACGCGGATGTGCTGGGTCGATCGGTACGTAGGCCGCACCCGCCTTGAGTATCGCCAGCAGGCCCACAAGAGTATCCAGGCCACGGCGGGCAACCACCGCAACGCGCTGCTCGGGCCTCACACCTCGCTCGATCAGACGCAGGGCCAGTGCATTCGCGCGCTGATTCAGCTCGCCGTAACTCAGGCTGCGCTCTTCGTGCACGGCGGCGATGGCCTCTGGCATCAGCGCCGCGTGTGCCTCGATTCGGCGATGCACGAGCGGCTCGCCAACTGCACGCCCCGTCGCGTTCCATGCCTGCATCTGGCGATGCTCGGCAGGTGTCGGCAGATCGAAATCGGCAACCGCCAACGCGGGTGTCGCCAAGCCTTGATCCAGCACGTGCAGCAGCCGCTGTGCCAACGCCTCGGCCTCGTCGCTCGCCAGCCAGGCGCGGTGATGCACCAGGTGCAACCAGGCCTTGTCGTTATGGCGGTTGCTGCGCAGATGGATGGCCAAGGGCGTGGATTCGTGGCTGTTGGAGACCTTCACCGTGTGGGCGCTGGCCGCGCCGTAACGGTAGTCGTGATCGTCCTGCTCGTAGGAGACCGACACCTCGAACAGTTGCCCGCGCTCTTCGCGCAACAGGCCCAGTGCTCGGTTCAGCTCGCTCACGGCCAGCCGCTGATGGCGAAAATCGCGGCGCAGGGTGTCGCGTATCGCGACCACCAGTTCGGCGAAACCCAGTGCCGGAGAGAACGCCAACGGCACCGCGCTGACCTGCACGAAGGTACCCAGCGTAGCCTTGAAACGTGCGCCGCCACGATTGAGCAGCGGCAGGCCCACCACCCAATCCTCGCGTTGTGCGCTGCGAGAGAACAGCACATGCAGTGCAGCCAGCAGTACATGGAACGCCGAGGCCTGGTGAGCTTCGGCCAGGCGCTTCATGCGATCGTGCAACACATCGGGGAACGCCTGAACCCAGGTGCGCGAAGGTGCTTCATCGGTGGCTCGACGGTAAGGGTGACGCGCTGCCAGCAGCGGCTCCGGCACGCTGGCGAAGCGCTTGAGCCAGTAGGCGCGATCGCGGGCCTGGCGAATCGAGCCCTGGTACTGGCGGTCTTCGTCGATGAAGTCGGCATAACCGGCCTGGGCCCGTGGCGCCTCGCCGCCTTCGAGCAGCGCGGTGTAATGCTCGCCCAGTGCCTTGAGCATCTGGCCGAAGCCCCAGCCGTCGAGAATCAGGTGATGGGCCTGGGTTGCCAGCCAATGGTGCTCCGGCCCCAGGCGAATCAGGGCAAAACGCAGCAGTGCCGTGCCGTCGAAGCGATAACCCTGGCCCATTTGCGCCTGAATCAATGCCGTGGCCGCCGCTGCCGGGTCAGCTTCAGCCGACAGGTCCAGCAGGGGCAATGCCAAGGTGGCATGCTCGGCGAAGCGCTGCACAGGGAGGCCGTCGGCCCCGGCACCTGGCAGCAGCTCGGTGCGCAACACCGGGTTGGCCGCCACCAGTTGCTGCAACGCTTGGCGCAGGGTGTCCGGCCGCAGGTCGCCCGTGAGTTCGACATAGCCGCCGATGGTATAGAGCGGAGAATCGCCGTTGCTCAACTGGTCGAGCCAGATGTCCCGTTGAGCGCTGGTCAGGGGGTAGGTATCGGCGGCAGGCATGGGCTGGGAGGGTCCTTCTCCGTTGATCGTCCGCGGATTCAAGCATCGCTTCCCTACCCTGTATGGCCCCGGAAACCCGGACAGTCGCCCGCGCATCCTCGGTCGCTGATTTTTCTGTAGGAAATCAGCTACATATCAACCCCTTCGATAGCCTACCCGCAGGGCCAACCGTGGCAAACGTGATGGCAACAGCAGCTTTATGACGTCAATTTGCCGACTACTGCCGAAACATCTGCATTTAGTCTGTCCGAATCATCCCCCCACTTTGTCCGATTTGATGCCATTTTCTGTCCCCGGTTTCCACTACAGACGCAGGCGCCAGGCCCAGGCTTGAATAGCGCCACCCTCGACCGGCCAAGGCGTAAGGCCATTCGCCACCCCGCCTGCGCAGTACCCGATTCAAGGATGAATAGGACATGAAGCTGACCCGCAGCCTCGAACATCACCACGACGCGCGCCTCTACCTGCAACTGGGAGAGCTGATCGCCAGCACCGGCGAGGATCATTTTGCCGAGCGCATGCTCCGGCTGGTGGACAGCCTGGTGCCAGTGCACCGGCTCGACCTGAGCGAGTGGACCCTGGATGCCCGACAGACCGGCGTCAGTCGGGTCAAGGTGCTGGGCGGCGCGGGGCTTGCCCAGGAGTTTCCTCCACCTGATCAGCCCAACCACCCGCTGCTGCAGAACATCCTGCAGATGAACGATCCCTTGCTCATTCAGGTAAAGGCGCCTCACGTCACCGGCAACCCGCAATCCAGTGCTCACCAGTGCAACCTGGTGTCGTGCAATGGCGACCGCCGTTGGGTCATCTGCTTCCATCGCCTGCCCAGCCAGATGGCCTTTTCCCTCGGCGAACTGTCGCTGCTCAAATGCCTCTCCGACACCTTGCTGCCTCTGCTTGAACACCATGCGCAGCACCAGGTGCACGTGCAGGGTGAAGGTTCGGCGACGCCCGACACCTTGCGCCACGGCTTCGACGAGCGCCTGGCCCAGGAAGCCGTGCAACTGTCGAGCCGAGAGCAGGAGGTCTGCCTGGGGCTGCTCACCGGTGGCACCGTACCGGAAATGGCCCAACGCCTGAACGTGAAGAACAGTTCGGTGGAAACCTACCTCAAACGCGCCACCGCCAAGCTTGGCGTCAGTGGCCGCCACGGCCTGGCCAGATGGATGGCCGGTGCCTGACCCCAGAGAACCCGCGATGCCCAGATACCCTGCTGCCGTGTTGGCGGTGTTGCTGACCGGCTGCACCCTGGCCCCCGACTATCAACGCCCCGCCCTGCCTGTCGCACCTCGATTCCCACAGGGAGAAGCCAGCCAGGATGCCATGGCACCCAGCCGCCAGCACGACGACTGGCACCAGGTGTTCCAGGATCCGTTGCTGCGCCAACTGATCGACAACGCTCTGCTCAACAACCGCGATCTGCGCGTGGCAGCGCTCAACGTCGAAGCCTATCGTGCGCAGTTTCGTATCCAGCGCTCGGAGTTGCTGCCCAAGGTCTCCGCCGACGCCAAGGGCCAGCGCCAGTACCTGCCGCGACGCATGACCGGGACCGGCGACGGAGCCATCACCCAGACCTACGCCGCCACGCTCGGGGTGAGCGCCTATGAGCTTGACCTGTTCGGCCGCCTGCGCAGCCTGAGTGACAAGGCCTTGCTGACCTATCTCGCCAGCGAACAGGCTCGACGCAGTGTGCAATTGGGGTTGGTGGCCAGCGTGGCGAGCAGCTACATGACCTGGCGAGCCGACCTGGAGCTGCTCGAGCTTTCACGCCAGACCCTGATCGCCGACCAGGAAAGCCTGCGCCTGACCCAGGGTCAGCGTCGCGCCGGCACTGCGTCGGCATTGCAGCAGATCCAGGCGCAGACCAGCGTCGACACCGCTCGTGCCGCAGTAGCCCGCTACCAGCGCCAGGTTGCCCAGGATATCAACCAGCTGACCCTGCTGGTCGGGGCGCCCCTCGATGAGCGTACGCCCAGCCTGCCGCTGGCCTCGCAGCAGATCGTCGGCTTGCCGCCCGGCCTGCCCTCGGCACTGCTGCAACGTCGCCCGGACATCCTGGAAGCCGAATACCAGCTGCGTGCGGCCAATGCCGACATCGGTGCCGCACGGGCAGCGTTCTTTCCCAGCATCAGCCTGACCGCCAACGCAGGCACCAGCAGTCGCGAATTGTCCGGGCTGTTCGACGGCGGCAGCGGAACCTGGTTGTTTCAGCCGCAGATCAACCTGCCGCTGTTCACCGCCGGCAGCCTGCGGGCCAGCCTGGACTATGCGCGCCTGCAAAAGGAAATCGAGGTGGCTCGCTACGAGAAATCGATTCAGGGGGCGTTCCAGGAGGTGTCTGACGGCCTGGCGGCGCGCGCCACTTATCAGCGGCAACTGGTTGCCCAGCGCGACCTGGTGGCCTCCACCCAGCGCTACTACGACCTGGCCCGCAACCGCTACCGCATTGGCGTGGACAGCAGCCTGACCTTTCTCGACGCCCAGCGCTCGCTGTTCAGTGCCCAGCAGGGCTTGATCAACGACCGGCTGGCGCAATTGCTGGCAGAGGTGAACCTCTATGCCGCGTTAGGGGGAGGCTGGACAGACGCGCACTGAAGGCAGGCCGTCGCCCGCGGCCGCGCCTTGGCGCCTGCCGCTCAGGTCGAGTCA
Source organism: Pseudomonas putida (assembly GCF_001636055.1). Lineage (NCBI taxonomy): Bacteria > Pseudomonadati > Pseudomonadota > Gammaproteobacteria > Pseudomonadales > Pseudomonadaceae > Pseudomonas > Pseudomonas putida. The sequence goes on from NZ_CP011789.1 coordinate 3,517,039, forward strand.
GGCCAGGTCGGCAAGGGCCTGGGCCGCATATGCGTGGGAGCGCAAGCGCGCCAAGGGGTCATGGATCCGGCAATCGATCATCAACTCATCGGCGCCAGTCTGTTCGATCAGTGTGCGCAACCCATCCCTCACCCGCTGCGGCCCACCGGCCACGGTACAGGCCATCACCTGTTCCAGCACCGCCCGTTCATGGCCCGGCAAGCCCTCGACATAACCTTCCTGCGGCAGGGGCAGCAGGCCGTGACGTCCGACATGCAGATCGAGCATCCATTTGCGGTGCGAGCTGGCGAGATAATCGGCTTCGGCATCGCTGGCTGCTGCGAACAGATTCATGCCCACCATGACGTAGGGCTTGGCCAGTTGCGCCGAGGGTTGGAAGTTCGCGCGGTAATGGGCGATGGCCTGCAGCAGGTAGCGCGGGGCGAAATGGGAGGCAAAGGCATAAGGCAAGCCGAGCCGTGCCGCAAGGTCGGCGCCGAACAGGCTGGAACCCAATATCCACACCGGCACCTCGTGCTTGCCCGGCACCCCGCGCACCGATCGCTGGCCGTTGTCGGCCAGGTAATCGCGCAACTCGGCGATGTCCTGGGCAAAGTCACGCTCGGGCGCGACGCCGCGCAAAGCACGGACGGTCGGGCCTGAGCTGCCGGGGGCACGCCCCAACCCCAGGTCGATGCGCCCGGGGTGCAGGGCATCGAGCGTGCCGAACTGCTCGGCGACCACCAGCGGAGCATGATTGGGCAGCATGATGCCACCGGCACCCACGCGAATATGCCGCGTGGCATTGGCGATCTCGTTGATTACCAGCGCTGTGGCGGCAGAGCCGATGCCGGGCATGTCATGGTGTTCGGCGATCCAGTATCGAGCGTAGCCGTGCTGCTCGACGTGGCGTGCCAGTTGACGGGATTCCTCGATCGCATCGACCAGGGTCTTGCCCTCGCCGATCATGACCAGGTCCAGGACAGACAACGCAGTCATGGCGTCTCCATAAGTCGTGACGGATATGACTGCACAGTGTCCAGCGCCACGCTCGGGTGATAAACCGCCAAACGGGCCCTACACACGGTCCCTGCATTCCCCAATCAGCGTTCCCAGGGCACTCCATGCTCCCAGCGGGCGACCAGCAGGTCGATGAAACCTCGCACCCGTGGCGACAAATGGCGCTTGCTGGGGTAGACGATACGAATCGGGTCCGCTGGCGGCCGGTAATCCGCGAGCACCTCGACCAGCGTTCCGGCGCGCAAGTCGTTGCCGGTGATGTAGGTGGGCAGGTGAATCAGCCCGAACCCGGCGCGGGCGCCATCGAGCATGGCCTCGGAGCTGTCGATGTTCAAGCGCCCGGGCTCTTCGCACAGGTGCAGCCCTTCATTGGTGTGGAAGCGCCAGGGGCTGGCCTTCTCGCCCGCCAGAAAAGCGATCTTGTCGTGCCCATACAGGTCTGCCGGTACCTGGGGCACCCCATGACGCTGCAAGTACTCAGGTGCAGCGCAGGTGACGAACTGCTGCCACGCCACGGTGCGGGTCAGCAGTTGCGAGTCCTCCTTGGGCGCACCGATGCGTACGGCAACGTCGACCCCCTCCTCCACCAGATCGACGAAACGGTCGGTGAAGCGGATATCGGCGCGCAGTTCCGGCCATTGCTTGAGGTAAACATCCAGGATCGGCAGCACATGACGCTGGCCGAACGACAGCGGCGCAGTCAGGCGCAGAGTGCCGGTCGGTCGTCCACGGCGCTGGGCCATCGTGGTCTCGACTTCGTCCAGGTCGTCGAGGATCTGCCGCCAACGCTCGAACGCGACCTGGCCTTCATCGGTCAGGCTCAGTTTGCGCGTGGTGCGGTTGAGCAGGCGCACGGCCATGCGCGATTCGAGGCGCGCGATGCTCTTGCCCACCGCCGAGCGGGTCAGGCCCAGGCTCGCGGCGGCTGCGGTGAAGCTGCCGACCTTCACGGCACTGACGAAGGCGGCGATGTCGCCGAAGCGGTTGGGTTCCATGAAGCTGTTCCTGGATATCCGAGGCTGCCTAGGATGGGGGCAGATCGAGGTATTGCAAGGCCTTGATCGCCATCAGGTGCAAAGGATAGAACCCTTAGGCCCAGCGTCCCACAGGCACGATCGAGGCGCCCTGGTACGCCAGCATGCGCAAACCCAACGGCAGCGCCATTGCCGCGGTGGCCAGCACCAGCAAAGAAAAGGGCTGCCAGGGATGTGCCCATAACCAGCTGTTGGTCAGGTTGGCGCCCATTGCCAGCAGACAGGGCACCAGCCAGCCGGGCCGACCTCGCGACCACAGCATCAGGCAGGCCGCCGGCAGCAATACTCCCGGCAGGCCATACATCAGTCGATCACCGAAAACCAGCGCCAGCCCGGCACTACCGAGGCCGACAATGCGCGCAGCAGGCTGTGGATGCTTCACCCCCCAGGCGACCAGCAGGCCAAGGGTCAGGGTGGGCATGACATTGAGCGTGTGCGAGCCATTGTCCAACCAACGGTACGGGCCCTCGGCAAGTACCGAGAAGGCCAACATCCAGCTCAGGTAGCGCGCGTTGGCTGCCGTGTACAGCGCGCCTGGCTGGGCGCGTGAGACATGACAGGCGATCACCAGGCAGAACAGTGGAAACGCCAGGCGCCCGACCACGAACAACCCGTCGGCACTGGGCCACAGGTAGCGCAAATGATCGGCGACCATGCTCAGGATCGCCGTCCACTTGACCAGGTCGAGCCCGGCCGAGCGGCCGTTCAGGGCGCCACCCCGGATTGCGGCGAGGGATTCAGGTAGCGTGTGGTCCAAGCCGCCAGGGGCAGCGGAGGTTGCTGTTGGAGGATCCGACGCCAGATCAGCCCCAGGTCATGGCCGCTGAACATCGCGGCACCGTCACTCCAGTTGGCTGGGGTATCGACCACCCACTGACCCTGGCTGTCGCGATGAGCCATGCGGAAACGGAAGGTGTAGTTACCGGGAATGCCCATGCGCAGGTCGGTCACCACCAGCACATCGCCGACCACGTCATAACGCAGCCAATCATCGGTGAACCAGCGCAGCCGCTCGTGCAGCGCGACGCCCTCGAGCACCTTGGCGGCGTCCAGGTTCAGCGACAGGCGCTGCATCTCGGGTGGTTCGCGGTCGAAAACGCTGCTCACGCCCTCGTAGTAATGACCATCCGCCGTCTTGGCCAGCAACCGCCAGACCAGGCTGTTGAAGGCCATGGGCACTGCCCGCACATGATCGACAACAACGCCCTGGCGGCCCAGGGCCTCATGGAAACGCTGCTCGACCGCCATGCGCCCGGCCAGCCCGAACCCCAGATACGCCGTACTGAACAGCAGAGCCGCCGCCATCAGGGGTATCGCCCGGCCACTCAGCCCCCGCCACGCGGCGTAGATCACAGCGACCAGCAGCGGCACGGTGTAGATCGGGTCGATGATGAACACTGCCGCCCAGCTTTCGGGAGTGAACGGCAGCGGCCAGAACAATTGCGTGCCATAGACCGTGAAGGCGTCCAACAGGGGATGGGTGACCAGCACCAGCCAGAACGCCACGAACAGTCGGGGCCAACGGTAGCCTCTGTCGGGCCAGCGCCTCTGCCCTACCCAGGCCACCAGCCACGCCAGCAGCAGCGCCAGGCCGGTAAGGACGAAGATCGAATGGGAAAAACCGCGGTGATAGGTCATCTGCGAAACAGGGTCCGCATACCGGATCACCACATCGAGATCGGGCAAGGTGGCCAGCGCGGCACCGTACAACAGCGAACGGCGGCCCTGGATGCGGCCGAGCACGGTACCTTGCAGGGCGGCGCCAAGTACGGCTTGGGTAATCGAGTCCAAGGTAAGTCTTCCATCGACAGGGTCAGGGAAACCTACCCCTCGGCGCCCGCTGCGGCAAGCGTGCAGAACCCCTCGAGGGCGCCGGGGAAACAGCTTGCAAACATGTGTCAGCACCGCTCGGGAAAAATTGCCTGCAGCGAGGCCATGGCTTCTGTTAAAAACGACGACTTCCAGCACGCCTGATGACACCCATGACCGACACCCTGCTCACTCACTTCAAACGCCGCTGGCTCACCTGGCTGGCCATGGCCTTGCTGGTGGTGGGCCTGCCTGCGGGTTGCGCGGTCTTGCAGCACAAGGAGCGCGAACTGGTGTTTCGTATCGAGCCGGGCCAGGCCAGTTGGTTCAGGGGCCTGCCGGCCGGCGTACAGGAACTGGACCTACGCCCGCGCAACTTCACCGACGGCCAGAGCCTGCACGCCTGGTGGTGGCCGTCCGAACGCGCCAACGCGCCAGCGATACTCTACCTGCACGGCGTACGCTGGAACCTCACCGGCCAGTTGTTCCGCATCGAGCAGCTGCACGCCATGGGCTATTCGGTGCTGGCCGTGGACTACCGCGGGTTTGGCCAGAGCCAAGGTGACCTGCCGTCCGAGGCCACGGTATACGAGGACGCCCGAATTGCCTGGGAGCGCTTCGCCCAGTTGCAGCCGCTGCCAAGCAAGCGCCTGATCTTCGGCCATTCGCTGGGCGGTGCGGTCGCTGTCGAGCTTGCGTCGGAGCTCGCACGCCAGGCACGCCAGCAAGGCCAGCCCGTACCTGCGCGCGGCCTGATTCTCGAATCCACCTTCACCTCCCTTGGCGACGTGGCGGCATCAGTGGCCGATACGGCACTGCCGGTACGCTGGCTGCTGTCGCAGAAGTTCGACTCGCTGGGCAAGATCGCCGATATCGATTTACCCCTGCTGCTGGTGCACGGCCTGGACGACCGTTATGTGCCGCCACGCTTCAGCCAGGCGCTGTTCGAGGCCGCGCAGCAGCCCAAGACCTTGCTGCTGGTGCCGGGGGCAAGCCACAACAACAGCATGAGCCTGGCAGGCCAGCGCTATCGCCGCGCCATCGAAGCCTTGCTCTGAGGCCCGGGGCGATGATCACTGTACGGGCAGGAAATTCATCAGCAGCAGGCTCTGCGCATAGTTGAGGCCGATCCGTCGGTAGCGCTCATCGAGCATCTGCGCCAGCAGGTCGAGGCGTGCGACGATCTTGCCGAACTCGACGGCAAAACTCAGATTGCTGCCCTCCTCCGAGATCTCGTTGGAAAACAACAGCAACACGCCATTGGCGTCCTGGCGCTGACCGAGCATCCAGGTGGCCTTTTCGATGTTGCGCGCGGCGTTATTGACGAACAGTGGGTCAATGGCGTCGGTCATGTAGAACTCGGTGCGCCCACCGTGGGCGGTAATCAACATGCTGCCGATCGCATAGATGAACGCACCGACCCGATCACCGCGAAACTCCGGGCTCAAGGCATAGCTCAGCGCCGCCAGGTCACGGCGCTCGCCCAGTTGCGGCAACGACTGGCGCTGCTCGATGGCCTGGCGGATCTGGCGCTCGGCAGTGGCGGCATCCAGGTATCCGGACTGCTTCCACTGACTCGGGTTGCGCAGGTAGAGCTTGTTCATCAGCAGATACAGGCTCTGCAGGTTGTCGCGCATGGACAAGGTCGCCATGCGGTCGACACTGGTCTGGAACAGCTCGCCAGGATGCCCGTTACCCAACTGGGTGAATACGTCATGCCCCTGCTGCCCGGTGCACCCGCACAGGGCGATCAAGACACCCACCAATGACAGGCGGGCATGGCGGCGAAAGGCAGGAACAGGCATTTGCACCGGGGTCCAGGGTCAGCGGCCGGGCCGGGAATCGGCGCAGCCTGGCCATGCATAGAGCCCCAGAATGTAAAAAAGTGCGACGTTCAAGGCTGACTGAGGATTTTCAGCCCGCCCATTTGCTCATTTCGTAACAAGAATTGACGACCAAAGCGTGGCCGTGATCTCCTAATACATTACGTAGGGTGCCCCTTTGCAGGGGTGAAACGGGAAACCGGTGCGTCACAGGCTCTTCATGGGTCTGGCAAGTCCGGTGCTGCCCCCGCAACGGTAAGCGAGCGAGCGTCTGATCCACTGTGCCTGCAGTGCGGCATGGGAAGGTGACGCTCTCCCCAGGAGCCAGGCTCCTGCTCGTCAGCCCGGAGACCGGCCCAACGTCTTGTGATCACACCCCGCGGTGGGCGGGCGCTGTTGCATGTCCCTGGGCGGTTCTCGCCTGGGGTTGCCGCGCTTCCTGTCGCCCATGAAAAAAGCAGAGGAATGCGTCATGTCCGTCACCAGCGCCAAACACAGCATCGCCACCCCCGTCAGCCTCAGCCAGCGCCTCGTCGTTGCGGTCGGCGCCAGCCTGCTGGGCTTGTGCCTGGTGTACTTCGCCGGGTTCTCGCACCTGGAGGCTGTGCACAACGCTGCCCACGATACCCGTCACAGCGCCGCCTTCCCTTGCCACTGAGTGTCCGATGATGATCAAGCGTATCGCTCGCACGGCAGGCTTCAGTGGCCTGCTCGCCGCACTTTTGCTGACGCTGTTGCAGAGTTTCTGGGTCGCTCCGTTGATCCTTCAAGCCGAAACCTATGAAAACTCGGCCCCCACCGAGCAGCACGGGCACGCCGGTGAAAGTGCCGCTGGCCATGAGCACGGTGCAGAAGCCTGGTCACCGGAAGACGGCTGGCAGCGCGTGCTGTCGACCACCGGCGGAAACCTGGTGGTGGCAGTCGGTTTCGCGCTGATCCTCGCCGCACTCTACAGCCTGCGCGAACCCGGTCGAGTCAGTACTGGCGCCTTGTGGGGCCTGGGCGGCTTCGCCGTGTTCTGCCTGGCGCCGACCCTGGGCCTGCCACCCGAACTGCCTGGCACCGCCGCAGCCGATCTGGGTCAACGCCAGACCTGGTGGATCGGCACCGCCGCCGCCACTGCAGTGGGCCTGGCGTTGCTGGTCTTCGCGCGGCACTGGCTGCTCAAAGTGCTTGGCGCAGCGCTGCTGGTGGTACCGCACCTGATCGGCGCCCCTCAGCCACCGGTGCATGAAAGCTTGGCGCCCGAAGCGCTGGAAGCACAGTTCAAGGTTGCCTCCTGGCTGACCAACGCAGCCTTCTGGGTCGCACTGGGTCTGCTGAGCGCCTGGCTATACCGCCGCTCCGCGCAGGCCTGATGGCCGCGCTCTATGCCGGTTTCGGCTGCCGCCGGGGTTGCCCAGCGGCGGTTCTGGAAACCCTGCTGCACCTTGCACTGGCCAACAACGGCCTGACGCTGGCCGCGTTGCGAGGTATCGCCAGCATCGATCTCAAGGCTCAGGAGCCCGGCCTGCGGCAACTGGCCGAGCAGCTCGGCCTGCCGCTGACGCTGTACAGCGCCCAGCAACTGCAGCCCTTCCTGCCCTTGCTCAGCCACCGCTCCGAAATGGCCTTCGACACCACCGGCTGCTGGGGAGTGGCAGAAAGCGCGGCGCTGGCACTGGCGGCGAGCGAGGGTCAGCGCTCGCCGATCCTGACAGTCACCCGACAGGTGCTCGGTGACGCTACCCTGGCGCTGGCCAGCAACGGATAATCGCACTTCATTTCACGTTCAAGGACTTGCCATGACGGTCTATTTCATCGGTGCCGGCCCCGGCGATCCGGAGCTGATCACGGTCAAGGGCCAACGCCTGATCCGTCAATGCCCGGTGATCATCTACGCCGGCTCACTGGTACCGCCCGCGGTACTCGAAGGTCATACCGCCAGTACCCTGATCAACAGCGCCGAACTGCACCTGGAGCAGATCATCGGCGCAATCCGCGAAGCCCATGACCAAGGCCTGGATGTGGCCCGTGTACACAGCGGGGACCCGAGCCTGTATGGCGCCATTGGCGAACAGATCCGCCACCTGCGTGAACTGGGCATCGACTACCAGATCATTCCTGGCGTTACCGCCACAGCCGCCAGCGCCGCCCTGCTCGGCTGCGAACTGACGCTGCCGGACATCTCGCAGACCGTCATCCTGACCCGCTACGGCGAGCGCTCGCCGATGCCGGCAGGTGAGCAACTGGCGGACCTGGCGCGCCACCGCAGTACCTTGGCCATTCACTTGGGGGTACGCCATCTGCCGCGCATCGTCGAGGAGCTGCTGCCGCACTATGGGGCGGATTGCCCGGTGGCAGTGATCCACCGCGCCACCTGGCCGGACCAGGACTGGGTCAGGGGCCGTCTCGCCGATATCGTCGAGGGTGTTGCCAACAAAGGCTTCCGGCGCACGGCACTGATTCTCGTCGGCCACGTTCTTGGCGATGCACCGTTTGCCGACTCGGCCTTGTACCGCGCCGGCCACGCCCATCTGTATCGCCCCGCCGACTGAGGATTGCCAGCCAGCGTCCAGCGACCGACACTGGCGCATCTCTGTCCACACCGGAGTTGCGCCATGCTCGAGCTACGCCCCAATTGCGAATGTTGCGATGCCGATTTGCCCCCCGACACCCTGGACGCGCTGATCTGCTCGTTCGAGTGCACCTTCTGCCGCCGCTGCGCTGAACAGCATCTGCAGGGACAATGCCCCAATTGCGCGGGACAATTGCTGCAACGCCCGACACGGCTCGGTACCGCGCTGCTCAACAATCCCGCTTCGACGCATCGTGTGAACAAACCGCATCCCGCCTGTGCGCGCCCGACCTGAGCGCCCTCACCCCACGCCTGCCGGCGAGGGCCTCATCGCCCCTCGCCCCTAGTTTCTTTTGTAGGACTTTTCACCAGCAAATGGCTGCTTTTTCCACACGCCTATACTCGCCATTATCAAAGCGTTCTGATGGACGTATCGTGCCCGCAGCCAGATTGGCCCTACAGACGCATTCCTGGATAACGTCAGGAACGAACATTACTTCGTACAGGAGTTTTCCAATGACCACCGTACTGATGGTCGATGATCACCCTACCGTCCGACTCGCCGTGCGTATTCTGCTCGAGCGGGAACGCTTTGAGGTTGTCGGTGAGTCGGGCAATGGCATCGAGGCCGTACAGATGGCGCGTCAGCTTGCGCCGAAAGTGGTGATTCTCGATATTGGGTTACCGGGCCTGGATGGCATGGAAGTGATCAAGCGTTTGCAATTGCTCGATCCTGCGCCAAAAATCATGGTACTCACCGGGCAGTCCTCTGATCTCTACGTCCGTCGCTGCCTGGATGCCGGAATCTCGGCTTTCGTCAACAAGGACGAAGACCTCGATGCGCTGTTGTTCGCGCTAAAGGCACTGGTCAAAGGCTATTCGACCTTTCCGCAGATGTCGGTGAACAGCAGCACCCTGGAATCGGAAACGGACAGGCTCAACAGCCTGTCGAACCGGGAAATGGAAGTCCTGCGCAGGCTCGCGCGGGGAGAGAACAACAAGTACATAGGGACGGCCATGAACCTCAGCGCCAAGACCATCAGCACCTACCGCGGTCGAATCGGAGAAAAACTCAAGACCGAGTCGCTGGTCGAAATGGTCGACCTGGCCAAACGCAACCAAGTGAACTGAGCCTCGCGACCATGAGGCACACCCTTGGCGGCCTGCTACTGGCAGCGGCGGCCCTGCTGGTATCGGGCGCCGTCATTGGTGAAAGCGAACCGCGACACTTGCTGGCTCGCTCGATCAGTGCCAGTGTCGCGCTGCCGCTGAGCGACAGCGACCGCCAGTGGCTGCGCGAGCGCAAGGTGCTGGTCCTGGGCAGTTCGCGTCCTGACTACCCCCCCTTTGAAATCAATGTCAGCCCAAACGACTACGAAGGGTTGAGTGCGGACTATGCTGGCCTGATCGGCGAGCAACTGGGCATGCCGATCGAAGTACGCCGTTTTGCCAGTCGCACAGCGGCCATCGAAGCCCTGCACCAGGGGCAGATCGACCTGCTTGGCAGCTCCAACGGCTTCGAAGCAGCCGATGCCAAGTTGTCCCTGAGCCAAACCTATGCCGACGACCTTCCGGTGATCGTCACACGTCAGGACCGCCCCCAGTTGCACAGTGAAGATCTGGCCGGCCTGCGCCTGGCCATGGTCGATCACTACCTGCCCAAGACGGCTGTCCAAGCCCTGTATCCCCAGGCGCAGCTGATCCTCTACAGCTCGACCTACGCAGGCCTCAGCGCAGTGGCGCAGGGTGATGCCGATGCCTACATCGGCGATGCCATCAGCTCGGACTTCGCCATTGGACGAGCCTATCAAGGCCTGGTGCGCATCGACCATTTCGTCCAGGCACCCGCAGGCGCTTTCGCCTTCGCACTGGACCAACACAACACCAGGCTACTCAGCCTGGTCGACCAGGCGTTACAGAGGATTACCGACAGCGAGCGCCTGAACATCCTGCGCCGCTGGTCCAGTGGCAACACCAGCCTGCTCCTGCAACGTCGCCTTTCCACGCTCACCGATGAAGAACAGCGCTGGCTGGCCAGAGCCCCCAGGATACGGGTACTGATCAACCCAAGCTTTGCACCAATCACATTCAACGACACACAGCAGCAACCCAACGGCATTACACTGGACGTTCTCAAACAGATCACTTTGCGCACCGGCCTGCGTTTCGACATCGTTGAACGCAACTCCGTAGCGGCCATGGTCGATGAGGTGGCACGGGGTGATGCACAGATGGTCGGAGCCCTGGATTACAGCCCGTCGCGCGCATCGCGCGTGCGTTTCACCCGCCCCTACCTGGTCAGCCCCAACGTGCAGGTCGTGCGCCACACCAGCACGCAGGCCGGCCCACAGGACGCACAACGCATCGCGCTGGTGCGTGACGGCTCCCAGGAGGTCGCGCTGCGCCAGCGTTATCCGCAGGCTCATGTGGTCGAGGCCAACAACACGTTGGCGATGATGGAGTCGGTGGCCAAGGGCAATGCCGACGTCGCGCTGATCAGCAACATCAGCGCGTCCTACTACCTGACTCATGTGTTCAAGGACAGGTTGCGCATCGCCGGCTTGCAGGACGACAGCCAGACAGCAATAGCTTTTGCCGTGGCGCCGGATCTGCCGCAATTGCAGTCGATCATGGACAAGGCGTTGCTGAGTATCCCGCCGGAAGAACTGGACCAATTGATCAACCGTTGGCGCACCAGCACCATCGTCAGCGATAGCCTGTGGGGCAACTACCGCTCGCTGGCATTGCAGGTGCTGGTGCTTTCGGCATTTTTGCTGGCCGGCGTGGTGTTCTGGAACGGCTATCTGCGCAAGTTGATCCACCAGCGCAGCGAGGCACAACGGGCGCTGCAGGCGCAGCTCACGCTCAGCCGCAGCCTGCTGGAACAGTTGCGTCAGGCCAAGGAGGATGCCGAGCGTGCCAGCCAGGCCAAAAGCAGCTTCCTGGCAATCATGAGCCATGAGATCCGCACCCCCATGAACGCGGTGATCGGGCTGCTGGAACTGGCACTCGAAGACAACCGTCAAGGCCACAGCGACCCGCAGGGCTTGCAGACTGCACACGATGCCGCACTCGGCCTGCTCGACCTGATCGGCGATATCCTCGACATCTCGCGCATCGAGTCCGGGCACATGGTCTTGCAGCCCGTAGCCACCGACCTGGTCGAGCTCGTCCGCTCGACCGTACGCGCCTTCGAAGCCAATGCCAAGGTCAAGGGACTGACGCTTCAAACCAGGCTCCCAGAGTCGCCGATCTGGGCCTCTGTCGATCCGGTAAGGCTACGCCAGGTGGTGTCCAACCTGCTCAGCAATGCGATCAAATTCACCGAGCAAGGCCAGGTCGAAGTCGGTCTGTTCGTGCAAGCGCACACCAAAGGTGTCCTGCAGGTGGAACTGCAGGTGCAAGACAGCGGCATCGGCATCAGCGAAGCCGATCAGACCAAATTGTTCCAGGCCTTCGCTCAACTCGACGGCCAGCGCGCACGCCATGGTGCCGGGCTGGGCCTGATCATCAGCCGTACACTGTGCCAGCTCATGGGCGGCGTCCTGCAACTGCAGAGCCTGCAGGGTGTCGGCACCCGAATCGATATAAGCCTGTTGCTGCCGAGCGCCGAGCCCCTGGTCGCGCAACCCCTGCCCGAACTACTCGGCGACACTACCCAGGCCGGTCCTTTGCATATCCTGGTCGTGGATGACTACCCGGCCAACCTCATGCTCCTCGAAAAGCAACTATGCACTCTCGGGCACAAGGTGCGCCTGGCTGAAAACGGCCAGACGGCCCTGGCGCTCTGGCAGGCCGAAGCGTTCGACCTGGTGATCACCGACTGCAGCATGCCCGTCATGGATGGCCACGAGCTGACACGACGCATCCGCGCATTGGAACGCGAACGCGGTGCCCAGCCCTGCCGAATCCTCGGCGTCACGGCCAACGCCCAGGCCGAAGCCAAGGCACAGTGCCTGGCCGATGGCATGGACGAGTGCCTGTTCAAACCGATCGACCTGCGTACCCTCAAGGCCCACTTGCCCCAGGCGCCGACTACCGAGGCAACGCCCCCGGAAGATGCACCGCCGGACAGTGGTTTCGACATTGCTCAGTTGCGCCATCTCACCCAGGACGACGTAGAGCTGACTCGGCGCCTGCTCGAACAACTCGCCCAGAGCACCGCGCAAGACCTGCAGGCCCTGCGCGAACTGGCGCCGGGCCACACATCAGCGCAGGTGAAAACGCTGGTGCACCGGATCAAAGGCGGTGCGCGCATGCTCAAGGTCAGGGGGGTGGTCCGCGATTGCGAAACGCTGGAACAGGCACTGGCCGATGGAGCGCCCAGCGATGCATTGCTCGCACGCCTGGAGGCAAACCTCCAGGGCCTGGAGCATCAGTTGCGCGAGGGGCTCAATGCAATTGCAGGGTCGAACTGATCTGGCTGATCGCATCGACCACGTGACGTGAGCCTTGCTGGATCTCCATGATCACGGTACCGGCCTCGTTGGCCAGCTCCACGCCCAACCCCGTGCGCGACAGGCTCGACTGCATGCTGGCCACCGCCGTCAGTGACAGGTCGTGATTCTGTCGCACCACCTCGACGATCTCCAGCGTGGCTTTGCTGGTCCGCGCCGCCAGGCTGCGCACCTCGTCAGCCACAACCGCGAAACCGCGCCCGTGCTCACCGGCCCGGGCGGCCTCGATGGCGGCATTGAGTGCCAACAGGTTGGTCTGGTCGGCAATCCCGCGAATGGTCAGGACGATCTTTCCGATCAGCTCCGACTGCTTGCTCACCGCATCGATGCTGCGCGCCGCGTCGTTGAGCTCCTCGGAAATCTGCTCGATCACCTGCACCGTCTGCTGCACCACCTGGGTTCCCTTGCGCGCGCAGGCGTCGGTCTGCACGGAGCTTGCGTGAGCCGCATCGGCCGCGCTCTGCTGGGTGCTGACCTGATTGGTGATGTCGCTGGCGAACTTGACCACCTTGTACAGGCGGCCTTTGCCATCGAAGATCGGATTATAGGAAGCCTCCAGGTACACCGTCTGGCCTTGCTTGTTGACCCGTTCGAAGCGGTGGGAGTGATACTCGCCCCGGTTGAGCGATGCCCAGAACTCCCGGTACTGGGGCGATTCGCGCTCATGGGGCAGGCAGAACAACCCATGATGACGCCCCGTGACCTCCTCCAGGCGATAGCCCATGGTATCGAGGAAGTTCTGGTTGGCCGTGATCACCCGCCCCTCGGGGGTGAACTCGATCACCGCCATCGAGCGACCGATGGCCTTGAGCAGGCTTTCGCTCTCATGCTCTTCGTTGACCCTGCGGGTGATGTCGGCCGCGACCTTGATCACGCTGGTAACCTGCTGTTGATCATCGAGCACTGGCATGTAGCTCGCCTCCAGCCACACCTCCCGCCCGGACTTGTCGATACGTTCGAACGTACCGCTGATCGCCTTGCCCTGCCCCAGCTCATGCCATAGCTGCTGGTACTCGGCGCTCTTGGCATAGGTTGGGTCGCAGAACAGACGGTGGTGCTTGCCACGGATCTCATCGGCGCTGTAGCCCATCGTTGCACAGAAGTGGTCGTTGGCGTCGAGGATGGTGCCATCCGGGGCGAACTCGATCATCGCCATGGAGCGACTGATCGCGGCCAACTTGGCTTCCATGCCTGCCAGTGCCTGGCGGCTACGCTGAATCTCGATCAGGTCGGACTTGCGATGGTACTCGAACATGCGCCGGGCCTCCTTGTGTGCGCAGGGGTTTCCTGAGCATAGATGGGCCCCGCCGCCGTGCAAGCGATCTGATATCACCTTGTGATTAGGCGGTTTCGAAGGCGACTTCGACCGTATCCACGTCCGGTCAGGTGCTTTCTCGCACCACCAACTCGAAGCCCATGTCCTGCTGCTGCTCCACGTCCCGCTTGCCGTCGAGCAGACTCAACAGCGCCTGCGCGGCAGTGCGCCCCACAGCGGCCCTTGGCGTACGGATCGAGGTCAGGCGCGGCACCATGTGCGCCGAAGCCGGCAGGTCGTTGAAGCCGACCATCGCCACCTGCCGCGGAACCTCGACACCTTGGCGCAATGCCTGGAGCACCGCGCCCTGAGCCAGGTCATCGTTGCAGAAGAACAGTCCGTCGACATCCGGTGCCTTGGCCAGCAAACGGCTGAACAGCTCGCCACCAAGGCCGATCGATGAGGGTTGTGGGTCCAGCATCTCCAGCTCCGGTGCCTGCAAGCCGGCCTCCGTCAACGCCTGGCGAAACCCCTCGGCGCGCTGCATCACCCGCGGATCGAGCTGCGCCGCGATGAAGCCCAGGCGCCTGCGGCCACGCTCAATGAGGTGGCGAGCGGCGGCGCGACCCGCCTGCTGCTGCGAAAACCCCACCGACAGCGCGCCCGGCTCCCCGCCAAGCTCCATCATGTGGACACAGGGCACGCCGCTGGCTGCGAGCATCTGCCGCGAAGCATCGCTGCGCTCGAAACCGGTCAGCAGGATGCCGCAGGGCTGGTAGGCGAGGTAGTTGCGGATCAGGTTCTCTTCCTCGGCGCTGTCGTAGTGATAGTTGCCGATCAGCACTTCCAACCCGCGTGGACGCATCACCTCGTGAATCGCCTCCAGCGTGTCGATGAACAGTTGGTTGGACAGCGATGGAATCAACACCACCACCGACTGGCTGCGTGCCGACGCCAGGGCACGGGCGGCCGGGTTGGCCACGTACCCCAGGCTCGCTGCGGCGGCAATGACCTTTTCCACCAACTCCGGTGCAACCGTGCTGACGCCGCGCAGCGCGCGCGAAGCGGTAATGGGAGAAACCCCTGAAAGCCTGGCGACTTCGGCCAGAGTGGGACGACCTGTGGTGCGGGAGCCGGTGCGGGTCATGAATGTTGTAATTTTACTACTTGCAAGAAGTGGGAACGGTCACTAAGGTAGCGCTGTCTCAGGACGCAGGCAACGTAATAATTGCCGCAGCATCCATACTGCGTATCACAAGATCAATAACACCCGGGAGGGTGGCGCTTGCACCACTGCTCGTCGAGCGTGAGACAGCGCTGTCTTACCCCGCAGGAGGTACCGATGAACCTTTCCCCTTGCGCCATCGTGGTCATGGGCGTGGCAGGCTGCGGCAAAAGCTGCGTCGGCCAGGCCGTTGCTGCACGTAGCGGCGGACGCCTGATCGAGGGCGACGCCTTCCACCCTGCCGAAAACATCCAGAAGATGAGCGCCGGCATTCCCCTGGACGACAACGACCGTGCCGGTTGGCTGGTACGCCTGGGCGAAGAGCTGCAGGCCATTCTCCAGGCCGGTGAACGCCCGATCCTCACCTGCTCGGCGCTCAAGCGCCGCTACCGCGACACCCTGCGCCAGGCCGTGCCAGGCCTGGGCTTCGTCTTTCTCGAATTGAGCCCTGAAGAGGCCGAGAAACGCGTGCTCGCCCGCCCCGGCCACTTCATGCCGGCAAGCCTCATCACCAGCCAGTTTGCGACCCTCGAATCGCCGCGTGGCGAACCGCTCACGCTGGCGCTGGACGCCACGCGTCCGATCGAAGCACTTGCCGAATCCGTGCACGACTGGCTAAAGCCCTGCGGTGACCGGCACCTGGCGCGAACTGCCTGATCCGGCGGTTTTCCGGCTCACCAAAGACAGCGCTGTCCCGACGCCTGCGGGCGTCAAAAGTTCATTTACGTTTCGCCATTACAACAACGACAAGACCGAGGCATAGACACCATGTTCGGACTGGCTACTGATACCTACCTGCTGCTCGACGCGCTCGTTACCATCGTCGGGCTCATCCTGCTGATCACCCATTTCAAGGTCCACCCCTTCGTCGCCCTGACCCTGGCCGCAGGCTTTCTCGGCCTGACCTCCGGCATGCCGGTGGCCAAGGTCATGAAATCGTTCCAGGACGGCTTCGGCGGCGTGCTCGGCTTTGTCGGCATCGTCCTGGCGCTGGGGACCATGCTCGGCAAGCTGATGGCCGACTCCGGCGGCGCCGACCAGATCGCACAGACGCTGATCCGAGCCTTCGGCAAGCAGAAAGTGCATTGGGCGATGATGTTCGCCGCTTTCCTGGTGGGCATCCCACTGTTCTTCGAGATCGGCTTCGTGCTGCTGATCCCGCTGGTATTCATCGTCGCCCGCCGCTCCGGGGTGTCGCTGGTGAAGATCGGCATCCCGCTGCTGGCAGGGCTCTCGGTGGTGCATGGCCTGGTGCCGCCGCATCCTGGGCCATTGCTGGCGATCGGCATTTTCCACGCCGATATCGGCAAGACCATCTTCTACGGCCTGCTGGTGGCACTGCCTACTGCAGTCATCGCCGGGCCGCTGTTCGGTAACTTCATCTCCCGCTACATTCCGGGCAACCCGTCCCAGGAGCTGATGGACCAGATCGCCCGCGACTCCGACCAGAAAAACCTGCCCAGCTTCACCATCACGCTGGTCACCGTGCTGCTGCCAGTGGCGCTCATGCTGCTCAAGACCTTCGCCGACGTGGTGCTCCCGACTGACCATATCGTGCGTCAGTGGATGGACCTGATCGGCCACCCCATCACCGCGCTGCTCGCCGCCTTGCTCCTGGCGTTCTACACCTTCGGTTCGGCCCGCGGTTTCAGCCGCCAGCAGATCATGAAGATGCTCGACCAGAGCCTGGCGCCCACCGCGGCGATCGTGCTGATCGTCGGTGCAGGCGGGGGCTTCAAGCAGATGCTGGTGGACACCGGTGTCGGTAACGTGATCGGACAGATGGCCGTGCAGGCTGAAATTTCACCCATCATGCTGGCCTGGCTGGTGGCGGCGGTGATCCGCATCGCTACAGGTTCGGCAACCGTGGCGACCATCACCGGCGCCGGTATCGTCGCACCGGTGATCGAACTGGTGCCGGGGGTGAACCGTGAGCTGCTGGTACTGGCCACCGGCGCTGGCTCGCTGATTCTGTCCCACGTCAACGACGCCGGGTTCTGGCTGGTCAAGCAGTACTTCAACATGACCGTGGCCGAGACCTTCAAGACCTGGAGCATGATGGAAACCATCCTGTCCGTGGTCGGCATCATCTTCATCATGCTGTTGTCGATTGTGGTGTGACCGTCGGTCGGGGTGATGGCACCTTGCTGAGCAGGACGGGGCCCAAGAGGAAGATGCCCCTGTCCTGCGCAAAGGAGTTTGCCCGATGAAGCGATCCCTGACCCGTACCTGCCTGCTCGCCGCCCTGCTCTGCTCACCACTGGCCATGGCGGTTGGCACCGGCACCACCTACCCAGACGATCCACATAACCCCGCGCCACAGCCTGGTGTAGACAGCACCCTCAACCCGGTTGAGAAACCCATGCCGCGCGATACCGACCCGCGGATCCAGGGCAACGACCCGGAAAGCCCGCCGGCCCGGCAGAACGACAACCGCGACCTGCCCGGCATGGACGGCAGCGGCTCTGAGGGTAATGGTAGCCAGGGCGGCGGTGGCAAGCCCTGAGGGTCACCACTGCCGCTTGTCCGGCCTGCTCAACCCCAGCTTTTCGATCTTGTAGAGCATGCCGCGTGACGGCCCCAGCAAGCGTGCCGACTTGGTGACATTCCGGTCGGTGCGCTCAAGGGTTCGGCAGGCCCTGTCGCGGTCCATGTCCGGCAGGCTGGCTCCGGCCTCGAGGCGCTGGGGTTCGTATACAGCGTGATGAGCCATGAAACGGCTGCGAGGTGTGCTTGAGCCTCTCCATGACCGGCGGTATTGCCCAACGCCCAACGCGCGCTTTATCCGGTCGGGTGAGGCTCTGATCAGCGCCCCATCACCTCCACCACCCAGTCGATGAACACCCGCAACCGCGCGCCCACATGCCGATTCGGCGGATAAGCGACGTACAACGGCATCGGCTCCAACTGCCAATCTTCGAGCACCCGCACCAGCGCACCGCTGGCCAGTGGCGCGCGGGCCATGTAGTCCGGCAGCCACAGCACCCCAAGCCCAGCCACCCCGGCGGCCAGGTAGGCGTTGCCATCATCCACCGCCAGCACCTGGGTGCCGCGGACCTGCAGCCGCTCGGTGCCGCGAACGAGGGCATAGGGCAGCGGTTTGCCGGTACGTGCCCAGAGAAAACCTACCGTACGGTGGTCAGAACCCTCCAGGTCCGAAGGGTGGGCAGGGGTGCCAAGGCGTTCGAGGTAAGCCGGAGCCGCATACACCCCCAACTGCAGGTCGGCAACCTTGCGCGCCATCAGCGACTGGTCCAGCAGTTCGCCTCCGCGCACCACGCAATCGACATGCTCGCCAATGATGTCGACGATACGATCGCTGACGCCCATGTCGATCTGGATGTCCGGGTAGCGGGCATGGAAGTCCGGCAGCGCCGGCACCAGCACCAGGCTTGCCAACGGGCTCGGTACATCGACCCGCAACTTGCCACGCGGCAGGCCGGCAGCGCCGCTGAGGCTACTCTCCGCATCCTCGAGCTCCGCCAACAGGCGCAACACCCGCTGGTAGAACTGCTCGCCATCGCGGGTCACGCTCACTTTGCGCGTGGTACGGTTGAGCAGGCGCACGCGCAGGCGGGTTTCCAACTGCTGTACCAGCTGGGTCACACTGGTGCGGCTCATGTGCAGCGTCTCTGCAGCCTTGGTGAAGCTGCCCGCCTCTACCACCCGGGCAAAGGCACGCATTGCGTCGAACCGGTCCATCAGCGCCTCGATTGTTTGGAATCAACAAACAATGATAACCAGACTCGCACGTTTATCGAACAGGTCTGGGCTCGTACAGTCGCTCCATCACCCCCTGATGGAGAAAACACCATGAACCAACGCGACGTTGTATTCCCTGCTGGCCGTCAGGCCCTGTACGACATCAATCACTACTCCCCCGCCGTGCGCAGCAATGGCTTGCTGTTCGTCTCCGGGCAAGTTGGCAGCCGCGAGGACGGCTCACCCGAGCCGGGCTTGGAAAACCAGGTGCGCCGGGCCTTCGCCAACCTCGAGGCGATTCTCGCCGCCGCCGGTTGCAGCTTCGCTGACGTGCAGGACGTGACCCTGTTCATCGTCGACCCACAAAACAAGTTCCAGGCCATCTGGGACTTGGTGCGCGCTGAATTCTGGGGGCCAGCACCTTACCCAACGGTAACGGCTGTCGGGGTAACCTGGTTGTACGGCTTCGATTTCGAGATCAAGGTGGTGGCGCGGTTGCCGCAGTGATGTAGGGAGGCAGATGGCCCCGACTTGTCCCGCGATAGGGCCATCTGCCTCAACAACGATTAAGACAGTCACATTCCCCTGCTCTACTCCCCTCACGCGGCACGCAGCCTGCGAGCTCGGACGAAATGCGCATCGCGCCCTTTCGATATGCGGCAAGTGAAGGCACAATGCGTGTCCTTTTTTTGGCCGGCCTGGCCGGGGGCCTTTGAAATGATCAAGACGCCGTACTACCTCATCGACAAAACCAAGCTGCTGGGCAACCTGGAGAAGATCGCCTACGTGCGCGAACACTCCGGCGCCAAGGCCTTGCTCGCCCTCAAGTGCTTCGCCACCTGGTCGGTATTCGACCTGATGGAGCAGTACATGGACGGCACCACCTCCTCCTCGCTCTACGAGCTCAAGCTCGGCCGCCAGAAGTTCGCCGGCGAGACCCACGCCTACAGCGTGGCCTGGGCCGACGATGAGGTCGAGGAAATGCTGGAGAACTGCGACAAGATCATCTTCAACTCCATCGGCCAGCTCCAGCGCTTCGCCGAGCAGTCCGAAGGCAAGACCCGCGGCCTGCGCGTCAACCCGCAGGTGAGCAGCTCCGACTACCTGCTGGCCGACCCGGCGCGTCCGTTCAGCCGCCTGGGCGAATGGGATCCGGAAAAGATCGAAAAGGTGATCGGCACGATCTCCGGCTTCATGTTCCACAACAATTGCGAAAACGGCGACTTCAGCCTGTTCGACAAGATGCTCTCGCACATCGAAGAGCGCTTCGGCCATTTGCTGCACCAGGTCCAGTGGGTCAGCCTCGGCGGCGGCATCCACTTCACCGGCGAAGGCTATGCACTCGACGCGTTCTGCGCCCGCCTGAAAGGCTTCTCCGAGAAGTACGGCGTGCAGGTCTACCTGGAGCCCGGTGAAGCAGCGATCACCAACAGCGCCTCGCTGGAAGTCACCGTGCTCGACACGCTCTACAACGGCAAGCACCTGGCCGTGGTCGACAGCTCCATCGAAGCGCACATGCTCGACCTGCTGATCTACCGCCTCAACGCCAAGATGGCCCCCAACGACGGCGAGCACACCTACATGGTCTGCGGCAAGTCGTGCCTGGCCGGCGACATCTTCGGCGAATACCAATTCGATCGTCCTCTGGCCATCGGCGATCGCCTGTCGTTCATCGACGCGGCGGGCTACACCATGGTCAAGAAGAACTGGTTCAACGGTCTGAAGATGCCGGCCATCGTCGTCAAACAGCTCGACGGCAGCGTCGAGGTCAAGCGCGAGTTCGGTTTCGAAGACTACGTTTCCAGCCTGTCGTAAGACCGGCTTTCAGTAAGGAGCAAGGGATAAATTGAAGAAGAACGTTCTTATCATTGGTGCAGGAGGTGTCGCCAAGGTGGTGGCCCACAAGTGCGCACAGCATAACGACGAACTCGGTCGTATTGCGATTGCGTCACGGAACATCTCCAAATGCCAGGCCATCATCGACAGCGTCAAGGCTAAGGGTAGCCTCAAGGTACCCGCAGACATCCAGGCCTTCTCGCTCAACGCCCTCGATGTCGAGGCGACCAAGGCACTGATCCGCGAGACCGAATCGCAGATCGTGATCAACGTCGGTTCCGCCTTCCTCAACATGTCGGTGCTGCGTGCCTGCATCGATACCGGTGTCGCCTATCTCGATACCGCGATTCACGAAGAACCGGGCAAGATCTGCGAAACCCCGCCCTGGTATGGCAACTACGAGTGGAAGCATCTCGAGGAGTGCCAGCAGAAGAACATTACCGCCATTCTCGGTGTCGGCTTCGACCCGGGTGTGGTGAACAGCTACGCAAAACTCGCGCAGCAGCAGTATTTCGACCGCATTGATTCGATCGACATTCTCGACGTCAATGCCGGTTCCCACGGCAAGTACTTCGCCACCAACTTCGACCCGGAAATCAACTTCCGTGAGTTCACCGGGCAGGTATGGAGCTGGCAGAACAGCCAGTGGACCAGCAACACCATGTTCGAGGTCAAGCGCACCGACGACCTCCCGGTGGTGGGTTCGCAGAACCTCTACCTGACCGGGCACGATGAAGTACATTCGATCTCGAAGAATCTGAACGTACCCAATGTGCGTTTCTGGATGAGCTTCGGCGAACACTACATCAACGTGTTCACCGTGCTGAAGAACCTCGGCCTGCTCTCCGAGCAGCCGGTCAAGACCGCCGAAGGCCTTGAAGTCGTGCCGCTGAAAGTGGTCAAGGCCGTACTGCCCGATCCGGCTTCCCTGGCTCCGGGCTACACCGGCAAGACCTGCATCGGCGATCTGGTCAAAGGCACCAAGGACGGCCAGGCACGCGAAGTGTTCATCTACAACGTCGCCGACCACGAAGAAGCCTACGCCGAGACCGACAGCCAGGGCATCTCGTACACCGCTGGCGTGCCACCAGTGGCCGCAGCCCTGCTGGTCGCCCGCGGCGAGTGGGATGCAGGGCGCATGGTCAACGTCGAGGAACTGCCCGCCGAGCCGTTCCTCAAGGCGCTGGACGTGATGGGCCTGCCGACCCGCGTCAAGGATGAAAAAGGCGATCGTCCCTGGGACGCTGAAGCCTAAGCAGCAAAAAGAAGGGGCGCCCGTTGGCGCCCCTTCTGCATTTCACCCCTGGCGCCCAACCGCCACGCACTTGATCTCCACCAGCAGCCCGTCATGGGCCAGTTCGCTGACACCAATACAGGTCCAGGGGCAGGTACCCCGCGGGAACAGCGCGTCCTTGACCTCACGAAACACCGCCATGTGCTCGCGCAAGCCGACATGATAAGTGGTCAGTTCCACCACATCCGCGAAATCACAACCGGCAGCCGCCAGCACGTCCCTCAGGTTTTCCCACGCCGCGTGAAACTGCTGCCGCGGGTCGGCAATGACCTGCAGATCCGCCGTACGCCCCACCTGACCTGCCAGATACAACGTATTACCGACCTTCAAGGCCGGCAGATAACCGGCACGTTCGGCAAGTTTCTGCTGGGAAGCGGGAATGATCGGAGTGCGGTCGCTCATTGAGGATGTCCAGTGCTTGAGATTGGACGCATCTTAGCAAGCGAACACGAAAGCGAGCTGCGGCATGGCGGCACGCTTTCGAGACGGTAGCTCCGCATCTGGCGGCCCCGCACCAGGGCCGCCAACCGCCGGGCTCAGCCCGCTGGCGAAGTCAGAGGCTGCAGTTGCAACACTTCATTGGTGTAGTCCCACTCCTCCTGCACCTTGTCAGGATGCTCGTTCAACTTGAGCCCGTAGCTTGGGATGATCTGGTGCAGCTTCTCCTGCCAGGGTGGTGAAGCGACCTTGTCCTTGAACACCTTGCGCAACAGGTCGAGCATGATCGGTGGCGCGGTCGAGGCGCCCGGCGAGGCACCCAGCAGGCCGGCAATGGTGCCGTCGGCGGAGGTCACGACCTCGGTGCCAAGCTTGAGCACCCCGCCCTGCTCAGGGTCGTTCTTGATGATCTGTACGCGCTGCCCAGCCTGCCACAGGCGCCAGTCTTCTTTCTTGGCATGGGGGAAGTAGGTCTGCAGCGCAGCGAAGCGGTCGTCGTCCGATTGCATGACCTGGCCGATCAGGTACTGCACCAGGTCGAACTCGCGGACCCCGACACGCACCATCGGCCAACTGTTGTGTAGCGTCATGCTGCCGAACAGGTCGAGCAGCGAGCCTTCCTTGAGAAACTTGGTCGAGAAGGTTGCAAACGGCCCGAACAGAATCACCCGCTTGCCATCGAGCACCCGCGTATCCAGATGCGGCACCGACATCGGCGGCGCCCCCGTCGAGGCGATGCCATAGGCCTTGGCCATGTGACGCTCGGCAATGGCAGCGTTCTCGGTCACCAGGAACGATCCCCCCACCGGGAAACCTGCGTACTCCTTCGCCTCGGAGATGCCTGACTTCTGCAACAGAGGCAGCGCCGCGCCACCGGCACCGATGAACAGGAACTTGGCATCGATGGCCGACGTGCTGCCATCCTTGAGGTTCTTGTACTCCACATGCCACGAGCCGTCGTCGTTGCGGGTGATGTCCTGCACTTCGCTGGAGAGCTTGAGGTCGAAGTTGGGGCGGGTCTGCAGGTACGTCACGTACTGACGGGTGATCTCGCCGAAATTGACGTCTGTGCCGATCGGCGTCCAGGTCACCGCAAGCTTCTGGTTCGGGTCGCGCCCCTCCATCATCAACGGCACCCACTTGGCGATCTGCGCGTTGTCTTCCGAATACTGCATGGGCTTGAACAGCGGGCTGGCCTGCAGCGCCTCGTAGCGCTTGCGCAGGAAACGGATATTGTCATCGCCCCAGACAAAGCTCATGTGCGGTGTGGCGTTGATGAACGAACGTGGGTTCTTCAGTACCCCCTGCTTGACCTGCCAGGCGAGAAACTGCCGGGTGACCTGAAACGACTCGTTGATCTCCACCGCCTTGCTGATGTCGATCTTGCCGTCCTTTTCAGGGGTGTAGTTCAGCTCGGCCAGCGCCGAATGCCCGGTACCGGCGTTGTTCCAACCGTTTGAGCTTTCCTCGGCGACCTTGTCCAGCCGCTCGATCATCTCCATCGACCAACCGGGCTCGAGCTCGTTGAGCCACACGGCCAGCGTGGAGCTCATGATCCCGCCGCCCACCAGCAGCACATCGACCCGCTTGCTCTCGGCGGCCTGTACGGCCGTGAGGCCAAAGGCCAAGGCCAGGCCCGCCAGGGCCGGTTTGAATGCGATTCCTCTGTTCATGTGCTCCCTCCGTCGAGGCACCGCTGGCCCCGATCCTGTCCGTGAATGTGCCTTGCCCCTGGTCCGAGTGTTCGTGCCTGTGGCGTAAGAAATCCCAGGCAAGCTTAGCTGAGTGATTCACTCAGGTTAGCCGCTCGCGCATTCAGGCTGTGGTGGTGGAACCGAGGTCAAGCCGTCAGGCAACTTCAAGAAGCCTCTTGCAACTCGACCGCTCTGCAAATACTGTATGAAAAACCAGTATCTCGAGACATCCCCATGCAACTCATCGCCAAGCTCGGCATTCTCGCCGACGCCGCCAAATACGATGCATCCTGCGCCAGCAGCGGCGCGCCCAAGCGCAGCTCGCGGGGGCGTGACGGGCTTGGCGCCACCGATGGCATGGGCATCTGCCACAGCTATACCCCTGACGGGCGCTGCGTGTCGCTGCTCAAGGTGCTGCTCACCAACTTTTGCCTGTACGACTGCCAGTACTGCGTCAATCGCCGCTCCAGCAACGTGCCTCGCGCACGCTTCAGCCCCGAGGAAGTGGTGCGCCTGACCCTCGACTTCTACCGGCGCAACTGCATCAGCGGGCTGTTCCTGAGCTCGGGCATCATCCGCTCGGCCGACTACACCATGGAGCAGTTGAACCGCGTTGCCAGGCTGCTGCGCGAAGAGCACGGTTTCCGCGGCTACATCCACCTCAAGACCATCCCCGACGCCGACCCGCTGCTGATCGAAGAAGCCGGGCGCCTGGCCGACCGGCTGAGCGTCAACGTCGAGCTGCCCACCGAGGCCAGCCTCAAGCGCCTGGCGCCGGAGAAACAAGCACACACCATCCGCCAGGCCATGGGCGTGATTCACCACGGCCAGCAGGCCGTGGCCGGCGAACCGCGGGCGCCGCGTTTCACGCCGGCCGGCCAGAGCACCCAGGTAATCGTCGGTGCCGATGCCACCGACGACCGCACCCTGCTGCGCAACGCCGAATCGCTGTACCAGGGCTATGGCCTCAAGCGCGTGTACTACTCCGCCTTCAGCCCGATCCCGGACAGCCCGAACAGCGTGCCCCTGGCCGCACCGCCGCTGCTGCGCGAGCACCGCCTGTACCAGGCCGACTTCCTGATGCGTGGCTACGGCTACAAGGCCGGCGAGCTGCTCGGCCAAGCCGGTAACCTGGCGTTGGACATCGACCCCAAGCTGGCCTGGGCCCTGGCCAACCGCGAGGTCTTTCCGCTGGACCTGAACCGCGCCGAGCCCGCCCTGCTCGCCCGCATTCCCGGTATCGGCCTGCGCAGCGTACAGCGGCTGGTGGCGCTGCGACGCGAGCGGCGGATCCGCTACGACGATCTGATCCAACTGCGCTGCGTGCTGGAAAAGGCCCGGCCGTTCATCGTCACCAGCGATTACCGCCCGGCCCAGGCCGAACTGCGCAGCGGCTTGCTGCGCCAACGCCTGCGCGAACCGCAGGCACCGGTGCAGATGGGGCTATGGGCTTGATCGCGCTGGATTGCGACGACCTGTTCGGCACCTGGCGCGACCAGGCACGGGCGCTGCTCGGCCATGGCATCGACCCGGCCGAGGTGACCTGGGGCCAGGGGCCGATGGACGACCTGCTGGCCATTCCCACGCCTTTGCCACAAGGGCCCGGCCCCTTCCGTGCGCGGGTGCCGGCGGCCTTGTTGGCACAACTCGAGCAGGCCGCTCGCTATCGCGGCGAACAACGCTGGAACCTGCTGTACGAAGTCCTCTGGCGTGTCGCCCATGGCGATCGCACCGCAATGCTCGCCGGCGACCGCCTGGGCAGCGAGTTGCAGCGGCGTATCAAGCAGGTCTCTCGCGAGGCGCATCACCTGCACGCCTTCGTGCGCTTCGTGCCGTTGCCGGAAGCGGTCGCCGAGCGCCTGCAACTGGACCTGGTGGCCTACCACGAACCTGCCCATGACATCCTTGAAAGCGCCAGTGGCCATTTTGCCGACCGCCTCGGGCGCCAGCGCTGGCTGATCGCAACGCCCACCGATGGCATACGTTTCGACGGCAGCGAGCTCGACTACCGTCGGCAGTGTCCCCGTGAATGGGTGGACTGGGCGCGCCATGCCGAAGATCCCGGCGCCGAGCTGTGGCGTACCTACTACCGCTCCACCTTCAACCCGGCGCGGCTGAACCCTGATGCCCTGCGCCTGCACATGCCGGGGCGTTTCTGGCGCCACCTGCCCGAGGGCATGCTCATTCCCCAGCTCGAAGGTTTGGCGCGCCAAGGCAAGCAACGCGACGGGCAGGCACTGGAGGTTGGCTTGCAACGTGGCAAGCGGGTCGGGCGCTGAGCGCCGTTGTTGCCTACACTTTCGCTGATTGCCTCTGATTTCCGGGAGCCACCATGGACGATTCCAGCCAAGGCAAGCCACCCACCTTCTGGCAGATGCTGCACAGCATCCTGGCTGCCGCCTTCGGCGTGCAGAGCGGCAAGAACCGCGCGCGCGACTTCACCCACGGCAAGGCCAGCCACTTCATCGTGATGGGGGTGATGTTCACCCTGGTGTTCATCCTGGTGCTGGTGGGGCTGGTGCAGTTGGCGATGCATCTGACGGGGCGGTGAAACAATCATTTGACGCGCGCAGGCCAGAACGCACCCGCCCGCGGAATTCCCTCCCGCGGGCGGCTCAGGTTGCAGTTCACGGTCTGAAGTTTGCGTTACTGATGGCTGACCCAGTACACAGCGGTCACGACAACCAGCACGATCAGGCACAGGATCGCCCAGGCGTCGACACTGCTGTCAGGCTTGCGGAGCTTGGTCGGGTTTCCCATTGCATTGCCTCTTGTAGTGGTTATGGGAATGCACGTCACACCAGCAGTTAAGTCCAGCAATGCCCTTTGCTCAAGCAGGGTCTTTCAATAATCGACGGGTGACGTCAGGAACGGGTAGCGATAGTCGGTGCCCCGCCCCTCTGCGCTGTAGCGGCGAAAGTCGATGCCATAGCCTTTGCGGCCGCTCAGTTCCAGCCAGCGCTGCGCCTTCACCGCATCGATGGCCTGCAGCACTGGCAGGCGGTACAGGTGTTGCCCGTCACGGTCCATCGCCAGGCCCCGGGCGTCGTCATGCAGCATCACCATGGCCCAGCCGCCCAGGCTGAAATGCCCGCCCATGAGCACGCTCAGCCGCCCATCCACGCGCGCCTGCAAGGCCTCGGGCGAACTGTTGACCGCGCTGAACAACACATCGCGCCCCGGCACCAGGCCAGCCGCCTCGAACGCCTGCATTGCACCGAACGCCATCTGGTCGTTCGCCGACCACACCAGGCGCACCCGCGGATAGCGCTGCAGCAGCAACTTGGCCTGCTCGAAGGCCCGTTGGCGGCTCCAGCCGCCATACACCAGCTGGCGCAAGCGTACGTGCGGAAACTCGGCCAACGCCCGCTGCATGCCTTGCTCGCGCAGTTGCGAAGCAGGCGTGGTGCTGATGCCGGAAAACGCCAGCAGCTCGATCGGTTCGCCTGTTGGGGGCAGGCTGGCGACCAGGTCGTGCAGCATCTGGTATCCCGCCTGTTCGTCATTGCCGACCAGTGAGCCGAGCAGCGGCGCGTACTTGCCCGGCTGTGCCTGAATCGCCTCGGCCTGCCCCTCGGTCAGGCCGTTGTTGACCAACAACAGCTTGACCCCGCTGCCCTGCGACAGGCGCATGATCTCTGGCGCCACATACTGCTCGTTGACCAGCACCAGGTAGTCGGGCTTGTGCTCACCCTGCAGGATCGCCCGCGCCTGCTCCAGTAGCCGCTCGGCCTGGCGCTCGCCGTACTCCACGCGCAGATCCATGCCCAGGTCGTCGGCCGCCGCTTGCATGAAACGCGAATAGCCAACCCAGAACGTCTCATCGGACAACCCGGGATTGAGAAAAGCCACCGAAGCGGCTTGGGCGTTTGCCACCAGCGGCAGACCCAGGCACAGGCTGCGGCACAGCGTCCTGATGACCATGCGAGACATCCCTGCAAAAGCAAAGGATACAGTATAACGGCGCATGGCCATCACGGATAAATAGCAGCCAGTCTCACTTAGTCCAAATGGTTCTTTTCATATGCAAAAACATCACTTTAGCGCATAAATACAACCTGTTATCGTTCCCCCGCTCCGACCCGGAGTGCGCGGCCGTGCGCGCGATTAGCTGCATGCAGCCTGAGACAGGACTTTTATGTACGTATACGACGAGTACGATCAGCGGATCATCGAGGACCGCGTCAAGCAGTTCCGTGATCAGACCCGCCGCTACCTGGCCGGTGAGCTGAGCGAAGAAGAATTCCGCCCTCTGCGCCTGCAGAACGGCCTCTACATCCAACGTTTCGCCCCGATGCTGCGCGTCGCCGTGCCCTACGGCCAGTTGAACGCGCGCCAGGTCCGCATGCTGGCCAAGATTGCCCGCGACTACGACAAGGGCTACGCGCACATCTCCACCCGCCAGAACGTGCAGTTCAACTGGCCTGCGCTGGAAGACATCCCGGACATCCTGGCTGAACTGGCCACCGTGCAGATGCACGCGATCCAGACCAGCGGCAACTGCCTGCGCAACACCACCACCGACCAGTTTGCCGGCGTTGCCGCAGACGAGCTGATCGATCCACGCCCCTGGTGTGAGATCGTCCGCCAGTGGACCACCTTCCACCCGGAATTTGCCTACCTGCCGCGCAAGTTCAAGATTGCGATCAACGGTTCGAAGGAAGACCGCGCGGCCATCGAAGTGCACGACATCGGCCTTGAGCCTGTGCGCAACGCAGCTGGCGAGCTGGGCTTCCGCGTGCTGGTCGGTGGCGGCCTGGGCCGCACGCCGGTGGTCGGTTCGTTCATCAATGAGTTCCTGCCCTGGCAGGACCTGATCAGCTACCTCGACGCCATCCTGCGCGTGTACAACCGTTACGGCCGTCGTGACAACAAGTACAAGGCGCGGATCAAGATCCTGGTCAAGGCCCTGACGCCAGAAGTGTTCGCCGAGAAGGTCGAGGCCGAAATGGCCCACCTGCGTGGCGGCAACAGCACCCTGACCGAAGCAGAAGTCCAGCGCGTCTCGCGTCACTTCATCGACCCCGAGTACCAGGCCCTCGACAATGTCGACTACAGCGCCCTGGACCAGGAGCACCCAGGGTTCGCCCGCTGGCGTTCGCGCAACACCCGTGCGCACAAAAAGCCTGGCTATGTGGCCGTGACCCTGTCGCTCAAACCTACCGGCGTCGCTCCTGGCGACCTGACCGACAAGCAGCTCGATGCCGTGGCGGACCTCGCCGAGCGCTACAGCTTCGGCTTCCTGCGCACCTCGCACGAGCAGAACATCATCCTCGCCGACGTCGAGCAGCGCCAGCTGCACGCACTGTGGCTGGAACTGCGTGAAGGCGGTTTCGCCACGCCCAACATCGGCCTGCTGACCGACATCATCTGCTGCCCAGGCGGCGACTTCTGCTCGCTGGCCAATGCCAAGTCGATCCCGATCGCCGAATCCATCCAGCGCCGCTTCGACGACCTGGACTACCTGTTCGACATCGGCGAGCTGGACCTCAACATTTCCGGCTGCATGAACGCCTGCGGCCACCACCACGTGGGCCACATCGGCATCCTCGGCGTGGACAAGAAAGGCGAGGAGTTCTACCAGGTTTCGCTGGGCGGCAACGCCGCGCGCGATGCGAGCCTGGGCAAGATTCTCGGCCCCTCCTTCGCCCAGGACGACATGGCTGACGTGATCGAGAAGCTGATCAACGTGTACGTCGAGCAGCGCAACGAAGACGAGCGCTTCATCGACACCTACCAGCGTATCGGCATCGACCCATTCAAGGAACGCGTCTATGCAGCGAATCATTAAGAACAACCAGCTCATCGACGAAACCTGGCACCTGCTGCCCAAGGAAACCTCGTTCGACGAGCTGACCAACTGCGACGACTACATCGTTCCACTGCAGCTGTGGCGCGACCATGCCCATGCCCTCAAGGCCCGCGACGGCGGCCTGGGCGTGTGGCTGGACAGCGACGAAGAAGCCGAGGAAATCGGCGAGGACGTCCAGCACTTCCAGGTCATCGCCCTGAACTTCCCGGCCTTCACCGACGGGCGCAACTACTCCAATGCGCGCCTGCTGCGTGATCGCTACCAGTACAAGGGCGAGCTGCGTGCCATTGGCGACGTACTGCGCGACCAACTGTTCTACATGGCCCGCTGCGGCTTCGATGCCTTCGCCATCCGTGCCGACAAGGACCCGGAAGACGCGTTGCAGAGCCTGAAGGACTTCTCGGTAACCTACCAGGGTGCCACCGACGAGCCGCTGCCGCTGTTCCGCCGCCGCTGATCGCCGCCTGCTGTAACGAACGGCCCGCCTTCTCGCGGGCCGTTTCGTTTGCGCGTTTTTTCTAATGTTGAGTGCTGGCCTGCCGATATCACGGGTGTACCCGTATCTCTATTCGGCAGGACGCTAATGAATCCGATAGCAGCTGCACAGCGCCTGGCCCCGGTCCTGACTGCCCCGCAACCGGCCCCGGCCAGCGCCAGCAACCCGACCGGCATCGCCAGTGTCTCGGCAGTCCCGAGCACCAGCGTGGTTCTCGGCCAGAGCAACACCATCAGCGATTCCGAGACCTACTCGCGCCAGGGTCTGCTGCCAGGCCAGGTCCGCTATGTCTGGGAAAAGGACAGCCAGGACAAGCTCGCCACCACGCTGCAGACCGCCTTCCAGTCATCCAGCAGCGCGGGCCGCTTCAAAGGCATTGGTGCGGCCTTGATCGAACAGCTCGCACAGAACGGCGGAAAGAACATCTCGCAGTCGGTGTTCGCCTTCAGCGACGACTCTCCAATCGACCCTGGCGTGCTCAAGCTGCAGCAGCAGCGCCTGCGCGAGAATCCTGACAGCGGCGTCACCTTCAGCCTGACCACCGCGTCCGGCGCGACCATTCGCTTGTCGCTGGCCAGCAGCGAAAAGGGCCTGGCGGTGAGCGCGGAAGTCGAAGGCGGCTCGCTCAGCAGCGAAGAACTCAAGGGCCTGGGCAACCTCGCCGACGCCTTCCAGTCCACCATCGATGGCCTCAACGAGGTGCCACCCCAGCTCAAGCTCGGCGCACTGGTCAAGCTCGATCCGAAGCTGTTCAGCGCCTTGCAGATAAACAGCAAGTTCGAATCCCTGAGCGGCGAGCAGACCTTCTCCCTGAGCCTCGATGACAAGGCGCGCAGCCTCAGCCTGCAGGGCCCGACCGGCCAGGTGCAACTGAGCCTGGACACCCAGGACGCCGAGCTGCTGGGCAAGTCGGCGCAGCGCAAGGCGGCGATCGACAACTACCTGACCCAGTTCGACGCCGCCCAGCGCCGTGGCCGTGGCGACGAGAACCTGATGAACCTGTTCAAGAACGCGTTCACCCAGCTCAACAGCATCGACGACAATCGCCAACCTGCGGTGCAAAGCCCGACGGCCCTGAACGACAAGGACCGTGCCCTGCTCAGCGGCCTGGCCGACTTCAGCGCCTCGATCAGCGAAACCACACGCAGAAGCAACCCGATGCGCCTGGACGAAACCGACAGTTTCACCTTCAGCACCTCGCAGAGCACCACGGTCAAGAACCGTGGCCTGCAGGACCGGTCGGTGGAGCAGAACCAGCAGAGCAAACTCACCGCCTCGTTCCACCGCGGCCTGAATCCGCTGACCAACCTGGTGCTGGGCAGCGACCGCGAGTCGCAGAACTACAGCTACCACCTGATCGACGACCAGGCCAGCAGCACCACCCGCCTGGCCTATGACAAAGGCCAACTGGTGGAAGCCAGCGCGACCCAGCAGGCGAGCCAGAAAGAGCGGATCCTCACTTATGTCGATGGCGACCTGAAAAGCGACGTGACCACGCCCAAGGCAGTGACCCAGTCGCGCAACGTGCTGAACCTGCTCAGGGATGCATTCGAGCAGGACCGCATCGCCCAGCGCGATCGCGGTGTGTCGCTGCTCGAAGGGCTGCTGCAATCGCAGCGCAGTCGCTGGTTGTTGCAGACCGATCCGTCGAAGATCGCGGCCTGACAAAGGACCTGTGGGAGCGGCGAACCGCCGCCGCCACAGGGACTGAGTCAAGCTCAGAGAAGGCTTACCCCCGCACCCCCAGCATCCCGCGATCGACGATGAAATCGATCACCGCCTGCAACCCGTCACCCTTCTTCAGGTTGCTGAACGTCCAGGGTCGCTCGGGGCGCATGCGGTTGGTGTCGCGCTCCATCACTTCCAGCGAAGCCCCGACATAAGGTGCAAGGTCGGTCTTGTTGATCACCAGGAAGTCCGACTTGGTGATGCCCGGCCCGCCCTTGCGCGGGATCTTCTCGCCTTCGGCAACGTCGATCACGTAGATGGTCAGGTCGGCCAGTTCCGGGCTGAAAGTGGCGCTCAGGTTATCGCCCCCACTCTCGACGAAGATCACCTCCAGGTTACCGAACTTGCGCGCCAGCGCCTCGACCGCCGCAAGGTTCATCGAGGCGTCTTCGCGAATCGCGGTGTGCGGGCAGCCGCCGGTCTCGACGCCAACGATACGCTCAGGCTCCAAGGCACCGGCCTCGGTGAGGATGCGCTGGTCCTCCTTGGTGTAGATATCGTTGGTCACCACGGCGATGTGGTAATGATCACGCATGGCCTTGCACAGGGCCTCGAGCAGCGCGGTCTTGCCGGAGCCGACCGGGCCGCCGACACCGACGCGCAGGGGTTGCTGATAGCTTTGCATGTTGGCAGTCCTCAGGAACGGAACAAACGGGTGTATTGGGTTTCGTGTCGTGACGAGGCAATGGCCAGCAGCGGCAGGCCGCCGCCCAGTTCGTCATCGCCAAGGGTCAGAGCCTGGTCGAGCACGGCGGGCAACTCGGCGCCCAAGTCGCGCAGCAAGGTCTGGGCCGCCTGCTGGCCGAAAGGCACCAGCTTGACCCCGGCCATGACGGCGCCTTCAAGCCAGGCGAAGCCATGGCCGAGGGCCAGGTCGCGCAGCGGGATCGACCAGTGCGCGCCCAGCCAGGCCATGCCACCGAGCTGGGATAGCTCGATGCTCTCACGCCAGGCCGGCGCCTGGGCCAGTTGCCAGCCATCGAGCAGCCGCGCCAGGGCGCTGCCCCGCTGGCGTTCTTCAAGCCGCAGCTCGGCCGTCTCGCGGTTGGCCAGCAGAAACTGGGTCCAGCGTGCGAAGGCCTCGGCATCATCGTCCTGGCATGCGCGGTAGAGGCGCGCCAGCAACGGCCAGTCGAGACAGCCCAGGGTGTCGTGCAACTGCTCACGCTGCCAGGCACAAAAGCCGGCCGTGTCACGCACCCAACCGGCCTCGACGGCCCACTCCAGACCTTGCGAGTAGGTGAAACCACCCACCGGCAGGCCCGGGCTCGCCAGTTGCAGCAGACGCAACAGCGCCAGGTCGCTGCTCATCAGCCGGCCAGCACGAACGCGGCGCCGGCCAGCAAGCCACCACCGAACAGCTTCTGCAGCTTGCTGTGGCGGCGCAGCAGACAGCCTACGCCGAACCCGACCACCAGCAGCAGCGCACTGACGGTGACGAAGCCTGCACTGAACATCCAGAACGCGCTGGGCGTCGCTTCCACGCCGTGGGCCCAGCCATGGAACAGGGCGAACACCGGCATGGCCAGGGCCAGCAGCACCTGGCGGTTGGGCAGCAGCATGGCGCAGGCGGCCACCACCAGCGAAATGGAGATCATCGTTTCGACACCGACCAGGTCACCGAACAGATGCCCCAGCACCGCGCCGCCGAACATCGCCGAGAGCGTGGCCAGGGGCAAGCTCAGGTTGCGTCGGGTCAGCGCGGCCAATACGCCGGTACCCAGCAGCATGAGCAGGTGGTCCAGGCCTGTCAGCGGGTGCAGCAGGCCATCCTGCAGCGGGTTGTTGTCGTGGCCGGGGTGGGCGAAGGCTGGCAAGGCAATCATCAGTAACGCCAGGGCAAGGGCTTTTTTCATTGTGTGCTCCAAAGCAATTCGGAAGGATTACAGGCGAACGAAGGGATGATCGTGGGCGTGGCCGTGAGGGGCGCTCTGGTAGGCGCCAGCCTCCGGCTCGAACGGCGCCTGCTCGATCAGCACCTCAAGGCCCAGGCCGCGCACCATTTCGTCCAGCACATGATCATGCTGGTAGCGCAAAAAGCCGGCCTCGATCTGCAACGGCACATGGCGATTGCCCAGGTGATAGGCCGCACGCGCCAGCAACAACGGATCGGCGCAGCGCACCGTGGACACACGCTCCGGTGCCGCCAGCACCTGCACCAGATGCTGGCCATCGGCATCGGCGAGCAGTTCGCCACCGCGCAGCAGATGGCCGCGCTCAAGCATCAGGCCGGCATCGCGGCCATCGTCGAGGGTCACGCGCAGGCGGCTCTTGATTCGGCTGTCCACATCCAGGGTGACAGTACCGGTGACCGAGGCAGCCTCGACGACACGGCGGGTCAGGACAATCATGCTTGCTCCTTCAGAACAGGAAATAACGCTGGGCCAGCGGCAGTTCGCTGGCCGGTTCGCACACCAGCAACTCGCCATCGGCGCGCACCTGGTAAGTCTGGGCATCGACCTCGATCAACGGTTGCAGGCCGTTATGCACCATGTCGGCCTTGCGCACTCGGCGACAGCCGCGGGTGACCCCGATCAGGCTGCGCAGCCCGAGCTCCTCGGCCAGCCCACGGTCCATGGCGGCCTGGGGCAGGAAAGTCATGCGCGTGGCGTGGCGAGCTGCACCGAAGCTTGCGTACATCGGGCGGTAGTGCACCGGCTGCGGGGTCGGGATCGAGCCGTTGATATCGCCCATGGGCGCCGTGACGATCAGGCCGGCCTTGATCACCGCCGACGGCTTGACACCGAAGAACGCTGGCGACCAGACCACCAGGTCGGCCAGCTTGCCCACCTCCACCGAACCGACCTCGTGCGCGATGCCATGGCTCAGCGCCGGATTGATGGTGTACTTGGCGATGTAGCGCTTGACCCGGAAGTTGTCGCTGTAGCTGCTGTCCGGGGCCAGGGGCCCACGCCGCACCTTCATCTGGTGGGCCACCTGCCAGGTCCGCAGTACCACTTCGCCGACCCGGCCCATGGCCTGGGAGTCGGACGACGTCATGGAGAACGCGCCCATGTCGTGGAGGATGTCCTCGGCGGCGATGGTCTCGCGGCGGATGCGCGACTCGGCAAAGGCCACGTCTTCGGCAATGCTCGGGTCCAGGTGGTGGCAGACCATGAGCATGTCCAGGTGCTCATCCACGGTGTTGATGGTGTAGGGCAACGTCGGGTTGGTCGAGGACGGCAGCACGTTGGCCTGCCCCGCCGCGCGAATGATGTCCGGCGCATGACCACCGCCCGCCCCTTCGGTGTGGAAGGTGTGGATGGTGCGATCGCCAATCGCTGCCAGGGTGTCCTCGATGCAGCCGGATTCGTTGAGCGTATCGCTGTGGATCGCGACCTGGATGTCCATCTCTTCGGCCACGCTCATGCAGCAATCGATGGCCGCCGGCGTCGAACCCCAGTCTTCGTGCAATTTCATGCCCATGGCACCGGCCGCGATCTGCTCGCGCAGCGGTTCGGGCTTGGAGACGTTGCCCTTGCCGAGAAAACCGATGTTGATCGGCAAGCTGTCGGCAGCCTGGAGCATGCGCGCCAGGTACCAGGGCCCCGGCGTACAGGTGGTGGCGTTGGTACCGGTCGCCGGACCGGTGCCGCCGCCGATGAAGGTAGTGACGCCGCTGGTCAGGGCTTCATCCACCTGCTGCGGGGAGATGAAGTGGATGTGTGTGTCGATGCCGCCTGCGGTGACGATCTTGCCCTCGGCGGCGATCACTTCCGTCGCTGCGCCAACCGGGATGGTGACGCCGGGTTGAATGTCCGGGTTGCCCGCCTTGCCGATGGCGACGATACGCCCTCCGCGCACGCCGATGTCGGCCTTGACGATCCCCCAGTGATCGATGATCAGCGCATTGGTCAGCACCAGGTCCACAGCTTCGGCAGCCAGCATCTGGCCCTGCCCCATGCCATCGCGAATGACCTTGCCACCACCGAACTTGACCTCCTCGCCATAGATCGTGAAGTCCTTCTCGACTTCGACCCACAGCGCCGTATCGGCCAGGCGCACGCGGTCGCCGACGGTGGGCCCGAACATGTCGGCGTAGGCCCGACGGGAAATACGGCTCATGCCTTGCCCTCCAGCGCGCCCATCACCTTGCCCTGGAAGCCATACACCTCACGCTTGCCAGCGTAGGCCACCAACTGCACGGTACGTGACTGGCCAGGCTCGAAACGCACGGCGGTGCCGGCGGGGATGTCCAGGCGAAAGCCCCGGGCTGGTTCGCGCTCGAACACCAGCGCATCGTTGACTTCGTAGAAGTGGTAGTGCGAGCCGACCTGCACCGGGCGGTCGCCATGATTGGCAACGCTGACGCTGACCGTTTCACGGCCGACATTGAGTTCGATGTCGCCTGCGGCGACCTGGATTTCTCCGGGAATCATGAATGCCTCCTGGGCAGCGTCAGACGATAGGCTCGTGGACCGTCACAAGCTTGGTGCCATCGGGGAAGGTCGCTTCCACCTGGACGTCGGGGATCAGCTCCGGCACGCCCTCCATGACCTGGTCACGGCTGAGCACCTCGCGGCCCAGGCTCATCAGTTCGGCGACCGTGCGACCGTCACGCGCGCCCTCCATCACTGCGGCGCTGATCAGTGCCACAGCTTCCGGGTAGTTGAGCTTCAATCCACGGGCCAGGCGGCGCTCGGCGACCAGCGCGGCCGTGAACAGCAGCAGTTTGTCTTTCTCTCTCGGGGTCAGCTCCATGGGAGGCTCTCTCAGGTGGCCCAGATGCGCGGCGGGCTCGGCGCCAGGCCCAGGACGGCCGGGCGCAACAGATGCCAGAGGCGCTGCAGGGTACGTTGCACATGTTGGTTGTCGTTATCGAGCAGGCGAATCACCAGCAACGGCCCGAGCAGGGTCGCGCCAGCCGGAGTGTCCACGTCGTCGAGCACCTGGCGTACCTGCTCGAGCAGGTGCGTGTCGGCAGGTGCGGCGCAGAAGGTCGCGACCAGCGGATAACCGCCGAGTTTTTCCAGATGCCCGCCCTCTACGCGCAGGCGCTCGTGGAGCCCCGGCTCGTGGGGCAGCTCGACCTGCAGTCGGCTGTCGAGGGCGCCATGATCGAAGTGCTCGTTCATTACCGGACGGCCCAGGCACAAGGTTTCCCAGGCCAGCAGGCGAGCGCCGGGTTCAAGGGTGAAACGGCTGTCGAGCCGGGCGCGGGCGCCGTCGAAGAAGATGCTGTCGTGAGGCAGCCATTCCAGCGTGCTGTCAGCCGCCAGGTGGAAGCGTTGCGCCAGCTGCGCGGTCGGACCGATGCTGCGGTAGAACTTGCTCGCGCCCGGCATGGTCAGCAGCGCGTGGCTGCCAGCTTCCAGATGGATATCGAGTTCGAGTCGGTCACCTGCGACGATGCCGCCGGGCGGGTGAAGGATGTAGACATGACACGGCGCGCCTTCAGGATAGAACGGGCGCTGCACCAAAAGAGGGCCGTAATGTTTGCGCGCACCAAGGCGAGTCACGTCCCCGCGCTTGACGAAGCGCAATTGCAGGTGAGCACTCCAGCCGCTATCGCCTTCAGATTGTTCGAATTGTTGCGCGGACGACATCCTGCAGCCCCTGAAATCCGTGGTGTGGCTAAATATTGGCTGATCTGTCGCGTTTACCTACGATGGGGTACGCAATGACCGCTTGTCTGAATTGCTGAACTGATATAGCAGGTTGCGGGCCAACTCCGCAGATGAACGAAGATGAAATTTTTCGGTCGCCGCTCCGGGATAGGGCGCCGCGCACAACCGCGGAGCGGCCTTGAGCCCGGTTTCGGTGCTTATGGGCCCAGGGGCTGCGTCAGTGGCTGCAGAGTGCTTCAAGCAGGCTTACCCGCGAAAACGGCACCGCGATATTCGCCACGGCGCTGCGACAATCGACCACACCAACACCGCCACCCTCCCCGCCATCCGAATGGTAGATTCGCGGCCATGAAAACCACCCGTCGGACACGTTCGCTGACCGCGTGGACGCTCTATGCCAGCGTTCTGTTCAGCCTGTTGCTCTGTGGCCTGCACCACGGCCAGATGAGTGGCCTGCGTCTGTCGGGCCTGGACGGTGGTTTCTGCGCCCTCGACAGTACCGGCAAAGGCCCGGCCATCGACCTGGGCGACAGCAACAGCGACCAGCACATGGCCCAGCTCGATTGCCCGGTGTGCTCCTCCTTTGCACTGGCCGTGCCGCTGACCGGTAGCCTGTGGTCATTCCCAGCAGCACACAGCGGGCCCCCCTCGCCGATCATCGTGCGCAGTTGGGCGCAGCCGCCGCCGCGCTACCTGCGCCCCGCCATCCCGCCCCGCGCATCCCCTTCCGATTTCCCCGCAGCAGCGCCCCTCGCCTGACCCCAGGCGGGCACGCCCGTGCCCGCGGGTCAGCCATGACCTTTGCGTGGAATCACTACAACATGATCCGCAACACTTCTCTGGTGCTCCTGATGGGCACCACCTGCACCTGTGCCTGGGCTGACGTCGCCCCCGTGCAACTCGACGCCACCACCATCGACGCCGAACAGCAGGCGCCCTCCGGCGTGCAACTGGACGAACCGATCCGTACCGGCTCGCGCCTGGGCCTCACCGCACGGCAGACACCCGCTTCGGTCAGCGTATCGGACCGCCGGGTGATCGAGCAGCGTGACGCCAAGGACAGCCAAGATGTGATCAACGCCATGACCGGCGTCAACGCCTCGGCCAACCCCGGCTACGGTGGTTTCGTCGCCTACCGTGGCTTCACCCAGAACCAGGTGACCCAGCTCTACAACGGCATCAACCTGGGCTACAGCAGCGCCACCCGTCCGGTGGATGCCTGGGTGCTGGATAGGGTCGAGCTGATCGGCGGACCGTCGTCGTTCCTGCATGGCGCCGGTGCCGTGGGTGGCTCGATCAACTACATCACCAAGCTCGCCAGCCGCGAAGCGCAAACCCTTGATGGGCGCATCCGCTACGGCAGCTACGACGACTCGGAAGTCGCCTTCGGCATCAACCAGGCCCTGGCCGAGAACCCCGCCGATGCCCGCCATTTCGCGCGCCTGGACTTCAGCCACAGCCAGGGCAATGGCTACATTGACCGCAACCAGCGCAACACCGACAGCCTGGCCTTCTCGTTGCTCAGCGACCTCTCGCCCAACCTCACCCACACCCTGGCCCTGGAGTACCAGGAAGACAAAGAGGACAGCCCCTACTGGGGTTCGCCCATCCTGCCGGGGCGCAGCACCATGAAGATCGACAAGAGCCGCCGCTTCGAGAACTACAATGTCGCCGACGGACGCTACGAGCAGCGAGTGCGCTGGCTGCGCTCGATCCTCGATTACCAGGTGAGCGACAGCACCAGCGTGCAGAACACCCTCTACCACTACAATGCCCAGCGTGATTACCGCAATCTTGAAAGCTACCGTTACAACAGTGCCGGCAACGTGGTGCGCTCCAGCCCCTACCTGCAGCGCCACCAGCAGAGCGTGATCGGCGATCGCGTCGAGCTGCGCCACGACAACAGCCTGTTCGGGCTGAGCAGCCAGTGGTCGCTGGGGCTGGACTGGTCGAGCATGCACCAGACCCTGTACCCGACCTCGGGCAGCTACAGCGACGTGGTCGATCCGGATCACTTCGACCCCGGCAGCTTCTACGACATTCCGGGCGTCAATCGCGGCCTGACCAAACAGCGACGCAACGAGGTGCTCAATCGCGCACTGTTCGCCGAGAACCGCCTGCAACTGACCGACCGCCTGGCCCTGCTGACGGCCCTGCGCTACGACTACTTGGACATGCAGGTCACCAACTATGGCCCGGTCAGCCCCAGCTCGCCGGCCTACTTCGAGCGCCGCTGGGAGCCGCTGTCCGGACGCATCGGCCTGACCTACGAGCTGACCCCGACAGCCAGTGTCTATCTGCAGTACAGCAACTCCGCCGACCTGCCAGCCGGTTCGCTGGCATCGGCGACCTATTCCAACGTCGGCTTGTTCGACCTGTCCAAGGGCGAGCAGTGGGAGGCCGGCAGCAAGTTCGACTTCCTTGACGGACGCGGCGCCGCCACCGTGGCGGTCTACCAGATCGTGCGCAAGGATTTCGCGGTGCGTGACGCCAACGACCCCAACCTGACGGTGCAGGCGGGCCAGCAGACCTCGCGCGGTATCGAGCTGTCCGGGCGCCTGCAGGTCACGCCCAAGCTGTTGGCCGAGGCCAACTACGCCTATGTCGATGCCCGATACGATGAATTCAACGAAGCGGTGGGCGGCGTGTCGGTATCTCGCAAAGGCAATGCGCCGGTCAACGTGCCGGCCAACGTCGCCAACCTGTGGTTGAGCTATGCCTTCACTCAAGACTGGTCGGCCGGCGTGGATGCTCGCTACGTAGACTCGGTCTACGCCGACAACGCCAACAGCCTGAAGGCCCCCGCCTACACCCTGTTCGGCGCCTTCGCCCGCTATCGCCTGGACCAACGCACCACCCTCACCGGTCGCGTCCGCAACCTCACCGATGAGGTGTATGCCAAGCAGGCTTATGGGCAGCAGTACTACATGGGCGCGCCGCGCACCTTCGAGGTGGCGATGGATGTGAAGTTCTAGCGCGGTACTACGCGCAGAGCAAAGCGTCTGAATGCTGGCGTGCCACCTATGGGAGCGCGCCAGCTTGATGCTCGCAAGGATGGGTACGCTACATCGGTCGATCCGACGCCAGCAAACGTTCTAGCCCCTGCCACTCCTGCTCGCTGACCGCCACGCCTTCGCGCTGCGAAACCGCCCGCTCCCTGAACCGCCTCTCCCCCGGCAAACGCGACAACCCCGCCGTGTGCATCTGCTCCACCAATGCACGACTGCGCTCGGCAAAACGCCCGCCTTCGGCCTTGCTCGGGTCGATGACAATGATCAACTGCCCGGTCCAGGGGGTCTTGGCGCCTGGATGTTGCGACCAATCGAACTCCCAGGAAAAATGCCCGCCCGTCAGCGCCGCCGCGAGTAGTTCGACCATCATCGACAGCGCCGAGCCCTTGTGCCCACCGAACGGCAGCAAGGCGCCGCCTTCGAGAATCGCCTTGGGATCGGTGGTCGGCTCACCTTCGGCATCGACGCCGACACCTGGCGGCAATTGCTCACCCTGGCGCGCAGCGATCTGTACATCGCCATGGGCCATGGCACTGGTGGCCATGTCGAAGACGATCGGGGCGAGCCCCTGGCACGGCGCCGCGAAGGCGATGGGATTGGTGCCGAACAACGGTTTGCGTGCGCCATGGGGCACCACGCAGGTCATGCTGTTGACCACACTCAATGCAACCAGGCCCTCTTCGGCAAAGGGTTCCACATCTGGCCAGAGCGCCGCGAAATGGTGGGAGTTATGGATAGCCAGCACGGCAATACCCGCCTGCCGCACCTTCTCCACCAACAGCGTGCGTGCCGCCGCCAGGGCTGGCTGGGCGAAACCGCCCCTGGCATCGACCCGCACGAAGCCTGGAGCGACATCCGTGACCTCGGGCACCGCAGCGCCATCGACCCAGCCGCTGGTCAGGGTCGAGACATAACCCGGCATGCGGAACACACCATGACTGTGCGCACCATCGCGCTGGGCGCTGGCGCAGTTGGCGGCCAGCACTGCCGCCACTGCCTCGCTGCATCCATGACGCTGGAAGATCTGCTGCAACCGCTCCTGCAACTGCGCAAGAGGAACACGTACGACAGGACCTGTGGACGGTGCGGACATCTGAAGCTCCCTTTATTGGATTTGAAATGGCGATGGCCCAAGCACTGCCTGCCACTCTTCCCTCGGCGAGGGTGAGCTGTCAAATCCGGCAAGCGCCGCAAACGCC
This sequence comes from Pseudomonas putida, assembly GCF_001636055.1. Lineage (NCBI taxonomy): Bacteria > Pseudomonadati > Pseudomonadota > Gammaproteobacteria > Pseudomonadales > Pseudomonadaceae > Pseudomonas > Pseudomonas putida. The sequence goes on from NZ_CP011789.1 coordinate 3,558,975, forward strand.
AGGTTTATTGCAGCGCTGCAAAGACCCGACTGCATCGTTAAATATTATTGACCTACGCCCCTACCAAAGCCTTGTCGGCTCAGGCTTGCAGCAGTTAGAGCCCCCGAAAACAGGCCGATTACCCCATAAAGCCGACGCGCCAGTCGTTTGACATATTAAACGGCTCTGGCAAGCTATGAAGCATGTCCCGACCGGTTCCGCAGCCTTCAAGCCGCGCCGGCAGTGCTCGGGACCACAGGTCACGCATCAAGGGCCCAAGGCCGCGGACCTGCACAACAACGACAGGTAAAACCTGTCCCAAGGTGACATATGTCCAACAGCAACATTGGCAACAAGCAACCCTCCCTGCGCAAGCCCGTCGTCCTGATGACCATGGGCAGCCAAGAGCGCAAAGGTCACGACTATCAGGTCATGACCCATAAATACATCACTCCCCTGGTCGATTTCGCCGACTGCATCCCGGTCCTGGTCCCTACCTGCTGCGGCACCGACGCCCTCGAGGCGTACCTGGACATGGCCGACGGCATCTACCTGACCGGCGCCGGCAGCAATATCGATCCGGCTCTCTATGGCCAGGAGAACGAAACCCCCGGCAAGGCCCAGGACAAGAACCGCGACCTGTTCGACATCCCCCTGGTGCAACTGGCCATCGCCCGCGGCCTGCCGATCTTCGGCATTTGTCGCGGCATGCAGGAAATCAACGTGGCCCTGGGTGGTGACATCTACCAGAAGGTCTACGCCGAACCAGGCTTCAACGACCATCGCGAAAACCCTGAAGACCCGGTAGACGTGCAATACGCCGCCTCCCACGGGGTGAAGATCAAACCCGGCAGTTGGTTGCGTGAAACCCTGGGCACCGACGAGATCCGCGTGAACTCGCTGCACGGTCAGGGTCTGCGCAACCTCGGCGAAGGCATCGAGCCGATTGCCCACGCCGAAGATGGCCTGGTCGAGGCCATTCATGCACCGAGCATTTCGCCCTTCCTGTTCGCGGTGCAGTGGCACCCCGAGTGGCAAGCGGCGAAGAACCCGGATTCGATCAAGATGTTCCAAGCCTTCGGCGACGCCTGCCGCGCCCAGGTCCGCAAGTCCCAGGCCAGCAAACGCCACCAGGCGGCCTGACCCCCTCTTCGTTAGCTTTGATCGCGGGGCGGCGCAAGGTCGCCCCCGCTTCCCCGGTCACCCTCTGCTGGTCCCAGAACACCTCCCGTGGAAGCGGGCGGCGGGCTTGTGCCTGTCTCCGCGATCTTTTTTTTCCTGAAGACATACGATGACTGATCGACCGCAGTGCACGATCGGCCGTTTCGGTTGGCTGTTGCGGCGCTATCGCGGACCGAGCCCGCTCCCACAAAAGGGCAGTTCCAGGTGATCCGCCGGCAGCCGCCGCGCACCGCGACAGGGCCCAGCGGATAGGGATCGCTGCAAAAATTTCTCGGGCAGGGCTAGTCATCGTACAAGTTGTACGATAACTTACCTCTCACCTTGGTACACCTTCTTACCCAAGCGCCCACAGGATGCCTACAACAATGAATCCACAAGAACTGAAATCCATCCTCTCCCACGGCCTGCTGTCGTTCCCTGTCACCGACTTCAACGCCCAGGGCGACTTCAACCCCGCCGGCTACATCAAGCGCCTGGAATGGCTGGCCCCCTATGGTGCCAGCGCACTGTTCGCCGCCGGTGGCACCGGTGAATTCTTCTCCCTCGCTGCCAGCGAATACAGCCAGGTGATCAAGACCGCCGTCGATACCTGCGCCACCTCCGTACCCATCCTGGCTGGCGTGGGCGGTGCTACCCGCCAGGCCATCGAGTACGCCCAGGAAGCCGAGCGCCTGGGAGCCAAAGGTCTGCTGCTGCTGCCGCACTACCTCACCGAAGCCAGCCAGGACGGCGTAGCCGCCCACGTTGAGGCCGTGTGCAATTCGGTGAAGATCGGTGTGGTGGTCTACAACCGCAACGTCTGCCGCCTGAACGCTGCACAGCTCGAAAAACTGGCTGAGCGCTGCCCGAACCTGATCGGCTACAAGGATGGCCTGGGTGATATCGAGCTGATGGTGTCGATTCGTCGCCGCCTGGGCGATCGCTTCAGCTACCTGGGTGGCCTGCCGACCGCCGAGGTGTATGCTGCGGCTTACAAGGCGCTGGGCGTGCCGGTCTACTCCTCGGCCGTGTTCAACTTCGTCCCCAAGACCGCAATGGACTTCTACAACGCCATCGCCCGCGACGACCACGCCACGGTCGGCAAGTTGATCGATGACTTCTTCCTGCCATACCTGGACATCCGCAACCGCAAGGCCGGATACGCCGTGAGCATCGTCAAGGCCGGCGCCAAGCTTGCTGGCTACGATGCAGGCCCGGTACGCACCCCGCTGACCGACCTGACCGGCGAAGAGTACGAAATGCTCGCCGCCCTGATGGACAAGATGGGCCCGCAATAAGCGCAGCCCCGCGGCCTGCCAATGCCGCTGCCGGAGTGCCACCCGCGCTCCGGCCCACAATCCGAATGCCCCGCACAACAATAAATAGTGGGAGAACACCAGCATGCAAGCGACGAAAAAGACGCATGTACGCTACCTGATCCTGTTCATGCTGTTCCTGGTGACCACGATCAACTATGCCGACCGCGCCACCATCGCCATCGCCGGTTCAAGCCTGCAGAAGGATCTGGGCATCGACGCGGTCACCCTCGGTTACATCTTCTCCGCCTTCGGCTGGGCCTACGTGGCCGGGCAGATTCCCGGCGGCTGGTTGCTCGACCGCTTCGGTTCGAAGAACGTCTACGCATTCAGCATCTTCACCTGGTCGCTGTTCACCTTGCTGCAAGGTTTCGTCGGCGGCCTGCCGGTGGCCTGGGCGGTCGTCACCCTGTTCACCCTGCGCTTTCTGGTCGGTTTCGCCGAAGCCCCGTCGTTCCCGGGCAATGCCCGGATCGTTGCGGCCTGGTTCCCCACCGCCGAACGCGGCACGGCTTCGGCGATCTTCAACTCGGCGCAGTACTTCGCCACCGCGCTGTTCGCACCGCTGATGGGCTGGATCGTGTTCACCTTCGGCTGGGAGCATGTGTTCGTGGTCATGGGCGCCCTTGGCATCCTGTTCTCGATGGTATGGATGAAGACCATCTACAACCCTCGCCAGCACCCACGCATCAGCCAGGCCGAACTCGAGCACATCGAGCAAAACGGCGGCCTGGTGGACATGGACCAGAAACGCAGCAACGACGGCCCGAAATGGGGCTACATCAAGCAACTGCTGACCAGTCGCATGCTGCTGGGCGTGTACCTGGGCCAGTACTGCATCAACGCCATCACCTACTTCTTCCTGACCTGGTTCCCGGTGTACCTGGTGCAGGAGCGCGGCATGACCATCCTCAAGGCCGGCTTCATCGCCTCCTTGCCGGCCATCTGCGGCTTCATCGGTGGAGTGCTGGGCGGAGTGCTGTCGGACTGGCTGCTGCGCCGCGGCAACTCGCTGACCTTCTCGCGCAAACTGCCCATCGTCTGCGGCCTGTTGCTGTCGACCACCATGGTCTTCTGCAACTACGTCGACGCCGAGTGGATGGTGGTCGGCTTCATGACCCTGGCCTTCTTCGGCAAAGGCATCGGCGCCCTGGGCTGGGCCGTGGTCGCCGACACCTCGCCCAAACAGATCGCGGGGCTCTCGGGTGGCCTGTTCAACACCTTCGGCAACATCGCGTCGATCACCACGCCGATCGTCATCGGCTACATCATCAGCGCCACCGGCTCGTTCAAATGGGCGCTGGTGTACGTGGGCGCCAATGCGCTGGTAGCGGTATTCAGCTACCTGGTGATCGTCGGCCCGATCAAGCGCATCGAGCTCAAGGAAGAAGCCGGGCCGCAAGCGGCGCCGAACGCCGAACTGGCCGGCTCGCGCCAATAACCTGAAGCACGCCGACGCCCCGCAACGGGCGTCGGTAGCCGGATAAAAGCCTGAAAGAAATGACAAGAAGGGCCTGACCATGCAGTTGATCGAACATTCCGAGTCGCCCCGCTACGTCCGCCTGCACGATGACGACAATGTCGTGGTGGTGGTCAATGACGGTGGCCTGGGCGAAGGTGCGCGCTTCGCCGATGGCCTGACCCTGGTCGAGGGCGTGCCGCAAAGCCACAAGGTCGCCACCGTGGACATCCACCAGGGTGAGCCTGTACGCCGCTATGGACAGATCATCGGTTATGCCCTGCAAGACCTGCGTCAGGGCAGTTGGGTTCAGGAAACCCAGTTATCGATGCCCGCCGCCCCCGAACTCGACAGCCTGCCGCGCTGCGACGCAGTGCCCGCGGCCCTGCCACCACTTGAAGGCTTTACCTTCGAAGGCTATCGCAACGCCGACGGCACCGTCGGTACCCGCAACATCCTCGGCATCACCACTACCGTGCAATGCGTGACCGGCGTGCTCGACCACGCGGTCAAACGCATCCGCGACGAGCTGCTGCCCAAGTACCCCAACGTCGATGACGTGGTCGCCCTCACCCACAGCTACGGCTGTGGCGTGGCGATCAACGCGCGTGACGCCTATATCCCCATCCGCACCGTGCGCAACCTGGCGCGCAACCCCAACCTGGGCGGCGAAGCCCTGGTCATCAGCCTGGGTTGCGAAAAGCTGCAGGCCGGCCAGGTGATGCACGAAGACGACCCGTCCGTGGACCTCAGCGAGCCCTGGCTGTATCGCCTGCAGGACGCTTCGCTGGGTTTCGTCGAGATGATCCAACAGATCATGCAGCTGGCTGAAGCCCGCCTGAAGAAGCTCGACCAGCGCCGTCGCGAAACGGTGCCGGCCAGTGAGCTGATCCTGGGCATGCAGTGCGGCGGCAGCGACGCTTTCTCCGGCATCACCGCCAACCCGGCGCTGGGCTATGCCGCCGACCTGCTGGTGCGCGCCGGTGCCACGGTGATGTTCTCGGAGGTCACCGAGGTCCGCGACGCCATCTACATGCTCACCTCCCGCGCCGAAACCCCGGAAGTGGCCGAAGCGCTGGTACGCGAAATGGACTGGTACGACCGCTACCTGCAACAGGGTGCAGCCGACCGCAGCGCCAACACCACGCCGGGCAACAAGAAAGGCGGGCTCTCGAATATCGTCGAAAAGTCCCTGGGCTCGATCGTCAAGTCCGGCAGCGCTGCGATCCAGGGCGTGGTCGGCCCAGGCGAGCGCGTCGCACGCAAAGGCCTGATCTTCTGCGCGACGCCGGCCAGCGACTTCGTTTGCGGCACCCTGCAACTGGCAGCGGGCATGAACCTGCACGTGTTCACCACGGGTCGCGGCACACCTTACGGGCTGGCCATGGCCCCCGTGGTCAAGGTCTGCACCCGCAGCGAACTGGCCCAGCGCTGGCCGGACCTGATCGACATCGATGCCGGGCGCATCGCCAGCGGTCGAGCAAGCATCGAGGAGCTGGGCTGGGAGCTGTTCCACTACTACCTGGACGTTGCCAGCGGCCGCAAGCAGACCTGGGCCGAGCGGCACAAGCTGCACAACGACATCACCCTGTTCAACCCGGCACCGATTACCTGACAGCGTTCTCTCTGTGGGAGCGGGTTTACCCGCGAACACCGGCGCCGCCGGTGCCATACACCGAGTCGTCTGCTTCGCGGGTGAACCCGCTCCCACTGGGGGGCAAGCGAACCCGCCCAGACAACATTATTCCTTCAGCGACTACAGGAGCACCCCATGCCTGAGATCCTCGGCCACAACTTCATCGCCGGCCAGCGCAGTGCCGCCGGCCAGCAGCGCCTGCAGAGCCTGGACGCCACCACGGGCGAGGCCCTGCCCTACAGCTTCATGCAAGCCACCGAAGACGAAGTCGATCAAGCCGCCAAAGCCGCTGCCGCTGCCTTCGCCGAGTTCCGCCAGTTGCCACCCACCCGTCGCGCCGCGTTCCTCGACGCCATTGCCGCCGAACTGGATGAGCTGGACGACAGCTTCGTCGCTATCGTTTGCCGCGAAACCGCCCTGCCCGCTGCCCGCATTCAAGGCGAGCGCGGCCGTACCAGCGGGCAAATGCGCCTGTTCGCCCAAGTGCTGCGCCGGGGTGATTTCCTCGGTGCCCGTATCGACCTCGCACTGCCGGACCGTCAACCCCTGCCACGGGTCGACCTGCGCCAGATGCGCATCGGCGTAGGCCCGGTGGCGGTGTTCGGTGCCAGCAACTTCCCGCTGGCCTTTTCCACCGCAGGCGGCGACACCGCAGCTGCGCTGGCCGCCGGCTGTCCGGTGGTGTTCAAGGCGCACAGCGGCCACATGGCCACCGCCGACCTGGTGGGTTGCGCCATCGTCCGTGCGGCCGAACGCACCGGCATGCCCAAGGGCGTGTTCAACATGGTCTTCGGCGGCGGCGTGGGCGAGTGGCTGGTCAAGCATCCGGCCATCCAGGCGGTCGGTTTCACCGGCTCGCTCAAGGGCGGCGACGCCCTGTGCCGCATGGCCGCCGAACGTCCACAGCCGATCCCGGTATTCGCCGAGATGTCGAGCATCAACCCGGTGATCGTGCTGCCTGGCGCATTGGCCAAACGCGGCGAGACCATCGCCCGTGAACTGGCAGGCTCCGTGTGCCTGGGCGCCGGTCAGTTCTGTACCAACCCAGGGCTGGTGATCGGCCTGCAGTCGGCGCCGTTCAGCCAGTTGCTCGCCGACCTCGGCCAGCACCTGGCGCAGCAGGCTGGGCAGACCCTGCTCAATGCCGGGGGCCTGCGCAGTTATGTGAGCGGGCTGGAACACCTGCAAGCGCACGCCGGCATCGAGCACCTGGCCGGCCAGGCGCAGACAGGCAGCCAGGCCCGTGCCCAGCTGTTCAAGGCCGATGCACGCCTGCTGGTGGACGCCGACCCGCTGCTGCAGGAAGAAGTGTTCGGCCCCACCACCGTGGCGGTCGAAGTCAGTGACGATGCTCAGTTGCGCGCCGCGCTGCTGGGCCTGCGCGGCCAGCTCACGGCCACCCTGATCGGCGAACCTGAAGACTTCGAGGCCTATGCCTGGCTGGTGCCGCTGCTGGAAGAAAAAGTCGGACGGATTCTGGTCAACGGCTACCCGACCGGTGTGGAAGTGAGCGATGCCATGGTGCACGGCGGCCCCTACCCGGCCACCTCCGACGCCCGCGGTACTTCGGTCGGCACCCTGGCCATCGATCGCTTCCTGCGTCCGGTGTGCTACCAGAACTACCCGCAGGCCTTGCTGCCGAAGGCCCTGCAGGACGGTAACCCACTGGGGCTGCGACGCCTGGTCAATGGTCAGTGGAGCGACCGCGCGCTCTGACGCGCTTGTAGGAGCGGGCTTGCCCGCGAAAAAGATAGCGCGCTGCCTGGCACGGGCTACGCCCGTGTTCACGGGCAAGCCCGCTCCCACAGGGATTGGGCTGGCTTCTAGATTTTGAACAAGACAGTTGCCCTCACAGGGATTGGGCTGGTCTTTAGATTTTGAACAAGACAGTTGCTCCTACAACCGAAGAGACAGCTTGCTATCACAACGCCAGGTGCAAGGGCCCGGATCCGTCAGCCGGCATGGCGCAGCAGATCAACGCCTCGTCCTGCGCCACGGCGAACTCCGGTGCCTCGGCATAGGTGACCGCCCCCTTGAGCACACGGGTCCGACAACTTCCGCATGACCCGCCACGGCAGCCAAAAGGCGGCTCGAGGCCACGCTGCTCGGCCAGTTCCAGCAGCGAGCCATCCCCTGGGTTCCAGCGCGCCTCTTTCGCCGAGTCCATGAACATCACCGCAACCGACTCAGTGGCCACCGCCGGCAAGGCCGGCGCTGCCTGCTGTTCACTGCGCGTGCGGCGCAGGCTCGATGGGCCGAAGGCCTCGGCGTGGATCCGTGCATCGTTGATATCCAGTGCGCGCAGGCCGTCGTACATCTGCTGCATGAACCCCTGCGGCCCGCACAGGTAGAAGTCGTAGTCGTCGAACGGCAGCAGCTCGCGCAACAGGTCGACGCCCAGACGCCCTTCGCGCTCGTAATCCACGCCTGCTACCGCACCGCTGGCGTCGCTGAGCAGGCGCACATGCCTGAGCTTGCCCTCGGAGGCAGTCACCAGCGCTGCAAATTCACTGGCAAAGGCCAGTTGTGCCCGGGTCGAGGCCGATTGAAACACCCAGGCCGGTCGGGCGTAGCGTGTACGCCGCCCCTCATTGACCAGGTGCCTGGCCATGGCCAAGACGGGGGTCACCCCTACGCCCGCGGCCAGCAAGACTACCGGACGGCGCACCGTAGCATCGATGGTGAAGGCTCCGGCCGGCGCACGCGCCTCGATCAGGTCGCCGATCCTGACCTGCTCATGCAGGTGCCGAGAGACCACACCTTCGCGCTTGACGCTGATGCGCAGTGCATCATCGGCCGGCGCGCCAGACAGGGTGTAGGTGCGCACCAATGGCGCCTCCTCCCCAGGCAACCGTACCCGGATCGGCAGGTGCTGCCCCGCCTGGCGCACCGGCAAGCCCAGACCATCGTCGGGCGCCAGGTGGAACGAACGGATGTGCTCGCTCTCGTCGACGATCTGCGTTACCCGGTACGGACGCCAACTTTGCTGCAATGCCGCGGCCTTCAGGCGCGCCTGCATGTCTTCCCAACTGCCGGTCATCAACACATTGGGCGAGATGCCGTCATCCATGTCGACCCAGCGCAGCGCCAATCCTCCCGGTCGGCGGACGATCCGCTCGGGGTAGAACCGCCACATGCGCTCGGCGCCGATGAAGGCGAGTGTCTGTGGATCGTCGACGATCACTTCGGTGCGCCCGGTCATCTGCAGCAGGTCGCCGCTGCGCATGTCGACGAACACCAGCCCGGCACGGGGGTTGAGCAGCATGTTGCCCAAAGTATTGAAGAACAGGTTGCCATTGAAATCAGGCACGCTCAGCGTGCCGTCGACGTCGATGTGGACGAAGCCAGGCTTGCCGCCACGGTGCGAGACGTCCACCTGGCACACGCCATCGCGCACCACGTACGAGGCAACGTAGAAGGAGTCGGCGGCGGCCACCATCGCGCGGTCCGCTGCGTTCAGCTCGCTCGACTCGCTGGGCTCGCCGGGCGCGCTGTCATCGAAGACATAGCGGCGCAGATTGATATAGCGCGGGCAGTTGCCATAGGACTGGGTCGGCTCGATGGTAAAACCGCTGTCGTCTGCCCGGCGCACGAAGCCGTTCAGGCGATTGCGTCGGCGGGTGTGCAACTCGATGCCGAGCATGCCGACGCCGTCACCGTTCTCCAGCCCGGCATCCGCAGGATCGGCTGGCTCACGGGGCAGGTCCAGGAGCAGCCGGCGCGGATCGGGGGATTGCATGAAACCGGGCTGGCCGGTGCGCAGCGTCGCCCACGGATCGCCGTGCGGGTCGACGCTGCCGAGCACCACGAAAGGCAGTTGGGCATAGAACTCACGGTGCTGGTCGGGCATGAAGTCACGCGACATCTGCACCTTGCCAATCCCCACCATGCGCTCGACCGCACCGACGCTGCGCTGCAGCGTAAGCTCGCCGTCGTGCCAGGGAGAGGGCTTGAGGTCCGACGGAGGCTGGTTCATGGTGGCACCTGAACGGTTGAGTGAGGGTGTATCAATCCTTACTCATTCGCCCGACACTTAGAATCACTGCGGGTGGCAATTGATTATTTCTCTCGAAGAAACAGTCGTGAGCCTTTCCCCGCCCACAAACGCACCGATGAGAGCGGGTTAGCGTGTTGAAGCCTGTCAGACGCCCTGTGCTTCTGCCGCCTCATGCGCCTGGCGCAGCCGCTCGCGGCTGTTGCTCAGGTGCAGGCGCATGGCCATTTTCGCCCCTTCGCTGTCGCGTCGGGCAATGGCTTCATAGATGGCCTCGTGCTCATGGCTCAGGCGGCTCATGTAATGGGCCTGGTCATCGTGGGCGAGGCGCGCCGAATTGAGCCGGGTGCGGGGAATGATACTGGTACCCAGGTGATTGATGATGTCAGCGAAATAATGATTGCCGCTGGCCTGGGCGATGCGCAGGTGGAACTGGAAATCCGCCGAGACCGCATCGGAGGCATGCGCGGCGCCTTCGTTGATTTCGTCGAGCGCAGCACGCATGCCGGTCAGTTGTTCGTCGCTGCGGCGCTGGGCGGCGAGCCCGGCCGACTCGATCTCCAGGGCGATGCGCAACTCCAGGACCGCCAGCACCTCGCGCAGGGTGACGATGGTCGCCGGGTCGATACGGAAACCGCCGGTGCTCGGCGCGTCGAGCACGAAGGTGCCGATGCCGTGGCGGGTCTCCACCTGGCCGGCGGCCTGCAGCCGCGAGATCGCCTCGCGCACCACCGTGCGGCTGACGCCCTCCTCGACCATGATCTGCGATTCGGTCGGCAGTTTGTCGCCACGCTTGAGTTGGCCGCTGCGAATACGTTCGGTCAGCACCGTGACCAGTTCCTGCGCCAGACTGCGCGGTTTGCGTCGGGTCCGTGCCTGTAGCTGCTGCTCTGTCATGCCCTGTACGTTTCATCGTGAAAAGACAGCCGTCATCATAGCTCATGCAGTTGTACGATCACATACATCCGCCAGGGTTTTCATCTCGCCGCCAAAGCCCTGTGCCGAACCGCCGAGGGCGCCTCGCCCATGACCCTGCGGTACATGCTGGAAAACGCACTGGGGCTGTCATACCCCAAGTCGAGGGCAACCCGGGTGACCGCCTCACCCGCTGCCAATCGCGTGACGGCTGCCATCAGGCAGGCTTGCTGACGCCATTGTCCGAACGACAACCCGGTCTGTTCGCGAAAGCGCCGGCTGAATGTCCGCGGGCTCCAGTTCAGGTGCATCGCCCAGGCCTCGGCCGTCGTACTGATCGAAGGCGCCGCGAGAAACGCCTGGCACAAGAGCGCCAGGCGCGGCTCCCCTGGCATCGGCGCGAACAGCGGCAGGCATTCGGCGCTGCGCAGTTCATGCAGGATCAGGCCGACCAGTTGGCCGTCGCGCCCTTGAGGGTCATACAGCGCGGGCAGTTCGGCACTGGCGAGCAGCAACTGATGCAGCAGCGGCGTGACCAGCAGCGCCTCGCAGGCCTGCCCCAACCTCGGCGCCGCAACGGCCTCGATGTACAAGCTGCGCGTGCTCACCCCTCGCATCAGTACCTGATGGGGCTTGCCCGACGGAATCCACACACCGCTGTAGGGTGGAACGACCCAGGCGCCATCGTCAGTCAGTACTTCCATCAAACCGCTCATGCCATAGAGGAACTGCGCACGCCGGTGCACGTGGCGTGGCAATAGCGTGCCAGGCGGATAATCGGTAGCGATCGCCAGCACCGGACGTGGCGTGGCATCGACCTGGCACAGCGGCACATTGCGCATGGGGATCTCCCGTGGCTGAAACGCACGGATTATTGGCCAATGCTCGAATGCTGGCCAGCCCTCGTCTCCCTACCCTGCATCTCCACTCCCCTGACAAAGGCTGGCGATCATGCTGTACCCCTTGCTCGGTGTCTTCGGCCTGTGTGCTGGCGTCACCACGCTGCTGTTCGGCTTCGGCGGCGGTTTCTTCGCCGTGCCCTTGCTCTATGCGTTGCTGCTCAACCGCCATGCGGCGGGCTCCCCGGTGGCGCTGCACGCCATGCAGATCGCCGTGGCCACCTCGGCCATGCTGATGATCTTCAGCAGCGCCCTGGCCACCTGGCGGCACCAGCGCGCCGGCACGTTGCGCTGGGACCTGGTGCGCCCACTGGCTCCGGCCATCGCCCTCGGGGCAATGGCTGGCGCCTGGGCCGCCCTGTACCTGGACAGCACCTGGCTGCGTTGGCTGTTTATCGGCTACTTGCTGCTGAGCCTGCTCGATGCGTGGCTGCGTCCAGGTTTCATGCGCGTTGGCAACCAAGGTCCGGTGCCGCTGGGCAAGGCTGCGGCTGCCTTGGTCGGCCTGCCGATCGGCGCACTGGCAGCGCTGCTGGGGGTCGGCGGCAGCGTGATGACCGTGCCGCTGATGCGCAGGCGCGGCGCCAGCATGGGCATCGCCACCGCCATGGCCAACCCGCTGTCATTGCCCATGGCGCTGGCCGCCACCCTGGTGTATGCCCTGGTGCCGGCGCCAGAAGCGAACCTGGGTGCCGGGCTGCTGGGCTATATCGACCTGCGTGCGGCACTGGCAATGGCTGCAGGCGCCTGGCTCGGCATGCACCTGGCTGCGCCGCTGCTGGGCCGCCTGAGCGATACCCTGCATGCGCGGGCCTATCTGGCACTGCTGGCCTGCGTGCTGGTGGTGATGCTGGTGACCGGCCTCTGATGCGAAACGAGTGGCGAATCGCCCGTCGAGGCCTGTAGTGTGCGGGTTTACGTGCCGCCAGATGACGCGGCACGGCCCAAGGAAGGCATTCTATGACGACACTCGACCGAGCCCTGCTCACCACCGGCCTGTTCATCCCACCCTGGTTGCTACTGGGGGTTTGGTTTACCGCCCAGGCTTACCCCGGTTACCAGCACCTGCAGCAGGCCATGAGCCAACTCGGGGCAACAGGCGCACCGACCGCGGCATTTTCGCCCTGGGCCAACAACTTCCCTTTGGCACTGCTGTTTGCCTTGTTCGCCTGGGGGCTGGCCCGCCGTTGGCGTCGTTCGAACGTCGCCCTGGCGAGTGCGCTGCTGGTGTTGTTGCACGGCGTTGCGAGCCTTGGGACTGGGGCATTCGCCTGCGATCCGGGTTGCACCCCCACCGAGCCGTCGCTCTCCCAGCACATGCATAACCTCAGCGGCCTGCTGATGTTTCTGTCGCTGACCCTGGCCGCCCTGCTGTGGGTCTGGCTGGCATTGCGCATCGCTGATTCACGGCTGCTGGCCAGCGGCTCCCTGCTCTGTGCGGTGGTCTCCATCGGCACGGTGGCGTTGATGGCAAGGGCAGCCGAAACAGGCCAGCTCTTCGGCCTCTATCAACGAATCAACTACGGCGTGGCGGTGCTCTGGATAGCCGCGCTGGCATGGTACTCCTTGCGCCAGCCTGTCTCGGGCCAGGCTAAGCTGCCCGTCGCCTGACGGCAAATTGCTGGCCCCCAGGCGCGGAAAGCGAAGGCAAACTCCCTTTTCCTTCAGACGCTTAGGACAGCAACATGCGGGTATTTCTAGCAACCCTGGCCAGCTGCGTGTTGGCGGCCACCGCATTCGGCGCCCAGGCCAGGCCGCTGAGCCAGAACGATCGCAGCGTGTGCGGCTGGGGCGCGCAGATCGCCTCGGAGGCGCAGCACGCCAAGCTCTCCGGGGTGACGCTTTATGCAGCGCGCAAGAAGCTGCAAGTGCGGCGCTTCGCCAAACCCTGGATGCGCATGACAGCGTTCGGCATCACCGAGCAAACCTACAACAGCAGCTCACGCCTGCCGCCGAAGGCCATCAAGCAGACCTACTACGAACAGTGCGTCCAGCACGCCGTCGCGCGCCGATAACCAACGCGGGCGGCTCATCAACAACCCCTGTTCAACTGGCCTGGATGCCGACATCCAATATCGATGCCGGCATTTTCCCTCCAGCGTGGGCGTGACAGCTCCGCTGCGACGCCCCCGCCCGATCCTGCCACTAGCGCAATCCACTTGATTTCTTGCCTGATTCTCTGAACATGCTGCCCGATGGATAGGAAAGCTGTCCGCCAAGGTCTAGAGTTTTCAGATCGGAAACCCGCCCTGCGCGCGCGCGGCGTTCCTCCCAGGGCACTGCCTCGACGCACCGCCCTGCCTATAACGACGAAACACCAACCGATGATCAGCGGGTGAACGCCATGGAACTACGCATCAACCAGAAGACCTATCAGGTCGACGCCGACGCCGATACCCCACTGCTGTGGGTGATCCGCGATGACCTGGGCATGACCGGCACGAAATATGGCTGCGGCCTGGCCCAATGTGGCGCCTGCTCGGTGCTGGTGGACGGCAACGTGGTACGTGCCTGTGTCACGCCGGTGGCCGGTGTGGTTGGCCGTGAAGTGACCACCATCGAAGCGATCGAGGCCGACCCGGTGGGCAAGCGAGTGGTCGCGGCCTGGGTCGAGCATCAGGTCGCCCAGTGTGGTTACTGCCAGTCTGGCCAGGTGATGGCCGCTACCGCGCTGCTCAAGCACACGCCGGCGCCGAGCGACGAGCAGATCAGTGCCGCAATGGTCAACCTGTGTCGCTGCGGCACCTACAACGCGATCCACGCCGCGGTGCATGAGCTCGCCGGCCAGCCTGCCGCCAAGGAGAGCGTCTGATGAACTCGCCCCTCGACATCCCGTCCGAACTGCGCGACCTGAAACTGGATCAGCCGGTCAATCTTTCGCGCCGCCGCTTTCTCGCGGGTAGCGCCATCGGTGCGCTGGTGATCGGCTTTGGCTTGCCGCTCGGCTCGGCCCGAGTGCAGGCCGCCACCGCGGCGGCCGTAGAACGCGGCACGCAGGTGCCGGCATTCCTGGAAATCCGCCCTGACGGCACCGTGCGCCTGCTCTGCCCCTTCATGGAAGGTGGCCAGGGCACATTCACCGCCATGGCGCAGATCGTCGGCGAAGAACTGGATATGGACCCGGCCAGCTTCCTGATCGATGCCGCTCCGCCCGGCGAAGCCTACGTGGTGATGGAAAATGGCCTGCGCATCACCGGCGGCAGCATGTCGGTGCGCATGAGCTACCCGACCATGCGCCGCCTTGGCGCGCTGGCCAGGGCGATGCTGCTGCAGGCCGGTGCCGACACCCTTAAGGTGCCGGTCAGTGAGCTGAGCACCGAGCCGGGCAAGGTGGTGCATGCTGCCTCCGGCCGCTCGGTCGCTTATGGCGACCTGGCCGAGCGCGCCATGGACCTGCCAGTCCCGGATCCGGCCAGCATCAAGCTGCGCGATCCCAGCCAGTTCCGTTGGATCGGCAAGCCGGTACGCCGTGTCGATGCCTATGACAAGTCCACCGGCAAGGCCCTGTACAGTATCGACCTCAAGGTCGACGACATGCTCCACGCGGCGGTACAGCACGCGCCACGGCTGGGCATGACCGTGGGCGGCCTGCGCAACGAAGCGCAGGTCAAGGCGATGAAGGGCGTGCATTCGGTGCACGTACTGCCGGGTGCCGTGGCGGTGGTCGCAGAGCGCTGGTGGCATGCCAAGCGTGCCGTGGAGGCGGTACAGGTCGACTGGCAGGAGCCGGGCGCCGATTCGAAGGTGCGCACGATGCCAGCCGACTTCTCCAGCGATGCCTATCGCGATCACCTGGCCGCGCAAACCGGCCCGGCGCGCGATGACGAGAACGAAGGCGATGTGGCGGCTGCGCTCAAGGGGGCCAAGACCCAGGTGGAAGCCACCTACCACAACCAGTACCTCAACCACGGCCAGCTCGAACCACCGTCGGCGCTCGCGCGTTTCAATCCCGATGGATCGCTCGAAGTCTGGCTGCCCAACCAGGCCCCGGACATGTTCCGCGATGACATCGTCAAGCGCACTGGCCTTGCCAAGGAACAGATCATCCTGCATTCGCCGCTTCTGGGCGGCTTCTTCGGGCGCCACTTCCTGTACGACTCGGCCAACCCCTACCCACAGGCCATTGCCCTGGCCAAGGCGGTCGGGCGCCCGGTCAAGCTGATCTGGACCCGCGAGGAAGAGTTCGTACGTGACGTGCTGCGGCCCGTGGCAGTGGTCAAGTTCCGCGCCGGGCTCGACGAGAAGGGCCTGCCGGTTGCCATCGAAGCGGTCAGCGCCACCGAGGGCCCGACCGAGGCAATCGCCGGCAAACAGGGCGAGAAGATCGACCCCACTGCCGTGGAAGGCCTGGCGGGCAAGTCCTATGCCATTGCCAACAAACGCATCGCGCAAATCTATGTCAAGGGCCCGGCCATGCTGGGCTACTGGCGTTCGGTCGGTAATTCGCTGAACGACTTCTTCTATGAGTCGTTCCTTGATGAACTGGCCGACAAAGGCGGGCACGACCCGTTCGAGCTGCGCCTGCACCTGTTGCGCGACAATCAACGCCTGACCACCCTACTGCAGGCGGTCGGCGAATTGTCCGGTGGCTGGAAACGCGGGCCATTTACCGCCGAGGATGGCACCAAGCGTGCCCGCGGCGTGGCCATGGCTTCGCCGTTCGGTTCGGAGGCGGCGGTGATTGCCGAAGTGTCGATCGAGAACGGCCAGGTCAAGGTGCACGACATCTGGCAGGCGATCGACCCGGGCAGCATCGTCAACCCGGCGATCGTCGAGCATCAGGTCAACGGCGCCGTGGCGCTCGGCCTGTCGCAGACGCTGGTGGAGGAAGCGGTGTGGGTCAACGGCATGCCGCGTGCGCGCAATTACGACCTGTACCCGATCCTGCCGCCATCGCGCATGGCCCGGGTGCATGTGCGCATCGTCGAGAGCGGGGCGAAGATGGGTGGCATCGGCGAGCCGCCGCTGCCGGCAGTGGCACCAGCGGTGGCCAACGCCGTGGCGCGGCTGACCGGCCAACGCGCGCGCAGCCTGCCCCTGAGCCGCCATACCTTTGCCTGACACGGAAGCCCTCATGAAAAACAGCCGACTGGTAACCACCACCCGCTGGCTCGCGCTGCCGTGCCTTGTCGCGGCAGGCCTGCTGGCCTGGTATGTCACCCGCGAGGTCACCTCGCCCTTCGAGCAGGAAACCCCAAGCCCCGACCAGGCGCTGATCGCCCGCGGCGAATACGTCGCGCGCCTGAGCGACTGCGTGGCGTGCCACAGCCTGCCGGGCAAGGCGCCGTTCGCCGGCGGCCTGGAAATGGCAACACCCTTGGGCGCGATCCATGCCACCAACATCACCCCGGACCGCAACAACGGTATCGGCAGCTACAGCCTCGCCGACTTCGACCGCGCCGTGCGCCACGGCGTCGCGCCGGGCGGGCGCCGGCTGTACCCGGCCATGCCCTACCCGTCCTACGCCAAGCTCAGCGATGACGACATGAGGGCGCTCTATGCCTTCTTCATGAAGGGCGTGCAGCCGTCAGACCAGGCCAATATCCCCAGCGATATTCCCTGGCCGCTGAACCTGCGCTGGCCGATCGCCTTGTGGAACGGCCTGTTCGCCGCCGACAAGCCCTACGCTGAAAAGCCCACCGAAGACCCCCTGTGGAACCGCGGCGCCTATATCGTCCAGGGCCCGGGCCACTGCGGCAGTTGCCATACGCCACGTGGCCTTGCCTTCAACGAGAAGGCGCTGGACGACTCCGGCAAGGCGTTTCTCGCCGGAGCCCTGCTCGACGGCTGGTACGCGCCGAGCCTGCGTCAGGACCACAACACCGGGCTTGGGCGCTGGAGCGAACCCGAGATCGTGCAGTTCCTCAAGACCGGTCGCAACAAACATGCGGTGGTGTACGGTTCGATGACCGAGGCGTTCAACAACTCCACGCAGTTCATGAGCGACGACGACCTGGGCGCGATAGCCCGCTACCTGAAGTCGCTGCCGGGCGACCCCCAGCGCGACGGCGCCCCCTGGCAGTATCAGGC
The DNA here is from genome assembly GCF_001636055.1 of Pseudomonas putida. Classification (NCBI taxonomy): domain Bacteria; kingdom Pseudomonadati; phylum Pseudomonadota; class Gammaproteobacteria; order Pseudomonadales; family Pseudomonadaceae; genus Pseudomonas; species Pseudomonas putida. The sequence continues at coordinate 3,576,364 of NZ_CP011789.1, forward strand.
CGTGTCGGCGGCTACCCGCCTCGATGCCCCGGGCGCACACAGCTACGTGACCCGCTGCGCGTCGTGCCATGGCCTTGACGGCCAGGGCCAGGCCGAGTGGATTCCGCCACTGGCCGGCGCGACCTCGATGCTGGCCAAGGAAAACGCCTCGGCAATCAATATCACCCTCAACGGCTCGCAGCGTATCGTCGCCGCCGGGGTGCCGGATGCCTACCGCATGCCCGCGCTGCGTGAACAGATGTCGGACCAGGAGATCGCCGAAGTGCTGAGCTTCGTCCGTACGACCTGGGGTAATACCGGTGGTGCGGTCGATGCACAGGCGGTGGCCAAGCTGCGTGAACATACCGACCCTGCCAGCAGCAGCCCGATCGTGCTGCATATGCGTTGAAGGAGCGCCCATGGAAAGTATCGACCTGCTGGTCCTGCGTACCGCTCGGGACTGGCTGCAAGCCGGCCACCGCGTGCTACTGGCCACCGTCGCCCGTACCTGGGGTTCGTCACCACGCCCGGTCGGCTCGATGATGGCCTTGCGCAGCGACGGGCGTGTGGTCGGCAGCGTCTCCGGCGGCTGCATCGAAGACGACCTGATCCACCGCTACACCACCGCCTACGGTGGCCCCGGCCTGCCTGACAGCACCCCACAGCGGGTGCGCTACGGCGTTACCGCCGACGAGGCCCATCGCTTCGGGCTGCCCTGTGGCGGCACGCTTGAGCTGATTCTGGAGTTTTCGCCATCGTGGCAGTCGCTGGCCCAACTGCTTGAGCAGCTCGACAGCGGCCAACTGGTGCGCCGTCAGCTCGACCTGCACAGTGGCGCGGCCACCCTCCTCCCCAGTGCTGCCCCGGAGCAGTTCAGCGTTGATGGCGAGCACATGGCAAGCACCCTGGGTCCAGGTTATCGACTGCTGCTGATCGGCGCGGGCGCCCTGGCCGAATACCTGGCGACCATGGCCCTGTTCAATGGTTTTCGTGTTTCGGTCTGCGACCCTCGGCCCGAGTACATCGACGGCTGGAACGTGGCCGGTGTCGAGTGTCTGGTCGGCATGCCCGACGATGTCGTGCGCGACTTCGCCCCGGACGTGCGCACCTGCATCGTCGCGGTCAGCCACGACCCCAAGCTCGACGACCTGGCCCTGCTCGAAGCGCTGCATGGCCCGGCTTTCTATATCGGTGCCATCGGCTCGCGGCGCAACAGCCAGCAGCGTCGCGCGCGGCTGATCGAGCACTTCGGTGAGTCCGATGCCAGCCTTGCGCGCCTGCACGGCCCCATCGGCATCTACATCGGCAGCAAGACCCCAGCCGAAATTGCCGTGAGTGTGATGGCCGAGATCCTCGCCGCCAAGAACGGCGTCGAACTGCCTGGTGCAGTGAACGTCACCAAGGCCAAGCAGGCGCGGGAACAGACACTGCCTGCCACCTGACCCTGCGGTATGCTTGCGAGCTTTCCATGCCGTCACACTCGGACAACCCACCATGACCGAACCCCAAGCCAGAGCTCGCTGCGCCGCCCTTGTGCTCGCCGCCGGACGCGGCACGCGCTTTGGCAGCGACAAGCGCAAGGCCTTGCTCGCGGATGGACAGGGACTACTGGCCAGCACCTTGAAACAGGTACAAGCCTGTTTCGACCCGGTGTATGTGGTGGTGCGCTGCGACGATGATCCGCAAACTCTGGGCATCGATGCGCAAGTCCACATCGTACGCGCCGCACAGGCAGCTGATGGCATGGGAGCGAGCCTCGCGGCCGGCATCACGGCCCTGGCCAGCATCGATGCCCCGGCCGTGGCCGTGCTGCTTGGCGATATGCCGTGGATCGCACCACGCACCTTCGAACACCTGCTCGGTCACCTCGCTGCCGAGCGTATCCTCCTGCCGTGCTACCAAGGCCGACGTGGCCATCCGGTCATCTTCGGGCGTCATTTCTGGGCGGCCCTCACCCGCCTGCACGGTGACCAGGGTGGGCGACCGGTCATCGAAGCCAACCCTCACGCCTGTCTTGTGCTGGATCTCGACGACCCTGGCATCCTGCGCGATGTCGATACACCCACCGATATCCCGCCTACATCGGCTTGAGTAAAGGCCGACAGGCTTTGATCCTCACGTCCTGGCAGGTACGCTAGCGGGCTTGCCCCCGACCTGGAGCCCCGCCGGTGACCACCACGCTGACCACCTACTACCTGGAAATGACCTCTGCGCACGCCCTGCGCAGCAAGCCTGTTCCCGATGGCCTGACGATCGTCGAGTGCGAAGTCGTCCAACCGCAGCTCAACCGTTTCCTCTACCAACTGGTGGGCAAGGCCTGGGGCTGGAACGACCTGAACAGCTGGAGCGACGAGCAGTGGCTGGCGGTTGTCGGCCAGGACTGCCACCGCACCTGGGTCGCCTACTACCGTGGCGCCATCGCCGGCTACTACGAACTGCACCGCCCCGACGGCGAGAACGCCGAGATCCGCTACTTCGGCCTCGCCCCGCAGTTTCTTGACAAGGGCTTCGGCGGCCCGCTGCTCAGCCAGGCCATCCGCAGCGCCTGGGAGTGGCCCGGCACGCGGCGGGTCTGGGTGCACACCTGCAGCCTCGACCACCCCGCCGCTCTGGCCAACTATCAGGCCCGTGGCCTGCAACTGTACAAGCAAGAGCACGAAGCACTGGGGTGACGGTTGCGCGAGGCCGGCAGCGCTTGCTGCCTATGCCCAGTGGCTGGACCGTCTGCTGGCCCGGCCACTGGATTGATCGGGCGCGCTATACGACTCGTGCAAGCCCCTAGGCCAAGGACGCCTGGCGCGCCACCCGTGCCCCCAGCATCCCGGAAAAAGATACCAGCATCAGTACCGCGAACACCCCGGCGATCGGCAGGTTCGACTCCAACCCGAAGCCGCTGACCGTCGCCGAGGCAATCGAACCGAACACCAGCATCAAGCAGCCCTGCAAGCTCGCAGCCACCCCGGCGCGGTCGGGAAACAGTGCCATCGAGCGGGCCATGGCATTGGAGAAGATAAAGCCCTGGCCGAAGGCGATCAGCATGATGCCAGCAAGAATGTTCACCAGGCTCAAGGTGTCGGCAGCCGCCGCGATGCACAGCACCCCGAGCAGAAACAGCGCCAACCCACTCCACATCAGGGTATCGGGTGAGACGATGCGCACCAGCGCACGGTTGGTCAGCGTGCCGACCAGATAGCAGCACCCCACCCCCAGCGCCGTGGTGCCGAAGTAATGCGCGTCATGGCCGAGCACATCCTGGACGATATGCGGCCCGAACACGTTCCACAGCAAGAATGCGGAAAAGCTCGCGCCGAGTACCACCACCGAAGCACGGAAGCGTCTGTCGGCCAGAATGAACCGATAGCCGACCACTGTCTGCAAGGCGCCGCGGCGGGCACTGGCGGGCAGCGACTCCTTGAGCCCGGCAACGACGAAAGCCAGGACCATGACGGCATAGGCGGCATACAGCACGAAGTTGTAGCGCCAGCCGAAATGCACCTCGATCAGCCCACCGATATAGGGCGCGATGACGGGCCCCAGGCCGAACGCCAGGCTGAGGTAGATGATCGCGACGTAGAAGCGCGGGCCTTTGACGACGTCGACCAGCACAGCACGGGCAACGACCTGGCAGGCGCCAATGGCAAAGCCCTGCAGCGCACGCGCCAGCAGCAGCATCTCGATGGACGTCGCGGCGGTCGCCAGCAGGCTGCCGACCACGAACACACCCAGGCCCAGCAGTACGGCAGGTCGCCGCCCGCGCGCGTCGGCCATCACGCCGAAGAACAGCTGCCCCAGGGCATAGAACAGCAGCGTGATGGTAATGGTGTTCTGCATCAGCGCAGGCCCCGCCCCGAGTTCGCGCCCGATGGACGGCAGGCTCGGCGCATACAGGTCGATGGCGATGCCCCCCAGGCTGTTGACCAGGGGAGCCAGGAAGACGATGAAGTTTTCATAACGCGTGTTGGCGTGCATAGGATCTCCGGCGTGCCGGGCAGCGAAGCGCCCGGCACGCACATGGGTCAGACAGACGCCTGGTGGGCGAACTGCGGTGGCGGGATGGAAGGTGTCGGCGCCTTCAGCCAGGCACTGGGCGAGGACAGGCGCGAAACCAGTACGCGCGGTGCCTGGTCGTAGTAGGTCCCCCAGTTGACACTGGGGTCCTTGACCCGGCGTGGATCGGCCTGGCCCAGGTCGTCGAGGTTGTCGACAATCGCTGCCAGCAGTTGCTGGACCTGCGGCGTCGCGGTCAGCACCACCAGGCCGAAGTTGCGCAGGGCCAGGGTGCGGATGACGTTGTCGAGCAGGTACTTGCCAGCACCGCTGCCGCTCTGGAACGAGGCGAAAGCACCAATCTCCGCGATACGCGCGCGGTCGATGGCGTAGCGTTCATCCAGCGTTTGGTCCAGGTAGTACTCACTGAACAGTTTGCCGGAGTCGCCGTAGCTGATGCCGGCACAGGCGTAGCCCGGCGCCCCGCCGGTGGAGCCGGTCAGGCAGACGAACAGGTCAGGCTGCGGCACGGGCGTTGCCTCGTAGTGCTTGAGGTAATGACCCCGTACCGCCTCCTGCAGGCAGCGGTAGCCGGGGCGACCCTTGTAGAAATTGCGCACGATGTACATGGGCGACGTCCCGTCCTAGGCGTACAGTTGATCGATGAACCGCGCTTCGATCTCGGCGCGCCGCGGTCGTCCGGTGACCGTGTAGAACTGGTCACGAAACCCTGCGATGTCGCCGACGACCTGCATGCGTCGCACCCGTGCGAAGTCCGCAAGGCGGTGCTCCAGGCGCGCCATCTCGTCCTGCACGCTGGCAGGGCTCGCAGTGCTGAGGATGATGGCGCACGGCTCGTCGCGCCCTTCGCCCATGACGATCATGTCGTCGACCAGCGGGCTCTCCTTGTAGACGTTCTCCACCCACTCAGGCGAAATGTTGCGTGCCGTCGAGAGGATGATCACGTGCTTCTTGCGCCCGGTGATGTACAGGAAACCGTCACGGAACTCGGCGATATCGCCGGTGTGCAGGTAGCCGTCGGACAGGTCGCAGGCCGTGTCGTCGGCGTTGTAGTAACCCGCGCAGAGGGTCGGCGTCTTCACCAGCAACTCGCCGTCGACCAGCTTGGGCTCGATGCCGTCGAGCAGCTTGCCGGCCGAGCCGATGCGCCGCTCTGCAGGCGAGTTCAGCGAGATGATCGAGGAGTTCTCGCTCAGCCCATAGGCCTCGAACACTTGCACACCGCTGGCATCCAGGGCCTGGAGCACCGTGGCCGGGATCTTCGCGCCGCCGGTGATGATGTGCGGATTGGCGGGGCCGAACAGGTCCTCGACACTCGCACCCTGCTCAAGCAGCAGGTTGGCCTCTTCCAGCAGCTTGGGCGGCAGGTAGAGGAAGTTGGGGTGATTGGGTGCGATCAACTCCAGGTAATGACGGGCATTGCCACTGGCCGCGCCATACTCGGTGACGCCCTCGGGCATCAGGGTCAGGGTGCCACCGGACAGGATCGGAATGAACACACCCAGCACCTGCTCGATCAGCAGGCTCATCGGCACGATCGAGAAGTAGTGCAGCGGCTGCTGCGGCAAGCGCTTCATCACGTTGTCGACCAGCAGCCCCACGGCCGCGTCGCGAATCATCACGCCCTTGGGCTTGGAGGTGGTACCCGAGGTGTGGATCACCGAGACGATACCGGCGGGGATCAGTTCGTCGTCCTGGGCCCAGGGCGTGTCAGTGGACTGGATCATCAGTTGCCGGGGGATGAAGCTGGGCTTGTCCGGCAGGATGCGGTGCAGGCGCCGGGCGGTCGGCTCATCGCTGACGAACACGGCGGCGGCCTTGCCGAGCAGGCTACCGATCTGATCGTCGGAAAACTCGATGGGCACCGGCAGCAACACACCACCGACCTTCTGGATTGCCAACAGGGTGTACACCCACTCATAGCATGAGCGCATCGCAATACCGAACACCTTGCGCTCGCAGTTGCCGACCCGAGCCTGCAGGGCCTGGGCCAGGCGTTCGACGTCATCGCGCAGGCCATGCAGGGTGTAGTCGCGCCCGTGCATTTCGCGGATCACCACGCGGTCAGTGCTGGTGGTCAGGTAGTGCTGCATTTTCTGGCTGATCATTGGCCGTTACCCCCGATGCGATAGCTCTGGGCACCGAAGATGCGTCGGCTGATATCGTCGAGGCGACGGCGACCGTGCATCACGCGGGTGTTGTCGATGACCACGATGTCGCCCTTCTTCCAGAAGTGGCTGTAGGTGTTACGGGCGGTGACTTCCTTGATCTCGTCCCAGATTTCAAGGGCGATCTCCTCGCCGTCGGCCCAGGTGATGCGTGGCGGCTCGTAGTTGACGCTAGGGCCGAGCATCGAATTGCAGAAGGCCTTGCGACCACTGAAGCAGCTGGTCTCCACCGCGCTGATCACCAATTCGGAGGCGATCAGGTTCTGGTCGATGCGACGGTAGGTCTGGCCGGCCACCTGGTCGTTGACCTGCTGCAAGTGCTCGTCGGTGACGCTGTCGATCGGCAATTGCAGCTCGATGCTCAGGAAGCGCCGCACGTTGTGCCAGGGAATGCGACGCGCATAGCGAATGGCACGGGATTCGAAGCTCTTACGGGTTTTCGGGGAGAGGTCGAACAGCACTCGCTCGCCATCGCACAACGTGGTCTCGGAGCCGACCGACGCCGCTTCCAGGCAGTAGAACCACTGCAGGTCCGGGTTGAACGGCAAATTGCCGTTCTCCCGGTGCAGCCCCATCTCGTGAACGCCTGCTTCGATCTCGGCGGTATTGGCCGTGGCGGCCTTGCGCGCGGGATCGAAGGTGACCCGGGAGGAATGCGCGCTGACGAAATCGTTGAAGTCTTCGAGCGAGTCGCTGAAGTCGCGGTAGATCACCGCGCCGCTATGGGCCAGGTCTTCATAGAGTGCCGCAGTGTCCATCGAGTCGAAGACGCGCAGTCCCGGTTCGACGGCATAGACACATTCGAAGCCGTAGCACGGCGTGGGATGACGATAGAAAGGTAGAGCTTTAGCTTGAGTGTGGGCCAACATCTGACATCTTCCTTGGGAAATGGATTACAGACAGGCAGGCCGTCCGCCGCCTGACGAAAACACGTTAGGGGAAATGTCGTGGGTGCTGGTTTTAAGAAACCTAAAGCCGTGATGAAAAATTAAAAGTGCGGCCGTGCGACGGAACGCACAGGGGGGAGCGTTTGTCGGGGCACGAAACATCGCACCCGAGCAAGCGCTGCCGATAGGCATGGCTTTGCGCGAAGAGGCCGCAAATGGCCCTGTAACCACTGAATGTTCACTCATCCTGAGCGCCTGCAATCCGTGTCAAAAACCTGTGTCACCCTGCGCGGAGCAGGTCCCCCGCCACATCCTGGATCAACCTGCGCAAACTGGAGACATCCGCACCCAGCCCTCGATCACGCGACCAGATCATATCTACCGTGAACACCGGAAACCCCATCGGTGGCTGACACACCCTCACCCCCTCGGGGATACGCAGGTGTGGCAGCAAGCGCGCCGGCAAGGCCAAGGTCGAGGGAACGGCGGCCAGGATGTTGACGCAGGCCTGGTAGCCGTTCGCCCGCACCAGCACATTGCGCGTGCGGCCTATTTTCTCCAGCCAGCTATCGACCATGTTCTTCTCCGAGATCCACGGCGTAGGAAAGACATGGGCCGAAGCACAGAACTCATCCAGGCTCATCGCCCCGTCCAGCGCAAGCCCACGCTGGCTGGTCAGGCAGACGAAACCATCGCTGAGCACCGGCTGCCATTGCAGCTCGGGGTGCAATTGGTGGTAACTCGGGCCGAAGCCGATGGCCAGGTCGATATCGCCGGAAATCAGCCGGTCCACCGGCAAGTCGCGGCTTAGCCGATCGAGGTGCAGGGAGGTATTGGGGTGATTGCTCGACAAGGTCGCCAGGGCCTGGGGCAGAAAGGCCAGCTCGAAGTATTCCGGCGCGCACAGGCGCCAGATCCTCGGGGCAGCGACGCCATCGCCGGAGGGGGCATCCTCGGCGCAGCGGTTGACCGACTCGATCACCACGCGCAGGTAGGGTGCGATCTTTTCCGCCTTGGCGGTTGGCTGCAACAAACCCTGCGAGGAGGCGAACAGGGTGTCGTCGAAACAGCCGCGCAGGCGTTTGAGGCAGTAGCTCACCGTGGGCTGGCTGACGTTCATCAGTTCGGCGGTGCGCTTGGCACTGCGATATTCCAGCAAGTTGAGAAACACCACGATGTCTTGCAGGTCCAGCTGCTTCAGATAATTGCTGTGAAGCATGCAGGCCCCTCCTGGGTCATCATGTTCATGGAATGGGATCGACGTCTTCGGGAAGCTTGGCCAGCATCAACTTGAGCATCTGCGCGAGAGCTTCGCGTTCCTCGATCCGCAGCGGAGCGAGGAACTGGTTCTGCAGATCGGTGTGGCTGAAAACCGCTTTCTCGATAGCCGCAAGCCCTGCTGCGGTCAGCGCCACCTTGTAGCTGCGCTTGTCGGCAGGGTCGTGGATCTGCTCGACCATGCCCGCCTCCTTGAGGCGGCTCAGACGATTGGTCATCGCCCCGGAGGTGATCAACAACGAGTTGTACAGCTCGGTCGGGGTCAACTGGTACGGTGCACCGGAGCGGCGCAAGGTCGCCATGACATCGAACTCCCCCTCCTTGAAACCGTACTGCTCGAGCACCGCGCAACGGCGGCGCTCGAGGTGTTTCTGCAGGCGCGCCATGCGCCCGAAGACCTCCATGGACGAAGCATCCACGGAGGGCATCGCCTGCGCCCATTGCGCGACGACGAAATCGACATGATCTTTCATTGGCATAACCGTCCGTTCACCCTGAACTCCCCAAGGGCCACATCCCTGCCGCACCCCGGCACCTTCCAAGTATCTTAACGTTAAGTTATCTTGATATGCACGAGGTATGAATCGGGAGGGAACATGGCGTTCTTCGAACACAACCGAAATCGCTATTACTACTTTGACGCCGGGGCCGGCACCCCCACCCTGCTCCTGCACGGGCTGGGCAACAGTGGCCGCGCCTGGACAGACCAGGTCGGGGCCCTGCTGCGCCTGGGCCATCGCGTCATCGTACCGGACCTGCTCGGCCATGGCGCGTCCAGCAATGCGCCGGAACACATCACGCCTCATCTGCAAGCCCAGGAGCTGATCGCACTGCTGGATCACCTCGGGCTGGCCAGCACTCAGCTCATCGGGCTTTCGCTGGGCGGCATGATTGCCCTGGAACTGGCCTGCGCCTACCCCGATGCCGTGGACAAACTGGTGGTGGCCGCGTCCTTCGCCAGCATGAGCAGCACCGCGCGCCATCAACAGCTCGATGAGTGGGCCGAAAACCTTCGCCAGCCGGACGGCTGCCTGAAGCGCTTCAAGACAACATGGCCACAACTGGTCGGCAGTTCCTTCGCCGCCTCCAGCCAGGGGCAGAGCCTTTACCAGGCCTGGCATGCCCAGGCCGCGATGCAGCGGGCGCGCTGCCAGATCCACTGGTGCGAGGGTATGAAAACCTACGACCTGAACGATCGACTGTCACACATCCAGGCGCCCACCCTGGTACTTGGCACCGACGGCGACCGCATCAGCCCACCTGGCGAGGCCGAGGCCATTGCCAGCCGTATTGCTCACGCCCAGCTCATCACTCTTCCAGGCGACGGCCATGTCTTCAACGTTTCCCATGCCCCGGCCTTCAACCGGGCACTCAGTGGTTTCCTGCAGGAGCAACAGCGACATGGGTGATACACCCTCCAAGGCCAGCGTAGTGCTGCTGGCGATTCTGGTCGGCATCAACCTGCGGCCGATCATGGCCTCGGTCGGCCCGCTGCTCGATCTGCTACAGCGCGACCTGGGCCTGAGCAACTTCCAGGGCGGTTTGCTGACCACACTGCCGGTGATGATGATGGGCCTGTTCGCCCTCGCCGGCCCTTGGCTGCTGCGCCTGCTCGGCGAGGTCAAGGGCGTGGCCATCGGCATGACCCTGATTGCTGCGGCTTGCGCGGTACGTACCTATGTCGAGTCATCTAGCGCACTGATCGCCAGCGCTGCCGTAGGTGGCGTCGGCATTGCCGTGATTCAGTCGCTGATGCCTGCATTCATCAAGCGCAACCACCCGCAAAGCGCAGGGATGCTCATGGGGCTGTTCACTACGGGGATCATGGGCGGTGCAGCCATCGCCGCCGCGATTGCTGCTCCCAGCGCGGGCAAGCTGGGCTGGAACCTCACCCTCGGCTATGCCGCCATTCCGGCCATGATCGCGTTGATCGCCTGGCTGCTCGCCGCAGGCAACGTCCATGCCTACCCCACGGCGGCCGGCCTGCCCTGGCGCAGTGGCCGGGCCTGGTTGCTGCTGGTGTTTTTCGGGATTGGAACCGGGGCATACACCTTGGTGCTCGCCTGGCTACCCCCGTTCTACGTCGAGCTGGGCTGGACAGCGAAAAGTGCCGGCTACCTGCTCGGCGCGCTGACCATTACCGAGGTCATCGCCGGTTTGCTGGTGTCGGCGCTGATTCATCGTTTCCCGGATCGCCGTCAACCCTTGGCGCTGGTGATCCTGCTGCTGATCGGCGGGCTGGCCTGCCTGATGACGGCGCCGCTGCAACTGACCGCCCTGGCCATCCTGTGCCTGGGTTTGGGCATCGGTGCCTTGTTCCCGCTGTCGCTGATCGTCACCCTCGATCATGCACGCTCACCGGCCGAAGCCGGGTCGCTGCTGGCCTTCGTGCAAGGGGGTGGCTACCTGATTGCAGCCTCGATGCCGGTGGTGGCCGGCCTGGTGCGCGATGAGTTCAGCTCGCTGCACTGGGCCTGGGCCGTCATGGGTGGCGGGGCTGTGTTGTTGCTTGCCTTGAGCGCCCTGCTCCGGCCGCTCAGCCAGCGAACAGTGGTCGCCCAGGCTTGATCCTCCTCCTCTCCGGGGCGCGTTCCAGCGCCCCGAACGCCCTCGCCGATTTTTCCTGACCCGCCCCACCTGTGCGCGCAAGGCACTCTTTTAGTGCAACGGCGCCGCAACCGCCTCCCACCTACCCCGTCCCATGCGCGCTGCAGCCCGGTGGCACAGCCTTTGCGACGGTCTATCGTGCCCCATTCGCGAACTTAGTTTTTTTAACGTTCATGAGCACATATTTACTAATTTATCCATCTGCGCCCACGCCCCATGATCGCTTCCAACAAGAAAGCGTCGCCTTTTGCCGACGCGCATCCGGGCACCTGTGAAGTGCCCATCCTTGCCTTGGAGTCCGTCATGACCAGCGCAGCCACATCGGCACCTCTCATAGAAAAACACACGATCGGATACGTGCCCCCCGAAGACCGCCATGGAAAGGTAAAGGACTTGTTCACCCTGTGGTTCGGCGGCAACATCGCGCCGCTGCCCATCGTCACCGGCGCCCTGGGCGTACAGCTGTTCCACCTCAACCTGATCTGGGGCATCGTCGCCATCCTGGTCGGCCATCTGGTCGGCGGTGTGCTGATGGCCCTGCACTCGGCCCAGGGCCCGCAGATGGGCATCCCGCAGATGATCCAGAGCCGCGCCCAGTTCGGCACCCTCGGCGCCCTGCTGGTGGTGGTGATCGCGGGGGTGATGTACATCGGCTTCTTCGCTTCCAACATCGTGCTGGCCGGCAAATCGCTGCATGGCGTGGTCGAAAGCGTGCCGGTGCCGGTAGGCATCGTCATCGGCGCCCTGGGTTCGGGGATCATCGGCATCATCGGCTACCGCTTCATCCACGTGCTCAACCGCATCGGCACCTGGGTGCTGGGCATCGGCATCGTGGTCGGCTTCGGCTACATCTTCACCCACGTGCAGAGCGATGACTTCCTGACCCGCGGCAGCTTCAACATCTCCGGCTGGCTGGCCACCGTGTCGCTGGCGGCGCTGTGGCAGATCGCCTTCGCCCCATACGTGTCGGACTACTCGCGCTATCTGCCGGCCGACGTGAAAGTGTCGTCGACCTTCTGGACCACCTACCTGGGCTCAGCCCTGGGTTCGAGCCTGTCGTTCATCTTCGGCGCAGTCGCCGTGCTGGCGATCCCCGCCGGGATGGACACCATGGACGCCGTGAAGCTGGCCACCGGCGCCATCGGCCCGCTGATGCTGGTGCTGTTCCTGCTCAGCGTGATCAGCCACAACGCGCTCAACCTGTATGGTGCGGTGCTGTCGATCATCACCCTGGTGCAGACCTTCGCCTATCGCTGGATCCCGACCGCCAAGACCCGCGCCGTGCTCTCGCTGATCGTGCTGGCCGCGTGCAGCGTGGTGGCAGTTTTCGCCTCGTCCGACTTCATTGGGCACTTCGTCGACATGGTCTTGGTGCTGCTGGTCGTGCTGGTGCCATGGACCGCGATCAACCTGATCGACTTCTATGCCATCCACAAGGGCGAGTACGACATCCAGTCGATCTTCAAGGTCGACGGCGGAATCTACGGGCGTTACAACCCGCAGGCGCTGATCGCCTACGCCGTCGGGATCGTGGTGCAGATTCCGTTCATGAACACGCCGCTGTACGTAGGCCCGGTATCGGAACACATCAATGGTGCCGACCTGTCGTGGCTGGTCGGGTTGGCGGTGACCACGCCGCTGTACTGGTGGCTGGCCAGCCGTGACAGCGCCTACCGTCGTCGCCAGGTGGGTGCCAAGCTCGCTGCCGGACATTGATGCATAGCGCTAGCCCTGCATTTGTGCAGGGCTAGCTGGTTTTTGTGCTGCCCTTTCTAGGCTGAATCGGGCGACTCTACGGCTCGAACCCTTCGACGATGATCACCTCGGCTTTGGCCACTCCCTGCCGATGTCGGCACGCCTCCTGATACAGATCAGACCGGTAGCAGGCCAGCGCCTGCTCGTACGAGTCGAATTCGATCACCACGCTGCGCTGCGGTGTCACCCTCCCCTCCATCGCCTCGCTCTTGCCACCCCGGGCCAGAAAGCGCCCGCCAAATGCCACGAATGCCGCCGGCGCACGCTGGGTGTACTGCTGGTACTGCTCCGGGTCGGTAACGTCCACATGGGCGATCCAGTAAGCCTTCATCCGTCGCTCTCCTGTACAGGGTTATTTGTGTATTATGGTATACCATAAAAATCACCTGACCACAGTGAGCGTGCAGCATGGCTTTCAACAGCATCGAAAACCTTCTCGAAGACTACCGCCAGGGCAAGATGGTGCTGCTGGTGGACGACGAAGACCGGGAGAACGAAGGCGACCTGCTGATCGCCGCCGAGCGCTGTGATGCGCAAGCGATCAATTTCATGGCCCGCGAAGCACGCGGCCTGATCTGCCTGACGCTGACCGACGAACACTGCCAACGCCTGGGCCTTGAGCAGATGGTACCGACCAACGGCAGCGTATTCAGCACGGCGTTCACGGTATCGATCGAGGCCGCCAGCGGTGTCACCACAGGCATCTCTGCCGCCGACCGCGCGCGGACCGTGGCCGCCGCCATGGCCGCGGACGCCCGCCCCGAGCACCTGGTCCAGCCTGGCCACATCTTCCCCTTGCGCGCCCGTGAAGGCGGCGTGCTGACCCGCGCCGGACACACCGAAGCCGGTTGCGACCTGGCGCGCCTGGCAGGCTTCGCACCGGCCTCGGTGATCGTCGAAGTGCTCAACGACGACGGCACCATGGCCCGCCGCCCGGACCTGGAGCTGTTTGCCGAGCGCCACGGCATCAAGATCGGCACCATCGCCGACCTCATCCACTATCGCCTGAGCACCGAACAGACGGTCAAGCGCATTGGCGAGCGCGAGTTGCCAACGGTCCACGGCACGTTCCGACTGGTGACCTTCGAGGACCGTATCGAAGGTGGCGTGCACATGGCTATGGTGATGGGCGACATTCGCCGCGAGCAGCCGACGCTGGTACGCGTGCATGTCATCGATCCGCTGCGCGACCTGGTCGGCGCTGAATATGCAGGCCCTGCTAATTGGACACTGTGGGCGGCGCTGGAGCGGGTCGCAGCAGAGGGTGCCGGCGTTGTAGTGATCCTCGCCAACCATGAGTCCTCCCAGGCCCTGCTCGAACGCGTGCCGCAACTCACCCAGCCACAGCGCCCCTACCAGCGCGGTCAGTCGAAGGTGTACTCGGAGGTGGGTACCGGCGCGCAGATCCTGCAGGACCTGGGCGTGGGCAAACTGCGCCACCTGGGCCCACCGCTCAAGTACGCAGGGCTGGCGGGGTATGAGCTGGAAGTGGTGCAGAGCATTCCATTCGAAGCTCACTGAATCTTGCGTCACCGACAGGATGACTGGTAACACCGAACGCTTGCCAAAAGTTTGGAATACCATAATATGATATCCCGTAGACCTTGAATCTGCCGGCCGCACCTACAATCACACAACGGCCACGAATTACCTGAGATAGCTGCTCCCGAACACAGTTGGCGGGCGCGACAAAAGCCCGCCTCGAATAACAAAAGCAACGAGGGCGTAACCATGCTGTTGAGCAAACGAGTCACCGCTGTGCTGTCCGCAAGCCTGCTGGCACTGGCCTGCCAGGCCACCCAGGCCGCCGACAGCCTCAACTTCGTCAGTTGGGGCGGCACCACCCAGGACGCCCAGAAACAGGCATGGGCCGACCCTTTCAGCAAGGGCAGCAACATCAAGGTCGTACAGGACGGCCCGACCGACTACGGCAAGCTCAAGGCCATGGTCGAAAGCGGCAACGTGCAATGGGACGTGGTCGACGTCGAAGCCGACTTCGCCCTGCGTGCCGCCAGCGAAGGCCTGCTCGAACCCCTCGACTTCTCCACCATCCAGCGTGATCGCATCGACCCGCGCTTCGTCTCCGACCATGGCGTCGGCTCGTTCTTCTTCTCCTTCGTGCTCGGCTACAACGAGGGCAAGCTTGGGGCCAACAAGCCGGTCGACTGGAGCGCGCTGTTCGACACCAAGACCTACCCCGGCAAGCGCGCGCTGTACAAGTGGCCGAGCCCCGGCGTGCTGGAGCTGGCCCTGCTCGCCGACGGCGTACCTGCCGACAAGCTTTACCCGCTGGATCTGGACCGCGCCTTCAAGAAACTCGACACCATCAAGAAAGACATCGTCTGGTGGGGAGGCGGTGCCCAGTCCCAGCAATTGCTGGCCTCCGGTGAAGCCGCGCTCGGGCAGTTCTGGAACGGGCGCGTCTACGCGCTGCAGCAGGATGGTGCCCCGGTGGGCGTGAGCTGGAAGCAGAACCTGGTCATGGCCGACTTCCTGGTCATTCCCAAGGGTGCCAAGAACAAGGACGCGGCCATGAAGTTCCTGGCCAACGCCAGCAGCGCCAAGGGCCAGGCCGACTTCGCCAACCTTACCGCCTACGCCCCGGTGAACCTCGACAGCGTCGCCGAGCTCGACAAGAAACTCGCACCCAACCTGCCAACCGCCTACGCCCAGGACCAGGTCACCCTCGACTTCGCCTACTGGGCCAAGAACGGCCAGGCAATCGCTGCGCGCTGGAATGAGTGGCTGGTCAAATGAAAGTCGCCATCAACGCCCTGCACAATGCCCAAGGTGCCGACCCCGGCACCGGCGCACCGCGAGCGGCCGTGCGCCGCCCGCCACTGAGCCAGCGCTGGCGCGGCAGCCGCAACCTGCTGCCGGCCCTGTTGTTCCTCGGCCTGTTTTTCTTTGCGCCATTGATCGGCCTGCTGCTGCGTGGGGTGCTGGAGCCGGTGCCTGGGCTGGGCAACTACGAGCAGCTGTTCGCCAACTCAGCCTACGCGCGGGTGCTGTTCAACACCTTCTCGGTGGCGGGTCTGGTGACGGTGATCAGCGTATTGCTGGGCTTTCCGCTGGCCTGGGCGATCACCTTGGTGCCTCGTGGCTGGGGGCGTTGGCTGCTGAACATCGTGCTGCTGTCCATGTGGACCAGCCTGCTGGCCCGCACCTATTCCTGGCTGGTGCTGCTGCAAGGCTCGGGAGTGATCAACAAGCTGCTGATGGCGCTGGGCATCATCGATGCGCCGCTGGAAATGGTGCACAACCTCACCGGTGTAGTGATCGGCATGAGCTACATCATGATCCCATTCATCGTGCTGCCACTGCAGGCGACCATGCAGGCCATCGACCCGATGGTGCTGCAGGCAGGCTCGATCTGCGGTGCAAGCCCCTGGACCAATTTCTGGAAAGTGTTCATCCCGTTGTGCCGTTCAGGCTTGTTCTCGGGTGCGCTGATGGTGTTCGTGATGTCGCTCGGTTACTACGTCACCCCGGCATTGCTGGGCGGTGCGCAGAACATGATGCTGCCCGAGTTCATCATCCAGCAGGTGCAGTCGTTCCTGAACTGGGGGCTGGCCAGCGCCGCCGCGGCACTGCTGGTGGTGATCACCCTGGTGCTCTTCTACCTGTACCTGAAGCTGCAGCCGGAATCCCCGGTCGGCAATGCGAGGTAATCCTTCATGCTCCTGTCCCCCAACGCCATGGGTCGCCCGCTGCGCACCGGCCTGTACCTGACCACCGGGATCATCGCCGCCTTCCTGCTGCTGCCGGTGGTGTTCATCGTCCTGCTGTCGTTCGGCTCCTCCCAGTGGCTGGTGTTCCCGCCCCCCGGCTGGACCTTCAAATGGTACGACCAGTTCTTCTCCAACCCCGAGTGGATGGACGCCGCGCTGGCCAGCCTCAAGGTGGCTGTGCTGACCACCTTCGCCGCCGTGGCCCTGGGCCTGCCGACCGCCTTCGCCCTGGTACGCGGGCGCTTTCCCGGGCGCGAACTGCTCTATGGCCTGTTCACCATGCCGATGATCGTGCCGCTGGTGATCATCGCGGTCGCGGTCTACGCGCTGTTCCTGAAGCTGGGCTATACCGGCACGCTGTTCGCCTTCGTGGTCAGCCACGTGATCGTCGCCCTGCCCTTCACCATCATCTCGATCATCAACTCGCTGAAGCTGTTCGACCAGTCGATCGAGGATGCCGCGGTGATCTGCGGCGCCTCGCGGCTGCAGGCGATCGTCAAGGTCACCTTCCCGGCCATCCGCCCGGGCATGATCGCCGGCGGCCTGTTCGCCTTCCTGGTGTCGTGGGATGAGGTCGTGCTGAGCGTGATGATGGCCAGCCCAGACCTGCAGACCTTGCCAGTGAAGATGTGGACCACCCTGCGCCAGGACCTGAGCCCGGTGATCGCCGTCGCCTCGACACTGCTGATCGGCCTGTCGCTGCTGGTCATGTTCATCGCCAGCGCCCTGCGCCGCCGCAACGAAACCAACGCCTGAGTGCCGGAGACAACAATAATGAGTGCAGTCATCAAAGAAGCCGCGCACGGCAAGACCCTGGTCTCCCTGCGCAACCTGAACAAGCACTACGGCGACTTCGCCGCGGTCGACAACATCAGCCTGGACATCCAGGACGGCGAATTCCTCACCTTCCTCGGCTCCAGCGGCTCGGGCAAGTCCACCACCCTGTCGATGCTGGCCGGCTTCGAGACCCCCAGCAGCGGCGAGATCCTGGTCGAAGGCCGCTCGCTGGTGAACGTGCCGCCGCACAAGCGTGACATCGGCATGGTGTTCCAACGCTACTCGCTGTTCCCGCACCTGAGCGTGCGCGACAACATCGCCTTCCCACTGGCCATCCGCAAGCTGGGCAGCGCCGAGATCGCCAAGCGCGTCGACGCCATGCTCAAGCTGGTGCAGCTGGAAACCTTCGCACACCGGCGCCCGGCCCAGCTCTCCGGCGGCCAGCAACAGCGCGTGGCGATCGCCCGAGCGCTGGTGTACGAGCCACGCATCCTGCTGATGGACGAGCCCCTCGGTGCCCTGGACAAGAAACTGCGCGAAGACCTGCAGGACGAGTTGCGTCAGCTGCACCGGCGCCTGGGTATCACCATCGTCTACGTCACTCACGACCAGGAAGAAGCGATGCGCCTGTCCCAGCGCATCGCCATCTTCAGCCACGGCAAGATCGTCGGTCTGGGCAGCGGTTACGACCTCTATCAGAACCCGCCAAACGCGTTCGTCGCCTCGTTCCTGGGCAACTCCAACTTCCTCCGGGTCACCGCCAGCAGCCATGGCGCGGCGGCGTTCGAGGGCCAGTCGCTGGCCATTCGCCTGACCTCGGGGTTGGCCGCAGGTCAGGATGCGCTGATCATGGTTCGCCCGGAAAAGGCCCTGGCGCTGAGCGCCGAACAGGCGACCCGTGAACCGCTGCCGGCAGGCTGGAATGAAGTGAGCGCCAAGGTCGGCGAGGTCTTGTTCCTCGGCGAAAGCCAGACCTGTCACGTGGTGACGGCAGGCGGTACCGAAATGACGGTCAAGGCGCTATCGGCGGCAGGCATGCCGATGCAGTCAGGCGATACGGTCAAGGTACGCTGGGCGGTGGCCGATGCCTGCGTGTACACCGAGTGGGCCGAGAGCGACCTGAGCAAGGCTGCCGGCGCACACTGAGGGCCTCTTCGCAGCACGCCGCGGTGGGAAATTCTGTCTTGCTCAAAATCTAAAGGTCTAACCCAATCCCTGTGAGAGCGGCGGTTCGCCGCCGCGACTTGTCCCGCGCACACGGGCGTGGCCCGTGCCAGGCAGCGCGGTGTCTTTTTCGCGGGTTAATGACCCGCTTCGCTCGTTTCGGCCTCTTCGCCACCTGTTCTGCCTTCCATTGCGCTACTGACGCTCGATGCAGATACAGCATGTCGGGGGCTGCTGCACGGCCCTTTCGCGACACGAGGCCACTCCTGCAGAAGTCGATTTCTATGCATTGACCATCTTGTATATACATGATGATATAAGAGCGAAGTCATTCCTCTGGTTGCCCTTGCCGCCCTACAACAACAAACAAGCGGAGCCCCACATGTCCAGCAAGCCCGTGATCGAGCGGCGCTCGATCGACTACATTCCCGAAGCTGAACGCCATGGACGCGTGTACAGCCAGTTCACCCTGTGGCTGGGAGCCAATCTGCAGATCACCGCCATCGTGACCGGCGCCCTCGCCGTCGTGCTCGGCGGTGATGTGTTCTGGTCATTGATCGGCCTGCTGCTGGGCCAGGTGATCGGCGGAGCGGTCATGGCCTTGCACGCAGCCCAAGGGCCGCGGTTGGGGCTGCCGCAGATGATCTCCAGCCGCGTGCAGTTCGGCGTCTATGGCGCGGCCATCCCGATGGTGCTGGTGTGCCTGATGTACCTGGGGTTCACCGCCACCGGCACGGTACTGTCGGGCCAGGCCATCGGCCAGTTGCTCAGCGTCAGCGACAGCGCCGGCATCCTGATCTTCGCCGGCGTGATCGTGCTGGCCACTCTCGCCGGCTACCGCGTGATCCACTGGATCGGCCGCGTGGCCAGCGTGCTGGGGATCATTGCGTTCGTCTATCTGTTCAGCCGTATCCTGCTGCTCGCCGATATCGGCCAACTGCTGGACAACCGCCACTTCACCTGGGCCTCATTCTTGCTGGCGGTATAGCTGGCCGCCTCATGGCAGATCGCTTTCGGCCCCTACGTCGCCGACTATTCACGCTACCTGCCCAGCAACACCTCCGCGCTGAAGACCTTTCTCGCCGCCGGCCTGGGCTCGGTGATCGGCGCCCAGGCATCGATGATCCTCGGCGTGTTCGCCGCCGCCATTGCCGGCGGCCAGTTCTCGGGGCGTGAAGTGGCCTATATCGTCGGCCTGGGCGGCGCCGGTACCACCGCAGCGCTGCTGTACTTCGCCATCGCCTTCGGCAAGGTGACCATCTCCACCCTCAACAGCTACGGCAGCTTCATGTGCATCGCCACGATCATCAGCGGTTTTCGCGGCAGCCTGCAGATCAGCCGCCTGCAGCGCTTGCTGTTCGTGCTGGGCATCGTGGGTGCAGCGACGCTGGTGGCCCTGCTCGGCCAGCATTCGTTCCTGAGTGCATTCAAGTCGTTCATCCTGTTCCTGCTGACCTTCTTCGTGCCCTGGAGCGCGGTCAACCTGGTGGACTACTACTTCATCACCCGCGAGCGCTACGACATCCCTGCCCTGGCCGATCCCGACGGACGCTATGGCCGCTGGAACTGGCCCGGCATCATCGTCTACAGCATCGGAGTGCTGATCCAGATGCCCTTCATCGACACCAAGCTGTACACCGGGCCCATGGTTGCGCACCTGGGCGGCGTCGATGTGTCGTGGCTGATCGGGTTGATGGTGCCTAGCGTGCTGTATTACTGGGTTGCCCGGGGCAAGGCCAAGCACGCACCGGCGCAGCTGATCGAACCCCAGGCACGTTGACCGACGCCAGCGCGGTCTTTTGCAGGAGCGGCCTTTCGCGACACAAGGCCGCTCCTGCAGTCAGTCCCGATAATCCGGCGCCACTTTCTCCAGCAACCGCAACAGCGCCCCCCAGGCCAGCCCCATGGCATCCGGGTCCGCCAGCTCACCGGGCTTGAGCGGCCGTGCCGGGGCATTGAACTGCTGCTCGGTATGCGCGCAGACCTCGGGCGATGGCAGCACCACCTTCCCGGCGCTCTGCGCCGCCAACTGAATTTCGCAGGCCTTCTCCAGATAGAACATGCGCAGAAACGCCTCGCCCGCCGTGCGTCCTACCGTCAGCAACCCATGATTGCGCAGGATCATCACCGGCTTGTCGCCGAGGTCGGCGACCAGGCGCTGCTGCTCGTCCATGTCCAGGGCAACCCCTTCATAGTCGTGGTAAGCAACCTTGCCGTAGAACTCCATGGAGATCTGGTTGACCGGTAGCAGCCCGCACTCAAGCGCCGCCACCGCGCACCCGGCGCGGGTGTGGGTGTGCAACACGCACTGGGCATCCTCGCGTGCGCCGTGGATGGCGCTGTGGATGACGAAGCCCGCCGGATTGACCGGGTACGGCGACGCCTCCACGGCGCGCCCTTGCAAGTCGATCTTCACCAGGTTGGACGCGGTGATTTCCTCGAACAGCAGGCCGTAGGGATTGATCAAAAAATGATGCTCGGGGCCGGGTATGCGCACCGAGATGTGCGTGAAGATCAGGTCCGTCATGCGGAAATGGGCAATCAGCCGATAACAGGCGGCCAGTTCCTCACGCAGGGTACGTTCGCTGGGGTGCATGGTGTCATCCAGGTTGTTCTTGTGGGACGAGCTTACCCCGGTACGAGGGGGTGAGCCGAAGCTAGTCCTGCCAAAGTAAAAAAACAAGTTGATTTTTTACTGAAGGTACACTTCCATGAAAAAAACAAGAACGCACGCTGGAGCCCGCACGCATGTCGACTGCCTTCGCTCACCTGTTCGAACCCTTGCAGATCCGTGGCAAACGCCTGAAGAACCGCATCATGTCCAGTGGTCATGACACCTGTCTGCCCACCGACAACCTGGTCAACGACAAGCTCGTCGCCTATCAACGCGCCCGCGCCGAGGGCGGCGCCGGCCTGATCGTGCTGCAGGTCGCCGGGGTGCACGACAGTGCGCGCTACACCTCTCACGTGCTGATGGCCACCGACGATGCCTGCATCGACGGCTACCGGCGCATTGCCCAGGCCTGTCATGCACATGGCACCGTGGTGTTGTCGCAGTTGTTCCATCCCGGCCGGGAGATCATGGAATCGGCCGATGGCTTGCTGGCGGTGGCCTACTCGGCCTCGGCGGTGCCCAACGAGCGCTTTCGCGTGATGCCGCGCGCCCTGGAGCAGCCGATGATCGACGAAATCGTCCAGGGCTACGCCAGTGCAGCCCGGCGCCTGCACCAGGCCGGGCTGGATGGCGTCGAGGTGGTGGCCAGCCATGGTTACCTGCCCGCGCAGTTTCTCAACCCACGCGTCAATCGTCGCACCGATGGCTACAACGGCAACCTCGAAGCCCGCCTGCGTTTTCTGCGCGAAGTGCTGGCGGCGGTGCGTGCAGCCACTGACGAACAGTTCATCGTCGGCCTGCGCATCAGCGCTGACGAACGCGACAGCGAAGGGCTGAGCGAAGACGAATCACTGGCGGCCGCCATCGCGGTGCAGAACCAGGTCGATTACCTGCACATCGTCGCCGGCACCTCGGCCACCCTGGGTGGCGCGGTGCATATCGTCCCGCCGATGGCCATCGAGCCGGCCTACCTGGCCCGCGAAGCCGGCAGTTTCAAGGCGCGCCTGGACATCCCGCTGTTCGTCACTGGCCGTATCAACCAGCCACAGGAAGCCGAACAAATGCTCGCCCGCGGCCAGGCCGATGTGTGCGGCATGACCCGTGCGCTGATCTGCGACCCGCAGATGCCGGCCAAGACCGAACAAGGCCGTGTCGAGGACGTGCGCGCCTGCATCGCCTGCAACCAGGCCTGCATCGGCCATTTCCACCGTGGCCTGCCGATCTCCTGCATCCAGCACCCGGAAACCGGTCGCGAACTGCAGTACGGCAGCGTCACACCCGCGCCCCTGCGCAAGCGCATCCTGGTGGCCGGTGGTGGCCCGGCAGGCATGAAGGCGGCCATCGTCGCCGCCGCCCGAGGCCATGAGGTGACGCTGTATGAAGCGGGCCCGCAGCTCGGCGGCCAGGTGCTGCTGGCGCAACTGCTGCCGCGGCGCAGCGAGTTCGGCGGCGCCAGCACCAACCTGCAGCGCGAACTGGCACTGGCCGGCGTGCAGGTGGTACGCAATACCCGCGTAGACCGCGCGCTGGTCGAGCGCGAACGGCCAGACCTGGTGATCGCAGCCACCGGCGCCACCCCTTACTGGCCTGCATTCGAGCGCAGCGGCGAGTTGCAGGTGGTGGATGCCTGGCAGGTGCTGCGCAACGAGCACGCCCTGGGGCGCTCGGTGCTGGTGCTGGACTGGCGCTGCGACTGGATCGCCCCGGGCATCGCCGAACGCCTGGTGCGTGAAGGCCATCACGTGCAACTGGCGGTCAACGGTACTCACTGCGGCGAGAGCCTGCCGCTCTACGTACGTGACCAGATGGCCGGGGAACTGCACCGCCTCGGGATCCCCATCACCCCCTACGCCCGCCTCTACGGCACCGACGACAACACCGTGTACCTGCAACACACCGCCAGTGGCGAGCCCATGATCTTCGAACAGATCGACACCCTGGTGCTGTGCCTGGGTCACCAGCCTGTCGACACCCTGGCCCAGGAGCTGGCCGGGTTGGTCGAAGTACGGCGCATCGGCGACTGCCTGGCCCCGCGAACCGCTGAAGAGGCGATCCATGACGGCCTGGCGGTTGCCTGGTCGCTCTGAGGCTGGTCATACTCCCGGTTTTGCCGATGGACCGACACTTGATGAGCCAGCGTCCCCTCGTCCCGCAACTCGCCGAAGGCGGCACTGCCGCCCCGCAGTTCCTCGGTTCCCGCATCCGCGGCCTGCGCAAGCGCCGCGGCATGACCCTGGCGGAGCTGGCCCGTCTGAGCGAGCTGACCGCCGGCTACATCAGCCAGCTGGAACGCAACCTTTCATACCCGTCGATCCCGGCGCTGTTCAACATCGCCCGCAGCCTGGGCGTGACCATCCAGTGGTTCTTCGCCAGCGAAGCCAGCACCGCGCCCGAGGACCAAGGCTTCGTGGTGCGCAGGCAAAGCCGCCTGAGCGTGCATTACGAAGATGGCGTGGTCGACCAGTTGCTCACCCCGCAACCCAACCGCCAGCTGGAGATGCTGCATTCGCGCTTCCCGCCGGGCGCCTACAGCCAGGAAAGCTACAGCCACGAAGGCGAGGAAGCCGGCTATGTGTTGTCAGGGCGTTTCGAGCTGTGGGTAGGCGAACGCCACTTCCTGCTCGAAGAAGGCGACAGCTTCAGTTTCCCTAGCCAGGAGCCACACCGCTATGGCAACCCTGGCGAGGTGGACACGGTGGTCATCTGGGTGATCACGCCGCCAACCTTCTGAACGATCGCCTGCGCCTGATCGTCATTTTCCATTCACACCCCTGTCGTAATCTGCCGGACATACCTGTGCCTCAAGGATCCCGGCATGCCCCGCCCTCTCGCTGTTCTGCTCTGCCTGCTACCCCTGCTGGCTCAGGCGGAGCCCGCCACACTGCGTATCCAGGGCTCCAACACCATTGGCGCAGCACTGGGCCCTGCGCTGGTGCGCGGGCTGCTGCAAAGCCAAGGTGCACAAGACATCCGCAGCGAACGTGGGAAACGGCCCAACGAGACTGACATCCGTGCCCGCGACGCCCAGGGCCAGCCATTGCTGATCAATATCGCCGCACATGGTTCCAGCACCGGCTTCAGTGCCCTGGACAGCGGCGAAGCCGACCTTGCCGCCGCCTCGCGCCCTATCTCCGACCAGGAAGCCCAGCAACTGCAACGTCTGGGCGACCTGCGCAGCGCGGCCAGCGAGCAGGTGATCGGCCTGGACGGCGTCGCGGTCATGGTGCACCCCGACAACCGCCTGCAGCAGTTGAGTACCGCACAATTGGCACAGGTCTTCTCTGGCCAGATCCAACGCTGGGAGCAACTCGGCGTAGCGGGCGGCCCCATTCACCTGTACGCCCGTGACGACCGCTCCGGCACCTTCGAAACCTTTCGCGCCCTGGTTCTGCAACCGCAGGCACTGGAGCTCTCGCCACGGGCCAAACGCTTCGAATCCGGCGACGCCTTGGCCGAACGGGTCAAGGCCGATCCTGCGGCCATCGGCTTCAGCAGCCTGACCACCGTGCATGGCGCCAAGCTGCTGGCCATCGCCGAGGGCGATGCTCCAGCCCTGTTGCCAACCCGTGCAGCCGTGGCCAGCGAAGACTATCCACTGTCGCGGCGGCTGTTCTTCTATCTGCCGACTCACCCGAGTGCTCAGGCCAAGGCCCTGGCCGAATTCACCCAGAGCGCAGCCGGCCAGGCCATTGTCGCCGCCCAGGGTTTTGTCTCGCAGCAGGTCAAGGCAGTGCCGGTCGCGGTACAGGCCCAGATGCCCGCGCAATACCGTGCCCTGGCTGCAGAGGCCCAGCGCCTGAGCGTCAACTTCCGTTTCCAGGAAGGCAGCGCCAGCCTCGACAACAAGGCCTTGCGCGATGTACAGCGGGTCAGCGACTACCTGCGTCAGGCCGGCAAGCTGCATGACAAAACGGTACTGGTGGGGTTTGGCGACCCCAAGGAAACACCCGGCCGCGCCGCCCTGCTCTCGCGCCTGCGCGCCATGGCCGTGCGCCGCGAACTGGCGCGCAATGGCGTGGAGATCCGGGATGTCACCGGCATGGGTGATGAACTGCCGGTGGCCGACAACGACCTGGAACAGGGACGCCTGCGCAATCGCCGGGTCGAGGTCTGGGTCTACTGACCCGCCTGGCGCTTGCCCCCAGAGGCGCGATGCGCGTACCGTGCCGGGCATTCCTGTGCAGGAGAACCGTCGCGTGTCCCTCAAAGCCCTGCGTACCCTGGTCACCATCGCCCGCCACGGCACCTTCGCCCGCGCCGCCGACCTGCTGAGCTTGACCCCTTCGGCGGTCAGCCTGCACATCAAGACGCTCGAGGACGAACTGCAAGTGCCGCTGTTCGACCGCAGCCGCCGCCAGGTGACACTCACCGAAGCCGGGCAATTGGCCGTGGCGCGGGCCGAAAGCATTCTCACTGCCTACGACGAGCTGGCCGACACCCTGGCCAGCGGCCCGAGCCTGCGTGGTCGGCTGCGTATCGGTGCGATCCATACCGTGCTCGCCCGACGCCTGCCAAAGGCGCTGGTGTGGATCAAGGCGCACCATCCACATCTGCACATCAGCGTGGTCTCGGGCATGTCCGCAGAGCTGGCCCGGCGGATCGAAGACGGTGAACTGGACGCCGCCATCACCACCGAACCGGTCAGCCCCTACCCGCAGAGCCTGCAGTTCAGCCCGCTGTTCTCGGACCGTTTCTGGGCTGTGGCCAGCCCCGATCTGGCCGGGCAAAGCCTGGCGCAACTGCTCGCCAGCCAACCGTTCCTGCGCTTCGACAAACGCGCCTGGGCGGGCCGGCAGATCGAACAGGAACTGCGCCGCCAGCATTTGCAGGTCAGCGAGCAGATGGAGCTGGACAGCCAGGAAGCCCTGGCACGCATGGCGGCAATGGGCCTCGGGGTGGCGATCATCCCGATGAGCGACGATGACCTGCAACGGCTGCCGCCCGCCACCGTGCTGCCCTTTGGCGAGCCGCAATTGAGTCGCCACGTGGTGTTGCTGGAACATGAAAAGAGTCAGCGCCGGCACCTGAGCGCGGTGCTCAAGACCGCCTTGGGCAGTTGATCACGCAGCCACCTACAACCATGCAGTTTTCCTCAACAGTGAATGCAGAAAACAACGTTTTTTTCTGCTGACTCACCCCGCTAACCTGTGCCGGTACCCGACCACGGAACCGCGACCATGCTGCCCCTGCTCCTCACCACCCTGGTGCCCATCATCCTGCTGATCGCCCTCGGCACCCTGTTGCGGGTGCGCGGTTTTCTCGCGGAGGGTTTCTGGCCCGGCGCCGAGCGCCTGAGCTACTACGTGCTGCTGCCCTCGCTGTTCCTGCATGGCCTCGCCACCGCCAACCTGGAGGGTGTACCGGTGTTCGGCATGGTCGGCGTGCTGATGCTCTCGACCCTGGCCGGCGCGCTCCTGCTGGTGCTCTACCAGGGCGCAGCAGGCCACGATGGCGCTGATTTCACCTCGGTGTTCCAGGGCGGCATACGCTTCAACAACTACATCGGCGCGACCCTGGCGGCAGGCATCTACGGCAGCGCCGGCATCGCCCTGGCGGCCGTGGCCAACGCGGCAATCGTGCCGCTGGTCAATCTGCTTTGCGTACTGGTGTTCGCCCGATTCAGCGCTCGCCACAGCTCTCCCCTCACCGTGCTGCGGGCGATTTTCGCCAACCCGTTGATCGTGGGCTGTGCGGCTGGCCTGCTGCTGCGGGTCACCGGCCTTGGCCTGCCGGCGGGCCTGGAACCGACGGTCAAGGCCCTTGGCCAGGCCGCCCTGCCCCTTGGGTTGCTGTGCGTCGGAGCGGCATTGGGCGGCGCGCGGATGGGCCAGCAGGTCAAGCCCCTGGTGGCCGCCTCGGCGTTCAAGTTCCTGGTCATGCCACTGACCACCTTCGGCCTGTGTCGCCTGCTCGGTCTCAGCGGCCAGGCCGCCGTGGTGGCCGTGCTGTTCCAGGCACTGCCCACCGCGTCGTCGTCCTACGTCATGGCCCGGCAGATGGGGGGCAACGCGCCGCTGATGGCGACCATCATCGCGTTGCAGACCGTCGCTGCAGCAGCCACCCTGCCATTGATGCTCAGCCTCACGCTAAGTTGAAGCCGCTTGGCTAGAATGGAGTCAGCTCACTGACGCGGAAGCCCGATCATGCGCCACTCGTGGATGGTCATCAGCCTGTTCCTGGCCCTGCCCGCAGGCCCGTTGCATGCCGCCGAGAGCGCCAAGGCTGCAGTCGCCGAAGACAAGGCCCAGGCGCTCGAACAAAAAGTGGTAAACGACGCCCCGCCACCCAAGGCGCCGGAGAAGATCACCCCCACCGAGGTGCAGGCCGTGGACCCGGCCGGGCAGGCGCCGCTGGACGACAGCATTACCTGCCTTGCCCGCACCCTCTACTGGGAAGCCAAGGGCGCCGACGAGACAGACATGAAGGCGGTCGCCAGCGTCGTGCTCAACCGCCTGGGCAAGGACGGCTTCCCCGACACCATCTGCGGCGTGGTCAAGCAAGGCGTCGAGAGCAAGAGCTGCCAGTTCTCCTGGTGGTGCGACGGGCGCCCTGACCAGGTCGAGGAAAAGGAGCGCTACGGGGTCGCCAAGGAAATCGCGCGCAAGGCGTTGAACCAGCAGTTGCAGGACAGCACCGCCGGAGCGCTGTACTTCCATGATCGCACTGTGCGGCCAGACTGGGCCAAGGCCTATCGGCGCACAGCGCAGACCACGCACTTCATCTTCTACAAGCCCAACCAGGCACTGGCGCGCTAGCGCGACGACGGGCCATCAGAAATCGAGGGTCCCGGAGAACTTCACCAACCGCGGGTCGCCCTGGGTCAGGTAACCGCCGTTGGCCGAGGCCCAATAGTTCTTGTCGGTCAGGTTTTCGACGTTCATGCGCAAGGTGATGTCTTTTTCCTGCACCTTGAAGCGATAGCGCGCACCGACGTCGAAACGGTTCCAGGTCGGCAGGCTCAGGGTGTTGGCCGGGTTGGCGTACTGCCCGCCGGTGCGCAGCATGCGTGCATTGAGCGCCACGCCGTCGAGCCCTGGCACGTCCCAGTCGACGCTGGCATTGAGCTGGAAGGTCGGGACACCCACCGCGTGGTTGCCATCGTTGGTGCCGTTCTGGGTGTTCTTCAGTTCCGTGTCCATGCGCGTACCACCGGCCATCAGGCGCAGGCCCGGCACCGGCTCGCCAAACACGCTGAGTTCGACGCCCTTGTTGACCTGCTCGCCGTCCTGCACATAAAGATTGCCCTGCACGTAGCCATCGGTGGGCCGCTCGATACGGAACACCGCCAGGTTGGCACCGTAGGTCTGGCGGTCGAACTTGATGCCCGCCTCGATCTGCTTGGTCTTGGCCGGCGGGAACACCTCACCGAGGTTGACCACCTGCCCCGACGCCGTGGCGCCCTGGGCCAGGCCCTGGATGCTGTTGGCGTACAACGAGACCGACGGGTTGAGCTTGTAGACGATGCCATACACCGGCGTGGTGACCGCTTCGTCGTAGAACGCAGTGCGTCCGGCGTCCACCCCCGTGCCGCGGTAGGCATAGCCTTCGACGCGCAGTTGCTGGCGACGCACGCCTGCGGTGAGCAGCAGCGTGTCGTCGAACAGGCCCACGGTATCGGACAACGCCAGGCTGCGGTTGCGGGTCTTGCCGGTCACGCCCGGGTCATCGAGCATGCCACCGACCAGCGTAGGCGTCGTCGGCTTGGGCAGTGGGT
This sequence comes from Pseudomonas putida, assembly GCF_001636055.1. Taxonomy (NCBI): domain Bacteria; kingdom Pseudomonadati; phylum Pseudomonadota; class Gammaproteobacteria; order Pseudomonadales; family Pseudomonadaceae; genus Pseudomonas; species Pseudomonas putida. The sequence goes on from NZ_CP011789.1 coordinate 3,605,046, forward strand.
TGGTGTTGAAGATGTTGGTGTTCTGCGAGCTGTAGAACACATAGGCGTTTTCCTGCTGGGTCCAGATGCTCGCCGCACCGAGATTCAGCTGGTGGCTCACCGGGCCGGTCTGGAAGCGGCCGTTGATACCGGCCATCAGGCTGGTGTTGTCTTCGTTGTGCGGGATCTGCGAACCGCCGATGGTCGCGGCGCCCGTGGCAGCGTTGGTGAGGACCGGCGTGCCGTAGAAGCCGTTCTCACGGGTGTGCTTGACGCCACCGCTGATGTACCCGCTCCAGTTCTCGTTGAAGTCGTAGTCGCCGCGCAGCATGCCGAAGGTGTCTTCGGTTTCGGTCCACGACCAGTCCTGGCCGTAGTTGTGATCGGCGCTCGGCGCGCGCGGGATGCTGGTCACCGCCGACCCCAGGCGCACCGAGTTGCGCAGGTGATTGACGCGCTGCTTCTGGTAACCGATGTCGGCCGACAGGCGCAGTTGGTCACCACGGTAGTCCAGCCCGGCGACGAACAGCTTGCTGCGTTGGTCCTGGTCGTCCACGGCGGTTTCGCCTTCACGCTGGGACAGGTTCAGGCGCGCACCGAAACGGTTGTCCTCACCGAAACGCTGACCGATGTCCAGGTGCTCACCCACCCGGCCATCACTGCTGATGTCCTGGGTGTAGCGCCGGATCGGCGTGTCGCCGGCGCGCTTGGGCTGCAAGTTGACGTTGCCGCCAAGGCCGGTGCCGGTAGGGCTGGCACCGTTGAGGAACGCGTTGGGGCCCTTGAACAGCTCGACCCGCTCTACCGCGTCGGTGGAGATCATCTGCCTCGGCAGCACGCCATACAAGCCATTGAACGACACATCGTCGCCGCTCAACGGCAGGCCGCGGATCACGAAGACCTGGGACTGGTTGCCAAAGCCGAACGACTGGCGCACCGATGGGTCATTGAGCAGCACATCACCGATATCCTCGGCCTGCTGATCCTCGATCAACTGGGAGGTGTAGCTGGTCATGGTGAACGGCACGTCCATCATGTCCTGGTTGCCCAGCACGCCCATCTGCCCGCCACGGGCCACTTGCCCACCTGCGAAGGCCTCCGGCAACTGGGTGCGAGGCGCCTTGACGGCATCGGCATTGATGGCGGTGGCGTCGAGCTCCAGCGGCGCGTCAGCAGCATGGGCGGCAACGCCAAGGGAACAGCAGAGGGCGAGCAGGGTCGGACGAAAAGGACAGGAACGTGCCATGAAAGGCTCCCGATCAAGTGAATGGAGCGCCTTCCTGGCATGCATGATTGCGAGTGAGTCGTGTTTATAATGGATATTGCGAATTATTTCCAACCAATCGCACTTTTTCGCCCTTCGCCGGTCTACTGCCTCTTTTGCCGCAACAATCGGTTGCCGGTGGTTTACTGCAACTCACAAGACGAGACCAACAGCCTACGGCTTGTGTAGGATGGGCAGCGCCAACACGAGGTCGCTGCCAGTCATAGGGAGATTCTTGATGCGCGTCCTGTCATCTGTTGCCTGCCTTGGCGCCCTGTCACTCGGCCTGGTCATTTCCACCAGTGCCCAGGCGATCAGCGGCGACGAAGCGCAACTGATCGAGTCGATCAATGCCTACCGCAGCCAGGCCCAGCGCTGCGGCGCCGCAGGCTCGCTGGAGCTGCCGCCGCTCAACAGCGACACCCGCCTGGCGCTGTCGCCGGAAGGCACCCGCGACCTGCAGCAGGCCATGACCCGTGCCGCCTACCCCATGGTCAACGTCCAGGCCATCAGCCTGTCCGGGCCACGGGATGCCAAGGCGGCGATGCACGCCATCGAAGAAAGCTTCTGCCAGGTAGTGCTCGACCCGCAGTTCGTGGATATCGGTGTCAGCCAGGAAGGCCGCGACTGGCGCATCGTGCTGGCGCGCCCGCTGCTCAGCGGGCGTCTGGGTGACTGGCAGGCAGAGGGTCAGAAACTGCTGCAAGAGGTCAATGCCGCGCGCAAGATCCCGCGCCAATGCGGCGGGCAGCCCTTCGCTGCGGCACCGGCCCTGAGCTGGAATGCCACGCTGGCCGGTGCCGCCGCCAACCACACGCGGGCGATGGCCAACCAGAACTTCTTCGATCATATCGACCGAGAGGGTCGCACGCCGGGTGACCGGGCCGAGCTTGCCGGGTATCTCTACCAGCAGATCGGCGAAAACATCGCTGCCGGCCGCGACACGCCACGCAAGGTGGTCGATGGCTGGCTGGCCAGCCCTGGCCACTGCGCAACGCTGATGAACCCCGATTACCGCGAACTGGGCGCCGCCTACGCCGTGGACCCCAAGAGCGATGCGGGGATCTACTGGACGGCAATGTTCGGGTCGCCGCAGTGAGGCGGATGCATGGGGTGCGCAGCGGCCTCGGCGCCTGACGCCATCAGACTGGTCAAATGCCGTACAGCGTCTTTACTTCAAGGTACGTCCCTCAGGAACGGTGCAGCCTATGAAGATCGTAGTCACCAGCATCCTCGTCGACGACCAGGCCAAGGCCCTGGCTTTCTATCATCACGTTCTGGGCTTCCAGCCCAAAGAAGACATCGCCATGGGCCGGTACCGCTGGCTCACCCTCACCTCCCCCAACGACCCCAATGGTGTCGAGCTGCTGCTCGAGCCCGACGCCCATCCGGCCGCCAAAACCTACAAGGCTGCACTCAAGGCCGACGGCATCCCGGCCACCTCCTTCGCAGTGCGTGATATCCAGGCCGAATACACGCGCCTGCACGCGGGCGGCGTCCTGTTCACCCAGCCACCTACGCCAATGGGGCCCGTCACCGTGGCGGTATTCGACGATACCTGCGGCAACCTGATCCAGATCGCCCAACGCCATTGATCACAGCGCAATGCGGTAGAGGCGACAGCCCCCACGGCATCCGCTACATTCTGTTTACCCGCCAGCGCACATAGAACAAGGAAAAGCCGATGCGCTACGAATTCAGCGAAGTCCTGAACGACCTGGTCGACTATTTCCTCGTCGGCGACATCCAGCGCCTGGCGCGCTTCAAGGATGAAAACGCGCTACCCGACGACCTTGCCCGCGAATTCACCAGCACCGACAGCGGCGACCGCGCCGTGCTCGAAGGCGTGGTACTGCCTCTGGCGGGCATCGATAACCTGCCCTACCGCATCATCTTCAGCCTTGACGAACGAACCCCGGCCTTGCTCGAAGCCGGCAATCGCGTGGCACACCGCCGCGCAGGCTACGTGCTGCACGTGGAGAACCGTGCGCTGATGCTTTTCACCTGGCGCATGCTGCAGCACTTCACCAACAAGACCCTTGGCGACTTCATGGCCCGCTATCAGGTGCCAGGCCGGCCGATGATCGAACTCGACAACGGCTGGTACCAGGTCGAGGTCCTTGCCGGCGCAGTGGTGCGTGACGGGCTGTACGAGCCGGCGTTCGAGTTCCTGCTCAGCCGCACCCACTGCCAGCGGCCCGCCCCCGAGATCGACACCGGGTATCGCTTTTCGCTGGGTGGCGACGAAGTGCCCTCCGTCATCCCGCACTGACCCTTGCCCCCTCGGGGAGCTCCTGCTGGCAGTGGTACTCACCGACGCGGGCCGGGGCGAAACGCTGACCTCAATAGTCGAACCGGTCCACCGCCCGCCGCCGCTCGTTGTCGTCACGGCGGTCATAACCTGCCGTGGTCTGGATATTCACGTGGTGGGCGAGTTTCTGGGCAATCGACAGATCGTGCTCTTCGATCACCCGGGTAATGAACGCCCGACGAAAATCGTGCGGCATGATCTTCGCCCCCACCTGCGCGCCGCGCTGGCGGGCGATGTAGTAGATCGCATGCTTGGTGATGCGCGCACGGGTGATATGGCTGCCCCGGCGGATCCGGTTGAAGAGGAAGGGATCGTCCCCCGTGCCCTCCGGCAGTTGCGCGCGGCGCAGGTCAAGCCAGGCCTGCAGCTTGTCGAAGGCCCAGGCCGGGGCGTACTTGACCAGTTGCCGATTGCCCTTGCCCAGCACCTGCAGGCTGCGCTCGTGGAAATCGACATCGCACAAGTCGATGTCCACCGACTCGGACTTGCGCATGCCGGTGCCGTACAGCAAGGCGATGATCGCCGCATCGCGCACACCTTGCGGCCGCGGATCGGCAGCACACACCTCCATCAGCTCGCGGATCAGGCTGCGGCGCAGGTTGCGACCCGGCGGCAGGCGCGTGCCACTCGCAGGCTTGACCTCGCGAATCCTGAGCAGATGCTCGTGGTCGATCAGGCCCTGGCGCCAGGCCTCGTTCATCACCCCGCGCACGGCATTGACGTACAGCGAGGACGTGTTGGGTGCAAACCCATCGGCACGCAAGGCCGACACCAGGGCAATCACGTGGCCAGGTTCGATCAGGTGCCAGGGCACCGCGGCGATGTCACAGTCGGCGAACCCCAGCCGGTCGGCGGCATCCTGGAGGATATAGCGCATGGTCAACTGGCTGGAGGGCGCCAGGCGTGCCAGGTACTGCAGCAAGGGATTGTGCAGGGAATCGGTCAAAACGTGGATCCTGTTGCGTGAAGCGAATCATCACCTTGATACGCAAGGTTTTTATTGATGGCGAACGCGGATGCTACCTGATGATCGAGTTCGGATCGAACACGTGGCGATACAACATCACCTGGTGCAGGCTAAAGTGGAAGGCAACTCACCACCGCCGAGCGCCCATGGCTTTCTACCGCCTGACCCACACCCACCCACGCCTGACCCTTGCCACGCTCGTCGGCCTGCTCGGCGGCTGGCTGATCCCCGCAGACGACTGGACCCAACGTTTTCTCGCCGGCTGGAACCTCGGCGTCTGGCTGTACCTGGCGCTGGTGCTGTGGCTGACCTGGCGCGCCACATCGCAGACCGTGCGCAAGGTGGCCAACATCGAGGACGAGAACGCAGGCCTGGTGCTGTTTACCGTGTGCATCGCTGCCATTGCCAGCCTGGTCGCCGTGACCCTGCAACTGGCCTCCAGCCGCGGCCTGCACGGTAGCGCGCAGGCTCTGCACTACCTGTATACCGGCCTGACCGTGGCCGGATCCTGGTTGCTGATCGGTTGTATCTTCAGCCTGCACTATGCGCGGCTGTTCTACACCGACAGCCGCAAGGAACCCCCTCTGCGCTTCGCCGATGGCGAGCGCAACCCCGACTATTGGGACTTCCACTATTTCGCTTTCACCCTCAGTGTCGCGGTCCAGACCTCCGACATCGGCGTGGCAAGCCGCGGCATGCGCCGGGTGGTACTGGCCCACTCCCTGGTCGGTTTCGTGTTCAACACCGCGATCCTGGGCTTCACCATCAATATCGCTGCCGGCCTGCTCAGTTGACCGCTGGTCTGAAAGCGCAGGTCGCTCAAGCTCGCAGCCGTTCCTCGCCAAGCCACGAGGAAAACGTTTGCACGCATGGCCGCGGCTGGTTTACCAGAGCCGCATGGATGTGACCTGGGTCAAGCATTCGCCAATTTGTCATGTTCGCTGCGCGACACTGGCGCCGTAGCTGCTATGTTTAAGTTTCGCCGTACAACGACCAGGCGCCCGAATACCCGGAAATGGAGGCTGGCATGAACAAGATGACGTTCCCCAACGCCTGCCAGGTAATGCGCTGGCATTTCCACCCCCTGGGCTTCGAGGCCAGCATGGATGCACCCCGCAGCATGGTCGCGCGGTTGTTCGATCGGGCCACCGGCGAAACCGTACTGGCCATCGCTGGTATTCCCTGCGCCGCGATCATGGCCGCGGCAGATGTGGAACGCATCATCGAGGCAGTCGAAGCCGAGATGGACGCGTTCATGCCCTTCCCTACCCTGCGCGACGCCGGTTAACCCTCCTCGCCCTGCTTCAGCCCTTGCATGAACTGCTCGGCCGGTACCGGCTGCCCCAGCAAGTAACCCTGCAACGAGTCGCAGCCCAAGCGGGTCAGGAAGTCCTGCTGACGGTCGGTTTCAACGCCCTCGGCCACGATCCGCAAGCCCAACGCCTGCCCCAGTGCAACGATCGCCGAGACGATCGCGGCATCGTCGCTGTCATGCTCCAGGTCGCGGACAAAACCGCGGTCGATCTTCAGTTCGTTCGCCGGCAGACGCTTGAGGTACATCAGGCTGGAATAGCCCGTGCCGAAGTCGTCGATGGACAAATCGACGCCCATGTCGGACAGGCGCTGCAACACCGTCAGGCTGGCATCGGCATCGCGCATGGCGGTGGTCTCGGTGATCTCCAGGGTCAGGCGGTTGGCCGGCAGGCCGTTATCGGCCAGGGCCCGGGCGACACTGTCGACCAGTCCTGAATGGCAGAACTGGATGGCCGACAGGTTCACCGCGATGCGCCAATGTTCATGGCCCTGATCCAGCCACAGGCGCATCTGCCGACAGGCCTCGCCCAGCACCCATTCGCCGATGGGGATGATCAGGCCGGTCTTCTCCGCCAGGCCGATGAAACGGTCCGGCAGCAACATCCCCTGCTGGGGGTGCTCCCAGCGCAACAAGGCCTCGGCGCCGATCGGCGTGCATTGGTGCGCGTCGAATTTGGGTTGGTAATACAGGCGGAACTGGCCATGCTCGAGCGCCGCGCGCAGGTCCTGCAGCAATTGCAGTTGCTGGCGGGCATTGCTGTTCATCGAGGTGTCGAAAAAACTGTAGCCGTTCTTCCCGGCACTCTTGGCGTGATACATGGCCGCATCGGCGTTGCGCAACAGTTCGTGCTGGTCCTGGCCATTACCCGGATAGAGCACGATACCCACGCTTGCCGACAGTTGCAGGTCGTGGTCTGCCACGCGGAACGGCCTGGCCACCAGGTTGACCTGCTTGTCCGCCACGCCCACGGCATCGTCGGGCTCCTGCAACTCGACCAGCAGGACAAACTCGTCACCGCCAATCCGCGCCAGGGTGTCCTGGCTATGCAGATGCCCGCGCAACCGCGCAGCCACGGCCTTGAGCAACTGATCGCCAACATGGTGACCAAAGGCATCGTTGACCGGCTTGAACCCGTCCAGGTCGATGAACATCAGCGCAAAGCAACCGCCTTGCTCTGCCACCTTGGCCATGGCCTGCTCGATACGGTCGGCCAGCAAGGTGCGGTTCGGCAGCCCGGTCAGGGTGTCATGCAGGGCCAGTTGCGTCAGCTCCTGATTGGCCTGGGTCAATGAGCGCGCAAGTTCCGCGGTGCGGGATTCGAGGCGCGCGTCCAGCACCGACGTCAGCAAGGCCACCGCCAGCACCGCCAGGGTGGTGATCAATACTGCATAGTCCAGCCAGTCACCAGACAACCCGCCGACCAGCGCACCGCAGTAACTGCCCACGGGGAAGTTGGCCGCCGCCATGCCGGTGTAGTGCATGCCGACGATGGCAACCCCCATCAGCACCGCTGCGGCACCGCGGATCTGCCGAACGTACGGCGTCTGCCTGCGCAGGCGGAAGGCAATCCACAAGGCTGCCGCCGAGGCGCCCATGGCGATGGCCAGCGAAGCACCGAACAGCGCCGGGTCGTAGTCGATCCCGGGCAGCATCTGCAAGGCAGCCATGCCGGTGTAGTGCATGCAGGCGATCCCGGTACCCATGAACAGCGCACCCAAGCCCACCTGCGGGCAACTCAACCGCGGCTGGCTGACCAACCACAAGGCAAAGCCTGCAGACAACACGGCGATCAGCAGTGACAGCGCGGTCAAGCCCAGGTCGTAGCCCAGCTCGATGGGCAACTCGAAGGCCAGCATGCCGATAAAGTGCATCGACCAGATGCCGGTTCCCATCGCCAGCGCCCCGCCGCCCATCCACAGATACACCGCGCGACCCTTGGCGGTGGCGATGCGGCCTGCGAGGTCGAGTGCGGTGTAGGATGCCAGGATGGCCACGCACAGCGAGATCAACACCAGCGAAGAGGAGTAGCTACCTGTCAGCATTTCAAGTTCCGGCAGAGGGCGAAGAAGGGCCCGGAAAAGGCGGAGGATTTTACGCGAACAGGGAGCAAAGGCACGGGATTTTGCGGGGGCTACAGGGTGGAAGATCCAGCGGTCGGTTACGCACGGTGCCGACGCTATCGCGGGCTTGCCCCGCGATCACGCCGGCACTGCAACCTTACTGTTTGTCAGCCTCGGCGAAAGCCGGCCCCGCCTCCCAGCCGCCACCCAATGCCGCGATCAACTGCACACTGGCCACCAGGCGACCCTGCAGCAGATTCAGCACACTGCGCTCGTTACTCAGCGCTGTGGTCTGCACGTTCACCACGTCCAGGTAGCCGATCAGCCCGGCGCGGTACTGGTTCTCGGTCAGGCGCAACGACTCGCGGGCAGCATCCAGCGCCTCCTGGCGGACCACGGCTTCGTCGGCATACACCTTCAGTTGCACCATGTAGTTCTCGACCTCCTTGAAGCCATCGAGCACGGTCTGCCGATACTGCGCCACGGTCTGGTCGTAGACCGCCACGGTGCGGTCCACCTCGGCGCTGCGCTTGCCGGCATCGAACAGGGTCAGCGCCAGTTGTGGCCCGACCGACCAGTAGCGGTTCGGCAGCTCGATCCAGTTGTTGAAGCTGCTGCTCGAATAGCCGCCGTTCATGCTCAACGACAGGTCGGGGAAATAGGCTGCGCGCGACACACCAATGTTCGAGTTGGCCGCCATCACCTTGCGCTCCGCCGAGGCGATGTCCGGGCGGCGCTCCAGCAACTGCGACGGCAGGCTTACCGGGATCGGCGGCAGCGCCGGAATATCATTGCTGGCAGCCAGCGAGAACTCGGCAGGCGCCTTGCCCATGAGTACGGCGATGGCGTTTTCATACTGGGCGCGCTGCCAGGCCAGGTCGATCAGGTCGGCCTGGGTGCTCTTGAGCTGGGTACGCGCCTGAGCGACGGCATCGGGGCCGGCGACGCCTGCACGGTACTGGTTCTGGTTCATTCGCAACGAGCGCTCGTAGGCGGCCACGGTGGCTTCGAGCAAGCGCTTCTGCTCGTCGATGACGCGCAGTTGCAGGTAGTTCTGCACCAGCTCCGACTGTTGGCTCAGACGGATCGCCGCCATGTCGGCCAGGCTGGCCTCGGCGCTGGACTCATTGGCGTTCATGGTCTCGCGCAACTTGCCCCAGAGGTCGATCTCCCAGCTCACGCCCAACTGCGCGTTGTAGGTGTCGCGAATGCCGCTGCTGTTGTTCGACAGGCTGGAGCTGGAGCTGCCGGTGCCCTGGGCTGAACGGTTCTTGCTGGTGGTGAGGTTCAGCGACGGGAACAGCGAGGCGCGGCTGCTGCGTACCAGGGCCTGGGCCTGACGGTACTGCGCTTCGTACTGGGCAACCGTCTGGTTGCTGCGGTTGAGCTCCTCGACCAAAGCGTTCAAGCCCTTGTCGCCGTACAGCTCCCACCAGGCACCGCGGGCGATGGCATCCGACGGGTTGGCCTGGGTCCAGCCCTCGGCCTGCTTGAACTGCGCCGGGCTGCTGACCTCCGGGCGATGATAATCCGGGCTCAGGGTACAGGCGCTGAGCATCGCCACGCACAGGCCGGCACCGAGCAGGCGCGAGCCACGGCCACGGGTCAGCAGTTGCAGGGCACGGTGCAGCGGGGTCTGGGCAAAGTTCATAGCGGGGTTTCCAGGGCGGCGTCGGTGCGCACGCCGCGCCAACGGTTGAAACGGTGGCGCGCGCGGTCCAGGTACAGGTAGACCACCGGCGTGGTGTAGAGGGTGAGGATCTGGCTGAAGACCAGGCCACCGATGATGGTCAGGCCCAGCGGCTGACGCATTTCCGCGCCTTCGGCCTGGCTGAGCAGCAGCGGCAGCGCACCGAGGATGGCAGCGATGGTGGTCATCAGGATCGGCCGCAGGCGCAGCAGGCAGGCGCGGCGGATCGACTCTTCCGGCGACAGGCCTTCGTTGCGTTCCAGTTGCAGGGCCAGGTCGATCATCAGAATGGCGTTCTTCTTCACCACCCCGATCAGCAGGAACAGGCCCAGCAACGAAATCAGGCTGAATTCCCCGCCGGTCAGGTACAGCGTGAGCAGCGCACCGACGCCGGCCGAAGGCAGGGTCGAGAGGATCGTCAGCGGGTGGATGTAGCTTTCGTAGAGAATGCCCAGCACCAGGTACACCAGCACCAGGGCGCCGAGAATCATGAACGGCTGGCCTTCGGCGTTCTTGGTGAAGGCATCGGCGTCGCCACCGAGCTTGGCGATCACCGACTCGGGAAGGCCCAGCTTGGCCACCTCGCGCTCCAGCGCGGCCAGGGCCTGGTCGACGCTGTAGCCCTCGGCGACATCGAAGGAAATATCCTCGGACGCGAACTGCCCTTCGTGGCTGACACGGTCGTTGGCCAGGCTGTTCTCGTAGCGGGCGATGGTCGACAGCGGCACGCGCGCGCCATCGGTGGTAATCACCTGCACCTGCTCGAGCGTACTGGGGTCCCAGGCGTACTTGGGGTTGATCTCCATCACCACCTGATACTGGTTGAGGCTGTCGTAGATGGTCGAGATCTGCCGCTGGCTGTAGGCGTTGTTCAGGACTGCGGTGACCATGTCCATGTCGATGCCCAGGCGCTTGGCCTGGTCGCGATCGACCACCAGCGTCACCTGCTGGGTGCCGGCACCGTCACGGGCATCGATGGCGGTCAGCTCGGGCAGCTTGCGCAAGGCCGCAGCCACTTTCGGGAACCACTCGCGCAGGGCCGCCAGATCGCCGCTCTGCAGGGTGTAGAGGTATTGCGAGGTGCTCTGGTCACGGCCACCGCCACCGAGCTGCAGGTCCTGGTCGGCCATCAGATAGAGGCGTCCGCCCGGCACCTTGGGCAGCTCCTTGCGCAGCCGCTCGATGACCTTCTGGGCGTTTTCCTTGCGCTCGCCAATAGGCTTGAGGCGCACCAGCACGAAGGCATTGTTGGTGCCGCTGTTGCCACCGATGAAGCCGGCAACGCTCTGTACCGCAGGGTCCTTGAGCAGCGCACGGCGGTAGGTTTCCATTTTCGGTTGCATCACGGTGAACGACAGGCCGTCATCACCGCGCACGAAGCCTTGCAGCTGGCCAGTGTCCTGCTGTGGCATCAGGGTCTTGGGCACGATCACGTACAGGGCAACGTTGAGCACGATGGTCGCCAGCAGGCTGATCAGGGTCAGGCGCCGGTGGCGCAAGGCCCAGCCCAGACTCTTGTCGTACCCCTCGACCATGCGCTGGTGTACCCGGTCGCTCCAACGCTGCAGGCGCGTCTGGCCCTGTGGCGCATGGGGCTTGAGCCAGCGCGAGCAGAGCATCGGCGTGAGGGTCAGGGACACCAGCAGCGACACCAGGATCGCCGCCGCCAGGGTGATCGAGAACTCCTGGAACAACCCGCGCACGATGCCACCCATGAACAGGATGGAAACGAACACGGCCACCAGCGAAACGTTCATCGACAGCAGGGTGAAACCCACTTCCTTGGCGCCCAGGAACGCCGCGCGCATGGGCTTGGCGCCGTTCTCGATATGCCGGGAGATGTTCTCCAGCACCACGATGGCATCGTCCACCACCAGGCCCGTGGCCAGGATCAGCGCCATCAGCGACAGGTTGTTCAGCGAGAAGCCGCACAGGTACATCACCGCAAAGGTGCCCACCAGCGACACCGGCACAGCGAGGCTCGGGATCAGCGAGGCGCGCAGGTTGCCGAGGAACAGGTAGACCACCAGGATCACCAGCACCACGGCGATCAGCAGGGTGTGCTCGGCTTCCTTGAGCGTGGCCTTGATCACTGGCGAGCGGTCCATGGCGATGTTGAGCTTGACGCTGGCCGGCAGCAGCGACTGCAGGGCCGGAAGCTGGTCCTTGATCTGTTGCACGGTCTGGATGATGTTGGCGTTTGTCTGGCGGTTGACCACCAGCAGCACCGCCGCATCGTCGTTGAAGAAGCCGCTGTTGTAGCGGTTCTCGACGCCGTCGCTGACCTTGGCCACATCGGCCAGGCGCAGGATCGCACCGTTCTGCTGGCGGATCACCAGCGGCTTGTAGTCATCGGCCTTTTCCAGCTGGTCGTTGGCGCGTACCTGCCAGTTGCGTTCGGCGTCCTCGACGAAGCCCATGGGCCGACGCTGGTTGGCGTTGGCCACTGCGGTGCGTACATCGTCCAGGGCCAGGCCGTACTGATTGAGCAGTTGCGGCTCGAGTTCGATGCGCACGGCCGGCAGCGAACTGCCACCGATCTGCACCTCCCCTACCCCGGCGACCTGCGACAGGCTCTGCGAGAGGATGGTGTCGGCAAGGTCGTACAGCTGCCCTTTGGACAATACGTCCGAGGTCAGCGACAGCACCATGATCGGCGCCTGCGACGGGTTGACCTTCTTGTAGGTCGGCATGCTGCGCATACCACTGGGCAACAGGTTGCGGGTAGCGTTGATCGCAGCCTGCACCTCGCGCGCGGCACCGTCGATGTCGCGCCCCAGGTCGAAGCCGATGATCACCCGCGTCGAGCCCTGGCTGGAGCTACTGGTCAGGGTGCTGACCCCGGCGATGCTGCCCAGCTTGCGCTCCAGCGGCGTTGCCACAGTCGAGGCCATCACCTCGGGGCTCGCACCCGGCAGGCTGGCCTGCACCACGATCACCGGGAAGTCCATCTGTGGCAGCGGCGACACTGGCAGCAACCCGAAGCTGACACCGCCCAGCAGCATGATCGCCAGGCTCAGCAGCATGGTCGCTACTGGCCTGCGAATGAACGGACCGGAAAGGTTCATGCCTCGGCCTGCGCGGTGTCGTCAGCCGGGCGCCAGCGGCGCGCCAGACGGTCGAAGTACAGGTAGATGACCGGCGTGGTGAACAGCGTCAGCACCTGGCTGACCAGCAGCCCGCCCACCATCACCAGGCCCAGCGGCTGGCGCAGTTCGGCACCGGAGCCCGTGGCGAGCATCAGCGGCAAGGCACCGAACAGCGCCGCCAGGGTGGTCATCAGGATCGGCCGGAAACGCAGCAGCGCCGCCTGGTAGATCGCCTCATGCGGCGTCATGCCCTGGTGACGCTCGGCCTCGAGGGCGAAATCGATCATCATGATCGCGTTCTTCTTGACGATACCGATCAGCAGGATGATACCGATGATGGCGATCATCCCCAGATCGTTGCCGCTGAGCAGCAGCGCCAGCAAGGCGCCCACTGCCGCCGACGGCAGGGTCGAGAGGATGGTCACCGGGTGGATGTAGCTCTCGTAGAGCACGCCGAGCACGATGTACATGGTCACCACGGCGGCGAGGATCAGCAGCAAGGTGCTCGACAGCGAGGCCTGGAAGGCTTCGGCGGCGCCCTGGAAGCGGGTCTGCACGCCCAACGGCATGCCAATGTCCTGCTGCACCTGCTCGATCACCTGCACCGCTTCGCCCAACGACACGCCCTGGCCGAGGTTGAAGGACATCATCACGGCGGGGAACTGGCCGATGTGCGAAATGGCCAACTGTGCCTGGCGCTGTTCGATGCGCGCCAGCGCCGAGAGGCGAACCTGGCCGCCATCGGTGGCCTTGACGTGGATCGACTCCAGCGCCTGCGGACCAATGCTGGCCGCTGCCTGCGACTGCAGCACCACGCGGTACTGGCTGGCCTGGGTGTAGATGGTCGAGATCTGCCGCTGGCCGAAGGCGTCGTACAGGGCGTTGGTGATCTGCGCGACGGTGATGCCCAGGCGGCTGGCCATGTCGCGGTCGATCACCAGGTACACCTGCAGGCCTTTGTCCTGCAGGTCGCTGGCAACGTCGGTGAGCTCAGGGCGCTGTTGCAGGGCATGGACCAGCTTGCCGCTCCACTCGGCGAGCATGTCCGGGTCAGGCGAGGACAGGCTGAACTGGTACTGGGTGCGGCTGACCCGGTCCTCGATGCTCAGGTCCTGTACCGGCTGCATGAACAGGCGAATACCCACCAGCCGGTCGAGCTGCGGCTGCAGGCGGCTGATCACCTGGCTGGCCGTGACATCACGTTCGGCATGGGGCTTGAGGTTGATCAGCAGGCGTCCGCTGTTGAGCGTGGCGTTGTCACCGTCCACCCCAATGTACGAAGACAGGCTCTGTACCGCCGGGTCCTGCAGGATCACCTTGCTCAGCGCCTGCTGGCGCTCGCTCATGGCGTTGAACGAGATGGATTGCGGGGCTTCGGAAATGCCCTGGATCACCCCGGTGTCCTGCACCGGGAAGAAGCCCTTGGGCACGATGATGTAGAGGAACACCGTCAGCGCCAGCGAGGCCACCGCCACCAGCAAGGTCAGCGGCTGGTGCTTGAGCACCCAGGTCAGGGCGTGGCTGTAGCGTTCGATCAGCCAGTCGATCCAGGCACCGCTGGCGCGGTAGAAACGGCTCTGCTCCTCTTCCTTGGGTTCACGCTTGAGCAAACGCGCGCACATCATCGGCGTGAGCGTGAGCGATACCACCAGCGAAATCAGGATAGCCACCGCCAGGGTGATGGCGAACTCGCGGAACAGCCGGCCGACGACATCGGCCATGAACAGCAGCGGGATCAGCACGGCGATCAGCGAGAAGGTCAACGAAATCAGGGTGAAGCCGATCTGCCGGGCGCCTTTGAGCGCCGCCTGCATCGGCGTTTCGCCTTCTTCGATGTGCCGGGAAATGTTCTCCAGCATGACGATGGCGTCGTCCACCACGAAACCCGTGGCGATGGTCAGGGCCATCAAGGTCAGGTTGTTGATCGAAAAGCCGGCCAGGTACATCACACCGAAGGTGCCGATCAGCGACAGCGGTACGGCGATCGACGGAATGATGGTGGCGCTGACCCGACGCAGGAAGACGAAGGTCACCATCACCACCAGGGCGATGGCGAACAGCAGCTCGTGCTGCACATCGCGCACCGCAGCGCGGATGGTCTGGGTACGGTCGGTGAGCACGCTGACGTCGAGGCCGGCCGGCAGGTTGTCGGTGATCGACGGCAGCATCTGCTTGATGCGGTCGACCACTTCGATGACATTGGCGCCGGGCTGGCGCTGGATGTTCAGCAGCACCGCGTGGTTTTCGTTGGCCCAGGCCGCCAGCCGTTCGTTCTCGGCACCGTCGACGATCTCGGCAACGTCCTTCAGGCGCAGCGGTGCGCCGTTGTTGTACTTGAGGATCAGGTTGGCGTATTCGTCGGGCGAACGCAGCTGGTCGTTGGCATCGAGCATCGACACCCGGGTCGGGCCATCGAAGTTGCCCTTGGGCTGGTTGACGTTGGAGGCGCCGATCAAAGTGCGTACATCGTCCAGGTTCAGGCCGTTGGCGGCCAGGGCATCGACATTGACCTTGATCCGCACAGCCTGGCGCTGGCCGCCGGCGATGCTGACCATGCCGACACCGCTGATCTGGGCGATCTTCTGCGCCACGCGGGTGTCGACCAAGTCGTTAAGCTTTGGCAGTGGCAGGGTGCCGGAGCTGATGGCCAGGGTCAGCACCGGGGTATCGGCGGGGTTGACCTTGTTGTACACCGGCGGCGCCGGCAGGTCGCTGGGCAGCAGGTTGCTGGCGGCGTTGATCGCAGCCTGGACCTGTTGCTCGGCGACATCCATGTTCATGTCCAGGTTGAAGCGCAGGGTCAGCACCGAAGCGCCGCCCGAACTGGTCGAGGCCATCTGGCTGAGGCCCGGCATCTGGCCGAACTGGCGCTCCAGCGGCGCAGTGACCGCGCTGGTCATCACCTGAGGGCTGGCGCCCGGGTAGAGGGTCATGACACGGATGGTCGGGTAATCGACCTGGGGCAAGGCCGCCACCGGCAACATCTTGTAGGCGATCAGGCCGGCCAGGACGATGGCCAGCATGCTCAGCGTGGTGGCGACCGGGCGCAGGATGAACAGCCGCGAGATGTTCATGCGCCCGCCTTGCTCGACTCACCGGTCTGGGCCGAACCTTTGGCTTCCTGGCCTTGCAGGTGCTGGCCAGGGGTGGTCGGGACTTGCGAGCTGTCTTCGACCACCTCGACCTGGGTGCCCTCGCGCAGGCGGTCGGTGCCTTCGAGCACCAGACGCTCGCCAGCCTTCAGGCCCTCCAGGATCACACTGTTCTCGCCGTCGCTGGCGCCGACCTTGAGCTTGCGCACATTGACCTTGTTCTCGCCGTTGACCACATAGGCGAAGGTGCCGTCGTTGCCGAACTGGATCGCCGCCGCCGGGGCCAGCACCACCTGCTTGAGGGTGTCGGCCAGCAGGCGCACGTTGACGAACTGGTTGGGGAACAGGGCGAGGTCCTTGTTCTCGAAGAAACCCTTGAACTTCAGGGTGCCGGTGGTGGTGTCGATCTGGTTGTCGAGGCTGCCGAGCACGCCGGTGGCCTGCAGCTTGCTGTCGCCACGGTCCCAGGCTTCGACCGGCAGGCGCGCGCCGCTGCGGTAGCGCTCGAGCACCGTGGACAGCTCGGTTTCCGGGAGGGTGAAGGCGACGTTGATCGGCTCGGTCTGGGTGATCACCACCAGCGCCGTGGTGTCGTTGGCTGCCACCAGGTTACCCAGGTCGAGCTGGCGCAGCCCCAGGCGACCGCTGATCGGTGCACGGATCTGGGTGAATTCGAGGTTCAGGCGCGCGTCATTGACTGCCGCCTGGTTGGTCTTGACCAGCCCCTGGAACTGCGCCACCTGAGCCTCGGCGGTGTCCAGGGTCTGCTTGGCGATGCTGTCTTCGGCATACAGGCCTTTATAGCGGGCCAGGTCGACCTGAGCGTTCTTCAACTGCGCCTGGTTCTGCGCCAGGGTGCCCTCTGCCTGCTGAAGGGCGATACGGTACGAACGCGGGTCGATTTCCGCCAGCAGGTCGCCAGCCTTGACCTGCTGCCCTTCCTTGAAGTGGATCTTGACCAACTCACCCGCCACCCGGCTGCGAACATTGACCGTGTTGGTCGCCGTCACCGTACCCAGCGCCTTGTAGTAGAGCGGGAAGTCGCCGACCCGCACCGGCTCGACGCGCACCGGCACCGGGTCGCTGGAGGCACCAAAGCCTGGGCGCCCGCCTTTGCCCATGCGCACGCCCTGCTCCTTGTGCGTCGGGGCAGCGGCAGGCCACAGCCACCAGGCCAGCAAGGCCACCAGCAGCAGGATCAGCAGGCCGAACAGCCAGCGACGGGGAGAACGGGAGGCAGAAGCTTGCATGGGTTGAACGAACCTTGTTCAGAGAATGGCGACTGGGGAGGTTTGAACGATAAGCACTGGCATCGTTTTAGCAAAGGGCCTTTACCAGGCATTTACCATTGGCTGACGTTGCTAAAACGATGAACTTTAAATGAAAACGGCCCGGAATGGCTTCCGGGCCGGCGTAACAGTGTGTAAACCGCCAGGGCCGCGGGGCGACCCTCTGGCCAGCGTTTACTTCAGGACAGCCAGAGCCGCCTCGTAGTTCGGCTCGTCGGCAATTTCCCCGACCAGCTCGGCGTGCAGCACCTTGTCGTTTTCATCCAGCACCACCACGGCGCGGGCGGTCAGGCCGGCCAGCGGGCCGTCGGCGATGGCAACGCCGTAGTTCTCGATGAACTCACGACCACGCAGGGTCGACAGGTTCTTTACATTCTCCAGGCCTTCGGCGCCGCAGAAGCGGGCCTGGGCGAACGGCAGGTCGGCCGAGATGCACAGCACCACGGTGTTGGTCAGGTCATTGGCCTGGGCATTGAACTTGCGCACCGAGGTGGCGCAGGTCGGGGTGTCGACGCTCGGGAAGATGTTCAGCACCTTGCGCTTGCCGGCATAGTCCTTCAGCGACTTGTCGGCCAGGCCTTCGCCGACCAGGGAAAAGGCAGGCGCCTGGGCACCGACCTTGGGCAGCTCGCCCTTGACCTGAACCGGGTTGCCTTTGAGAGTCACTTGAGCCATGGCAGAAATCCTTATACGGGGTTTGAAAAGGATTCCGAGTTAATCGCTTTTAGCGCCGGGCTGCAAGCTTAGAGCAACAGGCAGGCGCGGATTGCCGCGCGCCCGCCTGCGCTGTGCAACGGCCTCAGTTCAGCAGGCCGTAGACCACCGAGCTCAGGGCCACCAGGCCGATCACCAGGACGAAGAGGTTGGACATCGCGCCGCTGTACTTGCGCATCGACGGCACACGGCGGATGGCGTACATCGGCATCAGGAACAGCAGCACCGCGAGGATCGGCCCGCCCAGCGACTCGATCATGCCCAGAATGCTCGGATTGAGCGTGGCGACGATCCAGCACACCACCAGCATCAGTGCCGCGACCACGCGGTCCAGGGCCTTGGCGCCCGGGCGCAGGCCGGTCTTGACGATGATGCCCTTGAGGCCTTCGCTGGCACCGATGTAGTGGCCCAGGAACGACTTGGCAATCGCGACAAAAGCGATCAGCGGCGCAGCAAAGGCGATGGCCGGATTGCTGAAGTGGTTGGCCAGGTACGACAGGATCGACAGGTTCTGCGCCTTGGCCTCGGCCAGTTGCGCGCTGCTCAGGGTCAGTACGCAACTGAACACGAAGAACAGCACCATCACCACCATCAGCAGGTGGGCACGGGCCAGGATCTGCCCGCTGCGCTCATCGGCATGATCGCCATAGCGACGCTTCTGGTCGACCGCGAAGGCCGAGATGATCGGCGAGTGATTGAACGAGAACACCATTACAGGGATCGCCAGCCACAGGGTGTGCACGAACGCCGAGCCAGACGGCAACTGGCCAGCCGTATCGAGAATGCCACCATTCCAGTGCGGCACCAGGTACAGGGCCAGCAGCGCCAGGGCGACGATGAAGGGATACACCAGCAGGCTCATGACCTTGACCGTGGCCTGCTCACCGCAGCGCACGATGGCCAGCAGGCCGAGGATCAGCACGAACGAGAGGATCGCCCGGGGCGGTGGCGTCATGTGCAACTGGTGCTCCATGAAGCTTGCGACCGTGTTGGTCAGCGCCACGCTGTAGATCAGCAGGATCGGGAAGATGGCAAAGAAATACAGCACGGTGATCAGCGCACCGGCAGTGATGCCGAAATGCTCCTCGACCACCTCGGTGATATCGCCGCCCTTGCTGCCGGACAGCACGAAGCGGGTCAGCGCACGGTGTGCGTAGTAGGTCATGGGGAAGGCCAGCACGGCCAGGATCAGCAGCGGCCAGAAACCGCCGAGGCCGGCGTTGATCGGCAGGAACAGCGTACCTGCGCCGATGGCCGTGCCGAACAGGCCCAGCATCCAGGTGGTGTCTTGACGCGACCAGCTACCGAGGGTGGCTTGTTGGGTCGATTCGAAGCGTTGTTCAACGCTTTGGGCCTGCTCATTCATTCCGGGTGCAACTCCACTCGCAAGACTGCAACAGGCTGAGAGTGGCGAAATAGAAGCCTCTCGCCACCTCAACCGAAAAAGAGGGGCGCGATTGTGCACTGAATAGGTGCTGTTGCGAAGCCCCGTCCGAGGGACGGCACCTGTTTTGGGAAAAGGAAGCGGATGATGGTGGGAGCGGCGGTTCGCCGCTGCGACTTGCCCGCGAAGGCGTCGGTAATCTCACGTCTTCATTCGCGGGCAAGCCCGCTCCCACAGCCCAGGCATGCCTGGGCCGGCGGATCAGCCCTGTTGCACCGCCGCGAATGCCTCGGCGACACGCTGCAGGTTGTCCGGACGCAGGCCCGCCATGCACACCCGGCCGCTGTCGATGATGTACACACCGAACTCGTCACGCAGGCGACGTGCCTGCTCGGCACTGAAGCCTGTGTAGCTGAACATGCCGCGCTGGCGCAGGAAGAACTGGAAGTCCTGGCCTGGCAACTGCTTGGCCAGTGCATCGACCAGCCCTTGGCGCATGTCGAGGATACGCTTGCGCATGGTCTCGACTTCCGCCTGCCACTGGGCGTTCAGGCCGGCATCGCCGAGCACCCCAGCGACCAGCAGTGCACCATGGCTGGGTGGGCTGGAGTAGTTGCGGCGCACGGTAGCCTTGAGCTGACCCAGTACGCTCTGAGCGCTTTGTGCATCATCGCTGACCACCGACAGCCCCCCTACCCGCTCGCCGTACAGCGAGAAGATCTTGGAGAACGAGTTGCTGACCAGGCACGGCACACCGGCACGGGCCATTTCCCGGATGGCGTAGGCGTCTTCGGCCAGGCCTTCGCCGAAGCCTTGGTAGGCGATGTCGAGGAACGGGATCAGCTCACGCGCCTTGACCACCTCGACCACTTGCTGCCACTGGCTCTGGCTCAGGTCGACGCCGGTGGGGTTGTGGCAGCACGGGTGCAGCAGGACGATGCTGTGCTTGGCCAAGGTTTGCAGGCTTGCCAGCATGCCATCGAAGTCCAGGCCGCGGGTGGCCTGGTCGAAGTACGGGTAGGTGTGCACCTTGAAGCCCGCGCCTTCGAAGATCGCGCGATGGTTGTCCCAGGTCGGATTGCTGACCCACACCTCGGACTGCGGGAAGTAGCGCTTGAGGAAGTCGGCACCGACTTTCAACGCACCCGAGCCACCCACGGTCTGCACAGTGGCGACACGCCCGCCGGTCACGGCTGGGTGGTCGGCACCGAACAGTAGTGCCTGGATCGCCTGGCGGTAGCTGGCCAGGCCCTCCATGGGCAGGTAGAGCGAGGCTTCATGCGGCTGGCCGGCCAGGCGTTCCTCGACCTGGCCTACCGATGGCAGCTGCGGCACCACACCGGCTTCGTCGTAGTACAGGCCGATACTCAGGTTGACCTTGTCGGCACGGGGATCGACCTTGAAGGCTTCCATCAACGAGAGAATCGGGTCGCCGGCATAGGCATCGACATGTTTGAACACAGCGTGCAGCTCCTTGGATCAGGACAGTTCGGAAAGGCTTCCCCGAGCATACCTGCAGTGGCGCGCAAGGAACATCATTGAATGTGCAAGCTGTGAGTGCAGGTTTGCATAGCGCCTCCTCAGAACAACCCCGACACCGGTGGGCGGGTGCCCTTGAGCTGCCAGGCCCCGACCACCGCCGCCTTCCACTGCCGTGGATTGTGGTTGGCCACGGTCCGGGCATTGCGCCAATGGCGGTCGAGATTGTGCGCGCGCCCGGTGGTCGAGGCGCCGCCGACGTCGAACAACGTCTCGGCCGCTTTGAGTGCAAGCTCTGCGACCAGGTACTGGGCCTGCGCCACCTCAAGGGCAGCCTGCTCCACCGCTGCCTCGTCCAACTGCGCCGCCCAGGCCCGGTCGATCGTGGCGGCCGCCTTCAGCACCAGCGCCTCGGCGCCGTAGGCGCGCGCTGCGATATCGCCCACGCTCAGTTCCACATACGGGTCGTCCACCGAACGACTGGCCGTGCTGTGCTTGATCGGCCGGGCATGCTCGCGAGCGAAGCGGGTGGCATCGTCCAGCGCATTGCGGGCGATCCCGGCCAGCACGGTGCCCAGGAACAGCTGCAGGAACGGCGTCACCAGCGTGCGCCTGCCCTCCTCCACGGTACGCGTGCGCAGTTCGCTCTCCTCCACCCGCACATTGCGCAGGTGCGTGGTGCCGCTGGCGGTCAGGCGCTGGCCCATGGCATCGAAATCATCGACCAGCTCCAGGCCATCGCGATCACGCGGGAGGATGAACGACACCGGTTGCTCGTCCTCATCCAGCGCCACCGCGCTGACATAGTCGGCGAACAACGCTCCGGTGCTATAGAACTTGCTGCCATTGGCGCGATAGTGGTCACCCTCGCGGACCAGCCGTGCGGCGATGGCACCATTGGCGCCGCCGAGTTCCCAGCCGGCATTGCCGATCACCGCGCCTTGCAGGTAGCGCGCGAACCAGCGCTCGCGCTCCTGTTCGGCATCCTCTGCGCTCGACACCAGCAGGCCCTCGACAAAGGCGAAACCCGGGCGCAGGGCCTGGGCAACGTTGGAATCGGCCGACGCGATCTTCAGCAGCAGCTCGATGACATCGCTCACCGTGCCACCGGGCCCACCATAGCGGGTCGGAATGCGCACGGTGTAGAGCCCGGCCGCAGCCAGTTGGGCAATGGCCTCGAAAGGCAGTTGGCGCTCACGCTCGCGTTCGGCCGCACCGGCGGCGATATGTGGCAGCAGTGCATCGATGCGCACCTTCAAGGCCTCGACGCTGGCGGCGGGAGCTTGGGAGGGGAAACGTTGGAAGGTGGTCATGGGGCAATCCTTAAATGGCGATTTTCCAGAGGCGTGATTCATCGAACAGGTCGAAGGCTTCGTGTTCCAGGTCCAGCGGCGGCACCACCAGCTCGGCGCCGCTGCCCGGCAGGCGCGGCACCGAGCCGAGCAGACGGCGGGTGTATTCGTGGGCAGGCTGCTCGAACAACTGCTCGACCGGCGCGTGCTCGACCACCTGGCCATGGCGCATCACCAGCACGTCATCGCTGACATGGCGAATCACGCCCAGGTCGTGGGAGATGAACAGATAGGCCAGGCCCAAGGTGTCCTGCAGGTCGGCCAGCAGGTCGAGTACCTGGGCCTGTACCGACACGTCCAGCGCCGACACCGGCTCGTCGCAGATGATCAGCTTCGGCTCGCTGGCGATGGCGCGGGCGATCGCCACACGCTGGCGCTGGCCGCCGGAGAGCTGCAACGGGCGGCGGCTGGCCAGGCTGGCCGGCAGGCGCACCTGTTCGAGCAGCACATGAACGCGCGCCGGGCGCGCCGCAGCCGCGAAGCCCGCCACCTGCAAGGCGTCATCGAGGATCTGTGCCACGGTCCAGCGCGGGTCGAACGAACCCAGCGGATCCTGGTAGATCACACTGATCTGCTGGCGCAGCGGGCGGCGGCTGGCTTCGCTCACGGCATTGCCCGGGCGGTTCCATGGCTGGCCGCGATACAGCACCTCGCCCTGGTCCGGTTGCAGCAGTCCGAGGGCAATGCGCGCAACCGTGGTCTTGCCCGAGCCGGACTCACCGACGATGCCCAGGGTCTGCCCGGCGCGCAGGGTGAAGTCCACGCCCTTGACCACCTGACGCACAACGCCGTCAGGGCCGGTGTAGCGCTTGCCCAGGCCATGGGCCTGCAGCAGCACCTCGCCAGGCACGACGCTACGCGCTACTCGCTCGCCCGAACGCTCCGGCGACAGGCGGCTGCCACGCGGATGCTCCGCCGGCACCGCGGCCAACAGCGCCTGGGTATAGGGATGTCGTGGCTGGCGCAGCACCTGCTGCATCGGCCCCTGCTCCACCACCTCGCCATGGCGCAGCACCACCACCTCATCGGCCAGTTGCGCGACCACCGCCAGGTCATGACTGATGATCAGCAACGATGCCCCCCGCGCCTTGATCTGCTGGAACACCTCAAGAATCTGCGCCTGGACCGTGGCATCGAGCGCAGTGGTGGGTTCGTCGGCGATCACCAGCGCCGGATCCAGTGCCAGCGCACTGGCGATCAGCGCCCGTTGGCGCAGCCCTCCAGAAAGCTGGCCTGGCCGCTGCCGCGCACGCAACGCCACATCCGGCACCCCGACCCGTTCGAGCAGCGTCAGCACGCGCGCAGCGCGCTGCGCCCGATCTCCATAGCCATGGGTCTGCAACACCTCGAGGATTTCCTTGCCCACGGGCCGCAGCGGGTCGAGCGACACCAGCGCATCCTGCAGCACGAAGCCGATATCCTTGCCACGCACCGCACGCCACTGACGCTCGCTCAGGGCCAGCAGGTCGCGACCGCCAAAGCCCAAGGTGCGCGCGGTCACCTCGCCACGCGCACCCACCAACCCCACCAGGCTGCGGGCGCTGACGCTCTTGCCCGAGCCAGACTCCCCCACCAGGGCCACACAGCGACCCGGCGCCAGGGTGAAAGACAGTTCACGCACCACGCTGCGGCCTTCGAACGTCACGTTCAGGCCCTCGACGATCAAGGTCTTGTCGCTCATGGCAGGCGGCCCTCCAGGCGGTGTTGAAGGTAGCGGCCGGCCGCGGTGGTCGCTAACGTGGTGAGTACGATGAACAGGCCGGGGAAAAAGGTCAGCCACCAGGCGCTGGCGATGAAATCGCGGCCCATCGACAGCATGGTGCCCCACTCAGGCGCAGGTGGTCGGGCACCAAGGCCCAGGAAACTCAGGGCAGATGCCCAGACAATGGCTTGACCGACGCCCATGGTCAGGGTCACCACCAACGGCCGCATGGCATTGGGCAATAACTGACGCAAGACAATGCGTGCGGTCGGGTGCCCCAGCGCTCGCGCCGCTTCGATATAGCCCGAATTGCGCACCGCCAGCACCTGGCCGCGGACCATCCGCGCGTAGCCAGGAGCCCCACCCAGACCGGTGGCGATGATCAGTGGGCCAACACCGCTACCGAACACCGCCACGAACAGCAGCGCCAGCACCAGGCTGGGAAAGGCGAACAGCACCTCCAGCAGCCAGCCCACGCCACGATCCACCCGCGCCCCGCCCAATCCGCCGAGCAGCCCGAGGCTGACGGCGATGGCCATCGACAGCAAGGTGGCCGCCACGCCGATCAGCAGGCTCTGACGCGCGCCGTGGACGATACGCGCGAAGATGTCGCGCCCCGACTGGTCGGTGCCCAGCCAGTGCGTCCAGCTCGGTGCCTGGAAGGCCTCACGAGGCACGATCGCCAACGGGTCGATGCGAGTGAACAACCCCGGCGCCAGCGCCGCCAGCAATAGCGCCAGCAGGAACAGGATCGCCAGGCTCGCCCCCAGCGGCGGCCAGGGCAAACGCACTTGTCGACGCACTGGCGTCTGGCTGTGTTCAAGAATCAGGTCGCTCATGCGCTCGTCTCCTGTTGGCGTGGGTCGATCCATTGATAGAGCAGGTCCACGAGAACGTTGGCCAGCACGTAGGCAGCAGCCACCACCAGGGTGATGCCGATCACCAACGGCAAATCCTGCAGTTGCACCGCCTGGTACAACTGACGGCCCACGCCCTTGCGCGAGAAGATCACTTCGCACACCACCGCCCCGCTGATCAGCGCACCGATGGCCCAGCCCGACAGCGACACGCCCGGCAGCAGGGCGTGGCGCAGGGCATGCCGGAAGCGCACCGCCAGGTCGCTCAGGCCACGGCTGCGGGCGCTGAGGATGAAGGGCTGATCGAGGGTCAGCTCGAGTGATTCACGGGTCACCTGGGCGATGAACCCTGCCAGCGGAATGGCCAGGGAGAATGCCGGCAGCACGAGGCTTGCGAGGCTATCGCTGCCCGCCGGCGGGAACCAGCGCAAGCCGAAGGCGAATACCGCCAGCAGCACCACCCCCAGCCAGAAGTGCGGCAAGGCGGCGCTGAGGGTTTCAGCCAGCGAGGCGAGTCCGCCGATGAGCCGGCCACGGCCAGCCGTGACCACCGTCAGCAGCAGCACCAGCAACCAGGCCAGCACCAGTGCGGCGAACGTCAGCTCGAGGGTTGCCCCGGCCTGTTCCGCCAGCACGCGGGTCACAGGCTGGTGCTGGGAATAGGACTGGCCCAGGTCGCCCTGCACCAGACGCCCGAGATACAGCGCGTATTGCACCGGCAACGGTTTATCCAGGCCGTACTCGCGCCGGGTTGCCTCGATGGCCTCCGGCGTCGGGTTGCCGGTGGTGCCACCGAGAATCGCCAGCACCGGGTCACCCGGCATCAGACGCAGGGCGAAGAACGTCAGGGTCGCCACCGCCCACAGCACCAGCAGGCCGCCGCCCAGGCGAATGGCGGCGCGACGTCCGAGCACACGCAGGCGCTCGCGACGGGGATCGGTCAGGGTCGTCGTTTCACTCATTTGCTCACCCATGCGTCATAGAGGTAGGTCACCGCCAGCGAGGGCTCCAGGCGCACACCGTGGGCCGTCTTGTAGAGGCCCAGCCGGGTGCTCTGCGGGTAAGTGGTCAATTGCAGGTACTGGCTGGCGGCCTGTTGCTGAGCCTTGAAGTACAGCGCCCGACGGCGCTCCGGGTCCTGGGTGGCGAGGGCGTCGTCGAGCAGCGCGTCGAAGCCCGGATCGGCGAAGCCTGAGGAGTTCTGGTGATAGCCGCCGACGCCTGCCGGCTGGACGAACGCCGAGCCAAAGATGATGCGCAGCACATCCGGGGTGTTGGTGTTCCAATAGCCGGTGCGGATGTCATAGTCCCAGGCGGCCTGACGCGCGGTGACCTGGGCGTCGCTCATCTGGTCGATCACCAGCTCCAGGCCGGCCTGACGGGTGGTGGCCTGCACCTGCTCCCAGAGGGTCAGCTCCGAAGGCGGTGTACGCGCGCCGATCAGCACCACCGCGCTCAGGCGCTTGCCATTGCGTGTGCGGTAACCCTGCGCATCACGCCCGGTCCAGCCTGCGTCATCGAGCAATCGGGCGGCGCGCTGCGGATCGTAGTCCTGGCTGCGCTCGAACTCGCCGCTGTAGAACGGCGTGGCCACGCTGAGCGGGCCGCCGGCTCGCGGAAACTCGCCGAAGTACACACTCTTGAGCGCACCTTCGATATCGGCGCTGCGCACGAAAGCTTCGCGCACACGGATATCATCGAAGGGCGCCCGGCGCAGGTTGAACGTGCCGTTGGTGGGGTTGCCGGGACGCTGGGCAATGATCAGCTCGACATCCGGATTGCGCCGCGCCGCCTCGTGCGACTCGGGCGGCACGCTCTCGATCACGTCCACCTCACCGGCCTGCAGCGAGGCGAAACGCACCGAAGGCTCCTGGATGAACTTCCACACGATACGCTCGAGATACGCCGGGCCCTGGTGCCTGGCAGTCGGCGGCGCCCAGTTGTAGTCGGCATTGCGAACCAGCTCGACCTGGTTCTGCCGGTCCCAGCGCAGCACCTTGAATGGCCCGCTGCCCACCGGGCTTTCGCAGTTCTCGTCACGGCTGCGCTTGAGCGCGGTGGGTGACTGGATACCGAGAAAGCCTTGGGCGAGCACTTCGAGGAAGGCGGCGTAAGGCGTGGCCAGGTGCACCACGGCGGTGTATTCGTCGACGATGTCGGTGCCGCGATACTGGCGGATATAGCCGCCTGCGGTGCTGGACTGGGTCTTGGGGTCGGCCATGTGGTCGAGATTGGCCTTGACCGCCTGGGCATTGAACGGCGTTCCGTCGGTGAAATGCACGTCGTGGCGCAGGTGGAAGGTGTAGCTCAGGCCATCGGCGGACGCCTCCCAGCGCTCGGCCAGCCAAGGGCCGATACGGCCGTCGCTGTCCATCGACACCAGCGAATCCAGGTACTGCTGGGCCACGAACACTTGCGGCATGTCACCCGCCACATGCGGGTCCAGGCAGGTGGGCTCGCGGTCGGTGGCATAGACCAGGGTTCCGCCGCGCACCGGCTGGTCGCTATGGGTCGTGACCTGCTCGGCACGCTCGCAGCCGACCAGCGCCAGCACGGCACAGAGCGGGATCAAAGGGAAGTTGAGTCGGTTCAAGGGCGCTCCTGCGGATGACTGGGCATGCAGGGGCATTTGCAGGAGTTGTGCCGGGTTTCAACCCCCTGATTTTGCTGGGATTTGCCAAATACGTGGTGATCGATGGCGGGCAAAGTGTGCGCAGGGTGTTGGCAAGCCAACAGTTGAACTGTCAGTTCATACCCATGCATAAAGACAAGCGGCCCTATACTCCGCACTCACAGGGCCGCTTCCGCGCAGCGGGCCCGCCGCCCCTTCCCCTACAAGGCGTTCTCATGGCACTCGACACCTGGCTCATCTACCTGCTGGCAAGCATCGGCCTGTCACTGACCCCGGGGCCGAACAGTTTGCTGGCCCTCACTCATGGCGCCCGCTACGGCGCGCGGCGAACGCTGTTCACCATCCTCGGCGGCATGTGTGGTTTCAGCGCCCTGATCGCCCTGGCGATGTTCGGGCTGAGCGCACTGCTGCAGACGTCGGGTTCCGTGCTGCAAGTGCTCAAGTGGGTCGGCGGCGCCTATCTGCTGTGGCTCGGCATCCAGCTCTGGCGTGCCCCACCCTTGCACCTGGACCTGGCCCAGGGCCAGGCCCGGCTGGGAAATACCGGATTGTTTCGCCAGGGTTTGCTGTCGGCGCTGTCCAACCCGAAAGTGCTGCTGTTCTATGGCGCCTTTTTGCCACAGTTCATCGACCCGCAACGCGGCCTGGCCCTGCAGTTCATCGTGATGGCGGCGACGTTCGCCTGCGTGGAATGCCTGGTCGAATACCTGCTGGCACGCCTGGCCGGTCGCATCAGGCCGTGGTTGGCCAAGGGCGGCAAGGGTTTCAACCGCTGCTGCGGCGCGCTGTTCGCGATGATCGCAGTGGCGTTGCCGCTGGGGCGCTGAGCCTGGCCTGCGAGCGCGTGCACATCGCAGGCCAGGCGCAAGACGCTACAACGACCAGTCCAGGCTGACCATCAGGGTGCGCGGTTCGCCGTTATAGACGCCGTTGTAGAACCCCAGGTTGTTGTAGTAGTGCTCGTCGAACAGGTTCTTCACGTTCACCGAGGCCGACAGGTGTTCGTCGACCTGGTAGCGGGCCATCAGCCCGACCACCGAGAACGCCCGCTGGCTCATGCGGTCCCTGACGGTGATGATGCCACCCGATGCATTGCGCCCCACCGGGCGGTTGCCGACACCGAAGGTGTGGCTCTGCCAGTCGAGGGTGCCGCCCACGGTCAGTTTTGGCAGCACCTTGTAGGTGCTCGAGAAACGCACCAGATTCATCGGTCGGGCCGTGTCCTTGCGCGTCTTGTCGCCACGCAGCGCGTGGGTGTAGCTGTAGCCCAGGCTCATCTGCCAGTCCGCCATCACCTCGCCTGCCAACTCGGCCTCGAAGCCCTCGACCACCGCCCCCTTGCCACCGGACTTGTAGTACTGCTCGCCGTTGGGGCCTGGCGGCACAGAGTCGTCGACCTCCGCAACGTTGTCCTGCTTGCTACGGTACACCGCGGCGCTGAGGTTGGCCCGATCCTCGAACAGGCTGCCCTTCAGGCCCAGCTCGTAGACCTTGCCCACGACCGGGTCCAGGTACTTGTCGCTGATGTCCTTGTTGGTCTGCGGGTTGAAGATGTCGGTGTAGCTGACATAGACGGTGAACTGCTCGTTGAGGTCGTAAAGCACACCGGCATAGGGCGTCCACTGGTCGTTCTGGGTCTGCTCGCTGCGGGAGATGTCGGTGACCGCCAGGTTGTCATCGTATGTCCAGGGCTTGCTGGTGGTCTTCCAACTGCCGTAGCGGCTGCCAAGGACCAGGTGCAGGCGATCGGTGGGGTTGAGCCGGGTAGCGATGTAGCCGGCCTTCTGCTCGATGCGCGAGCGCGATTCATCCAGGCCAGTCTTGCGATCGTAGAACTTGGGAATCCCGCCCATGTATTTCCAGTCGGGGATGATCGCGTAGCCCTGCGGATCGTTGCGGCCGGTGTAGTACGGCGAGCTGTCGCGTCGCTCGGAGACCCCGTAGCCGATCATGAAGTCGTGGGTACGGCCCAGCAGCTGGTAGGGGCCGGCAAGGTTGAAGTCCACGGCATCCATCTGCTCCTCTCCGGAGAAATGACTGCTCCAGGCTTTCATGCCACTGCGGTCGGCCTCGGGGAAGCCATTGCCGCCGTAGTAGACCTTGCCGTCGCTGTCGCTCTGGCGGTGGGTGTAGGCCGCCTTGAGCAGCCAATCATTGCCCAGTTGCTGATCGAGCGTGGCGAACACCGTCTGGTCCTTCAGCGGCCAGGACGACCAGGGCGCCGCCAGGTTGGTCGAGCGCGGCAGGTTGGCCTTGCTGCCATCGGCGTTCCAGTAGGGCACGGTGCCCCAGCTGGAGCCCTGGACATGCTTGTTCTGGTAGTCGTAGCCGACCGCCAGCACCGTGCTGTCGGTAAGGTCGGCCTCGAGAATGCCGTAGGCCACCTCACGTTGGGTCTGGTAGTGGTCCATGTACGACGTGTTGTCGCGATAGGCCAGCACCGTGCGCCCACGCAAGCGCCCGTCCCAGCCCAACGGGCCGCCAACGTCCAGGTAGCTGTAGTAATTGTCGAAACTGCCGGCACTGATGCCGGTCTTCACCGCCAGCTCATGGGTCGGGCGTTTGCGCACCATGGCGATGGTGCCGGAGGGATCACCCGCGCCGGTGGTCAGGCCGGTGGCGCCACGCACCACCTCGATACGGTCGTAGATGATGGTGTCGGAGTCGGACTTGAGCCCCGAGAAGGTGTTGAGCATTCCATCGATCTGGAAGTTGTTGATCGAGTAGCCGCGCGCATAGTACGTCGGTCGCTCGGAGTCGTTGCGCTGGACGGTCACGCCAGTGACGTGGCTCAGCGCTTCGGACAGGGTGTCGAGCTGGAAGTCGTCCAGCTGCTGGCGGGTCAGCACCGAGACCGATTGTGGGGTTTCCTTGATCGACAGGTTCAGGCGCGTGGCGGCGCTCATGCTGCCGGTGGTGTAGGAGCCGGTGTGCTCGGTGGTGCTGCCCAGGCCCTGGGCGAGGATTTCGGTGGAGCCGAGCTCCAGTACGCCTTCCTCGGAACGCTTTTCGCGCTCTTCGGCCAACCCTGCCGGGCTGATGACGGTGGCGCACAAACCCAGGGTGAGGGTCATGCTACGGCTGATGGGCGCGAACATCGCTGCCTTTCTCCTTGTTCGATTCGATGAAAGTCCTGGATACCGGTTGACCGGCATTCATATGATAACGAATATCGTATGAGAATCATTATCGAATTGTCATCACAACGAAAACAGAGGATCAGCTTGTAAGGTTCAGAGCCGCGGCAAGATTGGAATCATCAGAAAAATAATCTTATGTATATCAATAGCATAAGAAACATACATGAGGTCATTTATAGAAAAACCTCATGTAGTTTCTCAACATTTGGCAGGCACCTATCGCTTACGCTGCAGTGCCCTGAACGCGCCTCAGCAACCGGTCAGGGTCGCTGCGCGTCGCTCGCCAGCGAAGAACAGCGGCCGCAGTCGCACACCGATCAGGTTGCCGGTATAAGCCGCCACCAACCACAACCAGCCATGCACGCTGCCTGAGGCGATGCCGCTGAAATAGGCGCCGATGTTGCAGCCATAGGCCAGGCGCGAACCGTACCCCAGCAGCAGGCCGCCGATCACCGCGGCGATCAGCGAACGCGCCGGGATCTTCAGGCTCGGCGCGAAGCGTCCAGCCAGGCCGGCAGCGAGCAAGGCACCTAGCACGATCCCCAGGTCCATTACCGTGGTGATGTCCTGCCACAGCGGTGCAGCCAAGGCTTTGGCGTTGGCCGGCGCCTCCCAGAACACCCAGCTGCCCACATCCACGCCCAACCCGCTCAAGGTCTTGGCGCCCCACAAGGCGAAGGCCGAGGTGATGCCCCAAGGGCGTCCGGCCAGCGCCAGGGTGGCGTAGTTCAGCAGTGCCAGCGCGATTGCGCCCCACACCAGCGGCCACGGCCCGCGCAGGAAACGACGCAGGCCTTGGTGCTCGCTGTTCACGGGTGCTTCCAGTGCGCCATGGCGACGCTTCTCCAGCACCACGGTGACCCAGGCGATCACCCCGAACAGTGCGAGGCTGGCCACCAGCGCAGGCCCCATGCCCCAGGCCTGGACGATCGAGGTGGCCGGGAACGAGGGCAAGGCGAACCACCAGTCGGCATGGTGGGTCGCGGTGACCGAGCCGATGATGAAGAACAGCAGCGTTACCAGCATCCGCGCATTGCCGCCACCGACAGTGAACAGCGTGCCCGAGGCACAACCACCGCCCAGTTGCATGCCGATGCCGAAGATGAACGCGCCGAACACCACCGACACCCCGGCTGGGGCCACAAGACCGGTGACCGGGTTGCCGAACAAACTGCCCGCCGACAGCGCCGGGAAGAACAGCAGGACCGCCAGCGCCAACATGACCATCTGCGCGCGCAAGCCTGCGCCACGGCGTTCATTGATGAACACCCGCCAGGCCGAGGTAAAGCCAAAAGCGGCATGGTAGAGGGTCAGGCCCAGCGCCGCGCCAACCAACAGCAACAGCACCTGCTTGAAACCGGCATTGAGGTTGAGGAACCAGGCGCCTGCCAGCAGCAGGGCCAGGGCAATCAGCGGCGCGCCAAGGCGACGCGGCTCAGGTGTGACGGTAGCGGAAAAACCCATTGAAATACTCGGATTAACAGTCGAACGGGCGGCGAGTATACCGCCGCACATTCGCGGATGGGAGCAACCGTCTTGCTCACACCCTTGAAAGCAGACCTGCCGCTCAACCGCGCTTCTTCCTCACGCCACCTTGGCGCGCCTTGAAGCGTGGGTTCGACTTGCAGATGACATACAGGCGGCCGCGGCGCTTGACCACCTGGCAGTCGCGGTGGCGCAGCTTGGCGTGCTTGAGGGATGACAAGACTTGCATGGTGATTCTCCGATAGGGCATTTGATAACGTAATAACATTACATTAACGAGAATCATTAGCGATTGGCAAGCCCCTCTCCTATTGCGTCAACGCTTGTTCGCCCACACCCCGAAGGCCATGTCGCCGATATAGATCCCCTGCGACTGCATGCGCTCGGCATCCAGCCGTGCCTGTAGCGTTTCGATCCCCACCTGACGCGCCGTGGCGATGCCGTGCTCGAGGATTCGTGGCAGGCACGCACGTATGATCGCTGCCAGCCCGTAGGGACTGTCCGGGGTCTGCAACAGGCATTCGGCGCGCAGACTCTGCACCTGCAGTCCGGCTTCGGTGAAGATGCGATGCAGGTTGAAGCCGATATGCAGGTCCGCCCCTTCGTGGGCGAGCATGCGCTGCAGCCACTGCTGGACACGGCGATGCAGCGGAAAAGGCGCCAGGCTTGCCGGAGTCAGGGTGCTGTCGTGTTCCTGGAACACCAGCACGCCACCAGGCAGCAACAGCCTGGACAACCTGCGCACAGCCAGGACGGCGTCTGGCTGGTACATCAGCACCCGCCGACCGACGATGGCATCGAACAGCCCCAGGGCTTCAGGCAAGCGATGCAGGTCACAGGCGACGAACTCGACCGGGGCATGGCCTGAAACAGGCGAACGCTGGCGCGCCAGCTCAAGCGCGGCCAGAGACTGGTCGACGCCGACCACCGCCCCGTCAGGCCCCACCAACTCGGCGAGCAGCACGCTAACATCGCCCGTTCCACAGCCGACATCCAGCACCCGCATGCCAGGGCCGATGCCCGCGTCAATCAGCAATCGGGTGGTGAAATCCGTCGTCGAAAGTGCCATGCGCTGCTCCTTGTCCAGGGAGGCCAGTGTGGCGGCGGCATGGGCCGATGCACAAGTATCGCGGCAGGGTTGCACTAGAATGCTGTTCACCGCCCACGCTACGCAGGCCAATCAATGCCCAATCCCACCACCCAGTTACTGGACAGCTGGCAGCACAATGCCAAGGCCTGGATCGAGGCCGTGCGCAGCGGCAGCATCGCCTCGCGCCGCCAGGTCACCGACCAGGCGATCTTGCTGGCGATCCTCGGCCGCCAGCCGGAGCGTGTGCTCGACCTCGGCTGTGGCGAGGGCTGGCTGCTGCGCGCCCTGGAGAGCCGGGGAATCGAGGCGGTGGGTGTAGACGGCGACAGGACCTTGGTCGAGTCGGCCAAGGCTGCAGGCTCGGCGCAGGTGCACCTGGCCAGCTACGCGCAACTGATTGGCGCCGAGGTGGAGATCGGTCGGGACTATTCGCTGATCTGTGCCAACTTCGCCCTGCTGCATCAGGACATCATCCCGCTGCTCGGCGCCTTGGCGCCAAGGCTGGCACACGACGGCGCACTGTTGATCCAGACCCTGCACCCGTGGAGTGCTGCCGCGGGCAACTACCAGGATGGCTGGCGGGTCGAGTCCTTTGCAGGCTTCGAGGGCAACTGGGAACCCATGCCCTGGTATTTCCGCACGCTGTCCAGCTGGCTTGCCGCACTGGACATGGCAGGCTTCAACCTGTGCACGCTACAGGAGCCGCAACACCCCCAAAGCCCGGGGCCGCAGTCGCTGCTGCTGATCGCGCAACCCAAGTGAAACGCTTGCCGGCCCTGGGAGGGCTTGCCGCAACGCATTGCCCGCCCAACGGGCCAGGGCTATTGGCCGTCGAGGCTGGCCACATGCGCATCCAGTTCCTGCTCGGGCGGCGACAGGTGCAGGACGCGATCGCGGCCGCCTTCGGCGAGCAGGTAGCCACCCTTGCCATCGGGCACGATCGACTGCGGCGCCTTGAGGAAGGACAACACGGTATGCCGCTTGCCATCGGCATCGATGCGCAGCAGGCGCGCGCGATGCGTGGAGTCTTCGCTGATCCACAGCCCGCGCTGGTCGCAGAACAGGAAGGTGGGATTGCGCAGCCCCTCGGCCACTACCGGGTCTTCACCCCCTTCGTTCAGCGCGCGGATCTTGCCGGCAGCCTTTTCGGTATAGAGCAACTGACCACCGCTGCAGCGGGTCAGGCCTTCGGTTTCAGTCAGCGCCGAGCGCAGCACTTCCACCTGGCCGCTCTGCCAGTCGTAGCGCATCAGGCGGCCATCGCCCTTGCGATCCTCGATGGCGTAGAGGTGATCGCCATCGTTCCATAGGCCCTGCACACTTTCGCCGTTGAACAAGGCGGTGATCTGGCCATCGCGAGACACGCTGACCGGGGCCAGTCCGCCCTCCTGGCTGAACACCCAGCCGCCCTCGACCGCGACCATGCCGTCAGGCTTGGACAGGCCATCGACCACTACCACCCGCTCGCCCTGTGGGGTGATCTTGAGAATGCTGCCCAGCCCATCGTCCAGCTCACGGCTGACCAACAGGCTGCCATCGGCCAGCGGCAGCAGCGAGGCGGCCTTGGCCACGTCACGGTGCAGCACCTGCACGTGCCAGCCATCGGAGGCCTGCACCGGATAGAACGTCTGCCAGGCGAAGAAGCCCAGGGCGCAGGCCACCACGCCTGCCGTCGCCGTCAAGGTCAGCTTTACACCACGCTTGCGCAACACTTGAATCATCGATCGCTCCTTCTTGTGGCGGCGATCCTAGCAAGGGGATGTGAAAAAAATGTCGTGAAGCGCATCGCACCCGCAAACCAGCAAGATCGTTCAAGCCAGGCAGCTTTTTCCTCTGGCATGCTGAACATCCCTGCCCCTGTCCGTAGCCGCCATGTCCAGCAGTCCGCCCCTCGCCCGCCATGCTTTCACCCAAGGCACCGTCGCCATCCTGCCGTTATCGCTCGCCGTTGCGCCCTGGGGGCTGCTGGCCGGCTCCATGGCCATCGAAGCCAACCTCAGCGCCTGGGAAGGCCAAGGGCTGTCGGCGATCGTTTTTGCTGGAGCTGCGCAACTGGTGGCGATCGGCATGCTCAAGAGCGGCGCTGGGCTGCTGTCGATCCTGCTCACCACCCTGTTGCTGACGTCGCAGCACCTACTCTATGGGCTGTCGATGCGCCCTGTGGTGTCCGGCCTGCCGACCCGCTGGCGACTGGGGCTGGGCTTTCTGCTTACTGACGAACTCTTCGCCCTGACCAGCCACCACGACCAGCAACAGTTCAACCGTTGGTACGCATTGGGGGTGGGCCTGACCTTCTATGTGGCCTGGAACCTCTTCACACTGGCCGGCATCATCCTCGGCCAGAACATCCCGCACCTGGACCAGCTCGGCCTGGACTTCTCGATCGTCGCCACCTTCGTCGCGTTGATCACCCCGCTGGTACGCAGCGTGCCGACCCTGGTGTGCGTGGCGGTGTCGCTGTTCTGCTCGGTGCTGTTCAGCCATTGGCACTGGGAAACGGCGCTGGTGGCCGCCGGCCTGCTGGGCATGGCTGCGGGTTTTGTCTGTCAGAAATTCGCCGGGAGCCGCGCATGATCTGGCTGCTGATCGTCGCCATGGGTGTGGTGGTGTTCCTCAATCGCTACGTCTTTCTCGAGCCGCGCCTGCCCCTGCGCCTGGGCTCCAACGTGCGCCAGTTCCTCGGTTTCGCCGTGCCGGGAATGCTCACGGCAATCTGCGGGCCGATCATCTTCCTGCCCGAGCATCAGCTGAACCTCGATCCGCTCAATCCGTACCTGCTCGGCTCGCTGGTGGCCATCGCCCTGGTGCTGTTGACCCGCAGCGTATTGCTGAGCATGCTGGCGAGCATGCTGATCTTCTTTGTCCTGCGCAGCTGGCTGACATGAGCACGCCCCTGCGCGAACAGATCCACCTGTGGCAGGCACCAGCCCTCGGCGATGTCGAGATGCTGCACGCCCGCTACGTACAGCAGCGCTTTGCGCCGCATGTGCACGAAGGCTATGTGTTCACCGTGATAGAGTCCGGCGCCCAGTGTTTCTGGCACCGGGGCAGTGATCACCTGGCGCCGGTCGGCAGCGTGGTATTGATCAACCCCGACGAATTGCACACCGGCGCCAAGGCCCACGAGGCGGGCTGGCGCTACCGTGCGTTCTATCCGGAACACGAACGTGTCACCGGGGTGCTGGACGAGCTGGAGCTGGGCCGCCACGGCTTGCCGCACTTCAGGCAGAGCGTGGTGCAGGACCCGACCCTGGCGGCGGCCTTCAGCCGTGTGCATCGCCTGTCGGAGGCCGGCGCGAGCGCGCTGGAGCAGCAAACCGCCTGGCGCGAGGCGGTCCTGGCGCTGGTACAACGTCATGGCCACTGCAGCGAACCTGCTGCCCCCGGCCACGAACCGCTGGCGGTGGCACGGGCCCGCGAACTGCTGGAGAGCCAACTGGCCGACCCGCCTTCGCTGGAGGCACTGGCCGCGGCGGTCAACCTGTCACCCTTCCACTTTGCCCGGGTGTTTCGCCAGGCCACCGGGCTGCCGCCCCATGCCTGGCTCAAGCAGCGTCGCCTGGCCCGCGCCCGGGAGTTCCTGCGCCGTGGCCTGCCGGCTTCGGAAGTGGCCTTTGCACTGGGCTTCGCCGACCAAAGCCACCTCAGCCGGCAGTTCAAACAGGCCTTCGGTGTGACGCCAGGCGCCTACCGCCTCGCCTGCCTGAACCACTGACCCGTCGCCCGGCAAGACCGCCAGCCGCTGCTACACTGAGAAGGCTGAACGGAGGAATCCTGCCATGTCAGAACGAGAGCTCACCACCCTCATCACGCTGATGAACCAGCGCCAGGCCTGCCTGAGCAGCGCCTGCAAGGAAATCGCCGACTGGATCGACCGGCAGGGCGATGTGCC
This sequence comes from Pseudomonas putida, assembly GCF_001636055.1. Classification (NCBI taxonomy): domain Bacteria; kingdom Pseudomonadati; phylum Pseudomonadota; class Gammaproteobacteria; order Pseudomonadales; family Pseudomonadaceae; genus Pseudomonas; species Pseudomonas putida. The sequence goes on from NZ_CP011789.1 coordinate 3,641,829, forward strand.
CTCGGCCGGCAAGATCCGCGCGAGCCTCAAGGCCCTGGAGGCCGACGAAGCCCAGGTTCGCAAAACCCTGACTTCGCTGACCATCGACCGGCCGCTGCCGCGATTCCGTAGCTGAACGACAGCAAGCAGAAAGAACAAGGGCCGCTTGCGCGGCCCTTGTCGGTACTCAGTGCTTCATGTGCATGTGGTCGTGCCCGGCATCCATCTCGGCAGTCAGCGGCTTGACCGGCGCCTGCACCTCGAGTGTCTGCTTCTGGCCCTTGGCATCTTCGATGGTCAAGGTCAGTGGCACCTGCTGCCCTTCCTTCACCTGCTCGTTCAGGCCCATCAACATCACGTGCAAACCGTTGGGATCGAGGGTCACCGGCTTGCCGGCCGGCAGCTCCACGCCCTTCACTTCACGCATGCCCATCACATCGCCATTCATGGTCATCTCGTGCACCTGCACGGTCTTGGCCACCGGCGAAGCCACGCTCACCAGCTTGCTGTCGGTGCTGGCGGTCAGGGTCATGAAGGCACCGGTGGACTGCTGGTGCGGCACGCTGGCGCGCACCCAGGCATCGCTTACGGTGGTGTCGGCCAGGGCCGGCAGGGCCAGGCCCAGCAGGGCGAGAGCGGCCAGGCCGCGCTTGATCGGTTGCATCGACATTCAGCAGATCTCCATCAGGGTGCGCAGGTCTTCGGCGCATTCCTGGGCATTCAGGGAATGGCCCAGGCTCAGGCGCAGGGTGCCACGCGTATCGTAGACGTAGCTGGTGGACGAGTGGGAAATGGTATAGGTGTCGCCGGCAGGGACCTTTTCGTAGAACACCTTGAACTCCCTGGCCACCTCCTCGATTTCTTCCGGGGTGCCGGTCAGGGCGACGAACGATGGATCGAAGGCCTTGACGTAGGCGTCGAGCACTTCAGGGGTATCACGCTCCGGGTCCAGGGTGATGAACACCACCTGGAACAGGTCGCGGTCACGGCCCTTGAGCAGTTTGCGGATCTGCGCGGCGCGTGCCAGCGTGGTCGGGCAGACCGCCGGGCACTGGGTGAAACCGAAGAAGATCATCGGCATCGAGCCGTAGAAGCTCGACAGGGTACGCTCGTTACCCTGCGGATCCTTGAGCTTGAACTTGCGTCCAAGGATCTCGTTGCTCATGTTCTTGCCGTACTTGAAGTCCAGGCCCCGGGCCGGGTTGCAACCCGCCAGCAGGCCAAGCCCCAGTACGCCCATCCCGGCGACGACCGCGCGCCGGGTCAGTAGATCAGTCATGGAACCATCCTTTACAGGGAAGGTGCCGGCCCTCGAGCAGGGCCGGTCGAAAAACCGGGGCATTCTGGCATGACACCCTGAGACCAGCTACCCGACACCCGGAAGATCGGCCCGCAGCCCTTGATTTACGGGCTGCGGCCTGTTGTCGCAGGGCTTGAAACAGTAACACTTTGTTGCTAGGCAAAGGCATTTTTGGCGGGTGGCGAATGCAATCGCGGGGCAAGCCCGCTCCTGCAGGTACGACGCCGTACCTGCAGGAGCGGGCTTGCCCCGCGATAGGGCCTATCAGTAGTAGGCGTTCTCTTTTTGCGTGTGGTCGGTCACGTCACGCACACCCTTGAGCTCCGGGATGCGCTCGAGCAGCGTACGCTCGATGCCGTCCTTGAGGGTGACGTCCGCCTGACCGCAACCCTGGCAACCGCCACCGAACTGCAGCACGGCGATGCCGTCGTCGACCACATCGACCAGGCTCACCTGGCCGCCGTGGCTGGCAAGACCGGGGTTGATCTCGGTCTGCAGGTAGTAGTTGATGCGCTCGTTGATCGGGCTGTCTTCGTTGACCATCGGCACCTTGGCGTTCGGCGCTTTGATGGTCAGTTGCCCGCCCATGCGGTCGGTGGCGTAGTCGACCAGTGCGTCTTCGAGAAACGGCTCGCTGACGGCGTCGATGTAGGCGGTAAAGCTCTTCAGACCCACGGCGGTGTCGTCAGGCTTTTCTTCGCCCGGCTTGCAGTAGGCGATACAGGTCTCGGCGTACTGGGTGCCCGGCTGGGTGATGAAAACGCGGATGCCGATCCCGGGCGTGTTCTGCTTCGAGAGCAGATCGGCCAGATAATCATGGGCGGCGTCGGTAATGGTTATAGCGCTCATGGAAGTTCCTCACAGACTTGCCGCCCAGTGTACGCCAAGCCAGGCCTCGAACAAAGTCCTAGTAATTGACTCGGGATAGTGCAGGCGCCACCTGCCGTGTCCCGCGCGCCCCGAACCAGGCCTTGAGGCGCCGATACAGGCCACGCTCCAGCCACTGGTAGCTGAACCACGACATTAGTCCGATTGACGGTACGCAGAAGGCGAACACCAGATACGGATTGAGCCGCAGCCGCTGGCTGATGAACCAGCCGCCCCACAGTACCAGCACGTGGGTGAGATACACCGAGTACGAACAGTCGCCCAGCGCCTTGAGCACCCGGTTGCCGCGAAAGTACGGCTCCAGCGCGATGAAGGCCAGCACCACCATCGCACTCGGCAGGCCCCAGTGCAGCAGGCGCTGCGAGGCGTCGAGCTGGTACAGCGCGTACCCCGCCGCCGCCAGCACCGCCAGCGGCAGCCACAGCCCCTCGCGGATCAGTCCACGCCGGTACAGCACACCCAGGCCGATGCCCAGCAGGAACTCGTAGATGATGTCGTTGTTGTAGAAGCGGCTGAGCACACCCAGGCGCCCCAGCACCTCGCTGACCAGCAGCAGCGCCGCGGTGACCAGCACCAGGTGATGACGCTGGCGTACCAGGAACGCCAGGCCGAACAGCAGGTAGAAGAACATCTCGAAGTTCAGCGTCCAACCCACGTTGAGGGTGGGGTACAGCCCATAGCCACCCGGGTTTTCCGCTGGCACGAACAACAGCGACAGCACCAGGTGCTGCCACTCGAACACCTGATGCGGCATCCAGCGGCTGGCCACCAGCAACAGCAGCGCCATGAGCAAGGTGTAGAACCAGTACGCCGGGACGATGCGCAAGGCGCGGTTGAGCAGGAATTCGCGCGGGGCGATCTCCTTGTCGCGGGTCGAGAGGTAGATCACCAGGCCGCTGATGACGAAGAAGATGTCGACCCCCACCGCGCCGCGCTCGGCGAGCAGGCGGCCGACGGGGCCTTTGGCATTGAAATCGAAGAAGATCTGCATGAAGTGGTGGCAGACCACCACCCAGGCGGCGAACGCCCGAAGCGCTTGAAGCGAATACAGCATGGGTTGTCCTGCGGTTCTTGGTGCATTCAGGCCCACCGGCGAGCACTGCTCGCGCGAATCACGGAACCCGCCTGCTCCCGCCTGTGGGAGCGAGCTTGTCACGCGATGGGCTGCAACGCATCGCCGGGGCCACCCACAGGTCCGACCGCAGAAAGCCGGGAAAGGTCGGACGCCTTTCCCGGCAATCGATCAGAGGTTCTCGTAGCGGTTCATGTCCAGCACGCCCGCCTCCACCGGCTCGGTCTCCTTGATGTAGGTGTTCAGGTCGTGGAAGTACCGCCAGAACTGCGGGTGGCTGCGGCGCACGCCCCAACGCTCGACGATACGCTCGAACTTGCCCTGGTCGTCACGCGCAGCCTCCATGTCCTCGACGAACTCCGGTACGTCACTGGCCGGAATGTTGAAGATGAAGTTCGGGTAGCTGCTGAGCACGCCCGGATACAGGGTCAGGGTGTCCAGCCCCGGCTGGTAGCGATAGGCCTCGCCCAGCAGGAAGGCGACGTTGCTGTGCGCGCGGTTGCGCAACAGGCTGTAGACCTGACGCTGACCGCCCTGCCCTTCGATGCGCAGCATGGTCGCCTCGGGCAGTTGGCCGATCACCTTGAGCCCTGCCGCCGGGCGCGACACCAGGCGGCTCAGGCTCTGCTCCACATCACGAAACGCTTCGTTCATCTGTGGTCGCGAGCAGTAGGCACCGGTGCAGCGGTTGATCGGATCGGGTGCTGCGTTCAGGCTGCCGGTGCGCTGCAGCAGCTTGAGGCCGAAGTCGCGCGTGGCATTGTGCTCGTTCAGTTGCAGGGCGCTTGGGGTATCGGTGTCGATGTCGGTGTAGTCGAGCCACATCTTCACCTTGCCGCTGTTCTGGTACCAGTCGCTGAGAATCGCGCCGCGCTTGTTGGCCGGCATCAGGCGCAGGAAGTTGACCTCGGCGCCGTTGCGGATCAGGTCGAAGTACAGGCGCGTCTGCAACTGGTGCGAGACATTCCCGTACACGTCGAAGTTGACCGCCAGTTGGTAGTAGGTGCGCTCCAGCAGCGGGTAGTCGAACAGCCAGATGGTCAACGGCACGTCACCGATCAGCCCCTTGCTCACCGAGGCGCTGTCGAAGTGGCGGAAGATGCTGAGCAAGGCGTTGTCGTTGCCTGCCCACAGCGTCGACCAGCTCGGCGCTGGCATTTCGGCGTAGGCCTCGCGGCGCAGGGTCTCGTAGTCGTTGCGCTTGTCGCGGTAGGCACGCCACAGGCTCAGCACGCTGCCGACATCGTCGATCTGCCCCGGCATGGCCAGCAACGGCGTGGCCTGGCCGCGGTAGGCGGCATCGGTGACGTAGCGGTCATGGGCCGGCTCCTGGAACAGCGCCCAGAAGTTGTCGCGGATCACGTCAGTGGCGATCTGCCCGCGGCACACCGGGCCACGGATGAAGGTGCGCACGAAGTACTCGGCGTTGTCGAGCATGAACTGGTAGCGCGCCACCGCCGGAATCGCCTCGAAGGTCTCGAACGGGTTGGCCCGGCGCTGCGGGCCATAGCCCGGCAGCGAGGTGGCGCGCCAGTCGCCGCTGTAGAACAGCTGCTTGACCCGCTTGAGCTTCTGCGGCCCCATCGGGTAGGTGATGTGCGTCTTGTGCACGATCACGCCCTGCACCGGGATCAACCGGTAGTAGAAGTCATTGCCCGGCGGGTCGTTGGGGCGGCGCGTGGCGATCACGTCGACCGGCTGGCCACTGGGCGTGCGCGAGCGGACCCACTGGAAGAAGTGCCCCTGCTCGCCGCCGACGAAATAGATGTGCGCCAGGAACAAATGCTCGTACAGCCAGCGCCCGACCAGCGCCTCGGTGGAGCCCGGACGGTTGAGCAGAGCTTCCCAGTCGGCGATCTGCTTCGCTTCGCTGGGGCTTGGCTGGATCGGCTGGTACTCGACCGGTGCACCGGCCGCCAGCCAACGCTGCAGGGTCGAATATTCCTGGTCGGTCAGCCCGGTAACCGCCAGCGGCATGCCCTCTTTCGGGTGCGCACCGGCATAGGCGTCGAACTCGTGCGGCAGCGGGCACATGTTATTGCGGTTCAGGCCCAGGACGATCTCCTCGGGCAGCTTGGCGTTAGGCGTGAGCGGCGTCTTGTGGCCCAGTTCGAGCATGCGCGCCATCAGCGCGGCCTGGCTGCCCTGATTGTCGAGCACCGAGTAGAAGCCTTTCTTGCGCCAGCCCTCTTCATTCTGCGCGTCATAGAACAATCGCGTGGTGGCGACCGCCTGGCTGCGCTCGCCCTGGTACACCGGCACCTTGGAGGCGCCGCGCTCGGCACCTTCTGCGCTGCCCAGGTTGAGCTGGCAGGCGGCGTCGTTGCAGGCGTGGCAGGCCACGCACTTCTGGGTGAAGATCGGCTGGATGTCACGGGTATAAGAGATGGCCGAGCTCGATTGAGGGGCCTGCGCCAATGCTGCGCCGCTGACGAGCAGGGCGAAGATGGCGACGATAAAACGATGCACCATGTGCCGAATGTCCTGGTTCTTGATAGCTGTCACGATTTGCCTTTCTGTCCCTGGGACTGAGCCTTGGCACCACCAACATGAATCAAATTCATGAGACCGGGCGATGCGCCTAAAATCCGTGCAGCTTTGTTATTATTCCGCACTTCCGTTATTTGTCCGACCAGGTAGTTCTCATGTCCGACCGCAGCGCTCGTCTCCAAGCACTCCAGCATGCCCTCAAGGAGCGCATCCTGATTCTCGACGGCGGCATGGGTACTATGATCCAGAGCTACCGCCTCGAGGAAGACGACTATCGTGGCACGCGCTTCGCCGATTGGCCAAGCGATGTTAAAGGCAACAACGATCTGCTGCTGCTCACCCAGCCCGATGTCATCGCCGCCATCGAGAAGGCCTACCTGGACGCCGGAGCCGATATTCTCGAGACCAACACCTTCAACGCCACGCAGATTTCCCAGGCCGACTACGGCATGGAAGCGCTGGTGTACGAGCTCAACGTCGAGGGCGCGCGCATCGCACGCCAGGTAGCCGACGCCAAGACGCTCGAAACCCCCGACCGCCCGCGCTTCGTCGCCGGCGTGCTCGGCCCGACCAGCCGCACCTGCTCGATTTCCCCGGACGTCAACGACCCCGGCTACCGCAACGTCACCTTCGACGAGCTGGTGGAAAACTACATCGAGGCCACTCGCGGTCTGATCGAAGGCGGCGCCGACCTGATCCTGATCGAGACCATCTTCGACACCCTCAACGCCAAGGCGGCGATCTTCGCCGTGCAGCAGGTGTTCGAGGATGACGGCATCGAACTGCCGATCATGATCTCCGGCACCATCACCGACGCCTCCGGCCGCACCCTGTCGGGTCAGACCACCGAAGCCTTCTGGAACTCGGTGCGCCATGCCAACCCGATCTCGGTCGGCCTGAACTGCGCCCTGGGTGCCAAGGACCTGCGTCCGTACCTGGAAGAACTGTCGACCAAGGCCGGCACCCACGTGTCAGCGCACCCCAACGCCGGCCTGCCCAACGCCTTCGGCGAATACGACGAAACCCCGGCGGAAATGGCCGCCGTGGTCGAGGAGTTCGCCGCCAGCGGTTTCCTCAACATCATCGGCGGCTGCTGCGGTACTACCCCGCCGCATATCAAGGCCATCGCCGAGGCCGTGGCCAAGTACCCGCCGCGGGCCATTCCGGACATTCCCAAGGCTTGCCGCCTGTCGGGCCTGGAACCGTTCACCATCGATCGCCAGTCGCTGTTCGTCAACGTCGGCGAACGCACCAACATCACAGGTTCCGCCAAGTTCGCCCGGCTGATCCGCGAGGAAAACTACACCGAAGCCCTGGAGGTCGCCCTGCAGCAGGTCGAGGCCGGCGCCCAGGTGATCGACATCAACATGGACGAAGGGATGCTCGACTCCCAGGCCGCCATGGTCCGCTTCCTCAACCTGATCGCCGGCGAGCCGGACATCTCGCGCGTACCGATCATGATCGACTCCTCCAAGTGGGAGGTGATCGAAGCGGGCCTGAAGTGCATCCAGGGCAAGGGCATCGTCAACTCGATCTCCATGAAGGAAGGCGTCGAGCAGTTCAAGCATCACGCCCGGCTGTGCAAGCGCTACGGCGCCGCCGTGGTGGTGATGGCCTTCGACGAGGTCGGCCAGGCCGACACCGCGGCACGCAAACGCGAGATCTGCCAGCGCAGCTACGACATCCTGGTCAACGAAGTGGGCTTCCCGCCCGAAGACATCATCTTCGACCCGAACATCTTCGCCGTCGCCACCGGCATCGAGGAACACAACAACTACGCCGTCGACTTCATCGAGGCGTGCGCCTACATCCGTGACCACCTGCCCTACGCGCTGTCCAGCGGCGGCGTGTCCAACGTGTCGTTCTCGTTCCGTGGCAACAACCCGGTGCGCGAGGCGATCCACTCGGTGTTCCTCTACCACGCCATCCAGAACGGCCTGACCATGGGTATCGTCAACGCAGGCCAGCTGGAGATCTACGACGAGATCCCGCCGGCACTGCGCGAGAAGGTCGAGGACGTGGTGCTCAACCGCACCCCTGAAGGCACCGACGCCCTGCTGGCCATCGCCGACGACTACAAGGGTGGCGGCGCGGCGAAGGAAGTGGAAAACGAAGAGTGGCGCTCGATGCCCGTGGACAAGCGCCTGGAACACGCGCTGGTCAAGGGCATCACCGCCTACATCGTCGAAGACACCGAGGAGTGCCGCCAGCAAGCGTCGCGCCCCATCGAAGTCATCGAAGGCCCGCTGATGAGCGGCATGAACGTGGTCGGCGACCTGTTCGGCGCGGGCAAGATGTTCCTGCCGCAAGTGGTCAAGTCCGCGCGGGTGATGAAGCAGGCGGTGGCCCACCTGATCCCGTTCATCGAGGCCGAAAAAGGCGACAAGCCCGAAGCCAAGGGCAAGATCCTCATGGCTACGGTCAAGGGCGACGTGCACGACATCGGCAAGAACATCGTCGGCGTGGTGCTGGGCTGCAACGGCTACGACATCGTCGACATGGGCGTGATGGTCCCGGCCGAGAAGATCCTGCAGACCGCCCGCGAGCAGAATTGCGACATCATCGGCCTGTCCGGCCTGATCACCCCGTCGCTGGACGAGATGGTCCACGTCGCCCGCGAGATGCAGCGCCAGGACTTCCACCTGCCCTTGATGATCGGCGGCGCCACCACCTCCAAGGCGCACACCGCGGTGAAGATCGAACCCAAGTACGCCAACGACGCGGTGGTCTACGTCACCGACGCCTCGCGCGCCGTGGGCGTGGCCACGCAATTGCTGTCCAAGGAGCTCAAGCCTGGCTTCGTCGAGAAGACCCGCCAGGAGTACGTGGAAGTGCGCGAGCGCACCGCCAACCGCAGCGCCCGCACCGAGCGTCTGAGCTATGCGCAGGCGATCGCCGCCAAGCCGCAGTACGACTGGGCCAACTACCAGGCAGCAGTGCCCTCCTTCACCGGCGTCAAGGTGCTGGAGGACATCGACCTGCGCGAACTGGCCAAGTACATCGACTGGACACCGTTCTTCATCTCCTGGGACCTGGCGGGCAAGTTCCCGCGCATCCTCACCGACGAGGTGGTCGGCGAAGCGGCTACCGCGCTGTACCAGGACGCCTGCGACATGCTCGAGAAGCTGATCAGTGAAAAACTCATCAGCGCCCGCGCGGTGTTCGGTTTCTGGCCGGCCAACCAGGTCGCGCATGATGACATCGAAGTCTATGGCGACGACGGCAAGCCGCTGGCCACCCTGCACCACCTGCGCCAGCAGACCATCAAGCCCGACGGCAAGCCGAACTGGTCGCTGGCCGACTTCGTCGCACCGAAGGACAGTGGCATCAGCGACTATGTGGGCGGGTTCATCACCACCGCCGGCATCGGTGCCGAGGAAGTGGCCAAGGCCTACCAGGACAAGGGCGACGACTACAGCTCGATCATGGTCAAGGCGCTGGCCGACCGCCTGGCCGAGGCCTGCGCCGAATGGCTGCACGAGCGGGTGCGCAAAGACTACTGGGGTTATGCCAAGGACGAGCAACTGGACAACGATGCGCTGATCAAGGAGCAGTACAGCGGCATCCGCCCTGCCCCGGGCTATCCGGCGTGCCCGGATCACACCGAGAAAGAGACCCTGTTCCGCCTGCTCGATGGCACGGCCATCGGCGAAACCGGCCCCAGCGGCGTGTTCCTCACCGAGCACTTCGCGATGTTCCCGGCGGCGGCGGTCAGCGGCTGGTACTTCGCCCATCCGCAGGCGCAGTACTTTGCCGTCGGCAAGGTGGAGAAGGATCAGATCGACAGCTACAGCGCCCGCAAAGGCCAGGATGTCAGCGTGAGCGAGCGCTGGCTGGCGCCGAATCTGGGCTACGAAGGCTAAGCGGGCTGCGTGGGGTGCTCAGGCACCCCGCGGCCCATGCCGAGCAAGCCTCGGCTACCCGGCTTTCCCCAGCGCACCGATCTTCTCCAACCGCGCCCGCACGATGTTGCGGCTGATATTGAGCAAACGCCCAGTCTGCAACTGGTTGCCATGGCAGTAGCGGTAGGCGGCGCGAAACACCGTCTCCTCGATATGCTCGTACAGGTTCGGCACGTTCTGCTCGAACAGCGCCAGCAGTGCGCTTTCCAGGCTCACCGGCGCCGCTGCCGCTGCTGGCAATCCTGCCGTCACGGCCACTTCTCCCGGCAACACCGCCTGCGGGCGCATGTCCACCAGGTGCAGGTCCTGCGGTGCCACCACCTGCTGCCTGCACACCAGCAGCGCGTGATGGATGGCGTTTTCCAGCTCGCGGATGTTGCCAGGCCAGCTATGCGCCAGCAGCTTGCGCTCAGCCTCGAGACTCAGTGACGCGCGGTCATAGCCCAGGCGTCGGCAGTGCTCTTCGATGAAGAATTCGGCCAGCGGCAGGATATCCCCAGGTCGCTCGCGCAGTGGCGGCAGGCGGATGGTCGCCACGTGCAGACGGTAGAACAGGTCCTCGCGAAAATGCCCGGCCACCACCGCGTCGGCCAGGTTGACGTTGGTCGCCGCCACCAGCCGCACGTTGATCGGGATCGGCGTGCGTGAGCCCAGGCGCACAACCTCGCGCTCCTGCAGTACGCGCAGCAGCTTGACCTGCATGTTCAACGGCAGGTCACCGATTTCATCCAGAAACAGCGTGCCGCCATTGGCGGCCTCGAACCAGCCGGCCTTGTTCGAGGTTGCGCCGGTGAAGGCACCCTTTTCGTGGCCGAACAGTTCGCTCTCCACCAGGGTTTCTGCAAAAGCGCCGCAGTTGACCGCTACGAACGGCTCACGGCCACGGCGGCTCAGGTGATGGATGTGGCGGGCAACCAGCTCCTTGCCGGTGCCGGTCTCGCCGATGATCAGGGTGTTGGCCTCGCTCGGGGCCAGGCGCTCGATGCGGCTGAGCAGCTCCTGCGAGCGTGGGTCCTTGAAGACGAGCACGGTGGCACGTACCGACTTGGTCAGCTCTCGGGCATTGGGGTGAGTGATCAGCGACATGATGCATTCCTGGCAGTTGAAGCGCGCCCTCATAGTGCACGAATAAATTTAGACCCAAAAATTATTAATAAATATTTATATATTCGAAATTAACATATTGAAAAAATCAACACCTCGATTGCTGCTGGAGCAGCAGCGGGCCAGCAATGGCCTGCGCAGGGATCAGCAGCCAGGCCATCGCGAGGGCTCTGGGTTGAGGGCCTGAAGGCCTAGTGCCACCGGGGCTGGAGCGGATCCGGGCCGGTGCTGGCATGCATTTCGCTCAAGGGGAGGTAACACCCTGTTGGTGGTTGGGGCCGCTGTGCGGCCATCGCGGGGCAAGCCCGCTCCCACAGGTTCAGCGCAGGTCCTGAGAACCGCGCGGTACCTGTGGGAGCGGGCTTGCCCCGCGATGGGCTGCACCGCAGCCCCGACCGCACCACCACCTCCTGGAGCCGCATATGAACACCCCCTGGCGTCACGCCCTGGCCCTGCTCACCGGCCTGCTACTGAGCTTCTCCACCATCGCCGCCGAAGCCCCGCCCGCCGTGCGCATCGCCATCGTCGCCTTCACCCAGGGCGGCGCGCCGGTATTCGGCGGCATCCCTGGCCGGGTCATCGAAGAGGGCTGGCTGGCACAACAACTGGCCGAGCGCGGCGTCAAGCTCGAATGGGTCGCCCTGCCCCACGCCGGCGCCGGTCCGCAGATCAACGAGGGCTTCAGCAACAACAGCCTGGACTTCGCCGTGCGCGGCGACCTGCCGACCGTGATCGCCGGTGCCGGTGGCGTGCCGGGCAAGCTGGTCGTGCCCGGTGGCAGCGGCAACAACATCTACCTCGTCGTGCCCACCGACTCGCCAGTGCGCAGCATCCAGGACCTCAAGGGCAAGCGCCTGGCCCTGCACCGTGGCCGTCCGTGGGAGTTCGCCTTCAGCAATTTCCTGCACAGCCAGGGCCTGAGCCTGGCCGACTTCAAGATCGCCAACCTCAACCCGCAGGTTGGCGCCGCCGCGGTGTCCGCCGGCAAGGTCGATGCCGCCGTGCTGCTCAACGAAGCCTATGCCCTGGAAGACAAAGGCGTGGCGCGCATTCTCTGGTCGACCAAGCAAGGCGCCAACGACTGGCGCCTGGTCTCCGACCTGTTCGGCACCGATTTGTTCGTCGAGCAGCACCCCGACCTCACCCAACTGGTCGCCACCGCCTGGGTCAAGGCCGCCTGGTGGATCTCCCAGGCAGAGAACCGCGACGCCTACTACACGCTCTCCTCTCGCGCCGGCATTGCCGAAAGCGTGCTGCGCCGCGATGACCAGGACGACCCGGTGGCCTGGAAAGACCGCTGGGCACCGAAGACCGACGCCCAGCTCGAAGCCCATTACCAGGCCCTGGCCCGCTACGCCCTGGAGAACCGGCTGATCCGCACGCCCTACGACATTCGCCACGACCTCGCCACCCACTTCACCCGCCAGGCCCTGCAAGACCTGCAGCTCACCGGCTACTGGCCTGCGGTCGCCACGCAATTGAGCAAACAACCCTGAATTTCCGAAAAGAGACCCGTCCATGAAACTGCCTGCCACCCTCGTCTTCAGCCTTAGCGCCCTGGCCTTTTCGATCAGCGCCCTGGCCGCCCCGACCTACGCCCCCAAGCCCGACCCGCAGCAAGGCGACGGCCGTGTCTCGGCGTTCTACAGCTGGAGCGAAGTGATCCCCGCCGCCCCCGGCAAGCTGCTACGCAGCGAGCCGCTGGAGCAGACGCTGAGCCTGCCCAGCGCCGCCAGCGCCCAGCGGATTCTCTACAGCTCGCTGGACGGACGCGACGGCAAGACCCCGGTCGTGGTTTCCGGGGCGCTGTTCATCCCCAAGGGCAAGGCTCCCGCCGGCGGTTGGCCGGTGCTGAGCTGGGGCCACGGCACGGTCGGCGTCGCCGACATCTGCGCGCCATCCTGGGCCGGGCGCTCCTACCGTGACGTGCAATACCTCGACCGCTGGCTCAAGGAGGGCTTCGCCATCGTCGCCACCGACTACCAAGGGTTGGGCGTGCCCGGTGGTCACCCATTGCTGAACAACCGCACCGCGGCCTACGGCATCCTCGACGCCGCGCGTGCCGTGGTGCACGGCGTGCCGGGCCTGGCCGACAAGGTGCTGATCGTCGGCCAGTCCCAGGGCGGCGCCGGTGCCTTCGCCGCAGGCGCCTATGCCGCCACCTACGCGCCGGAGCTGGGCGTCAGAGGCAGCATCGGCACCGGAGTGATCTACACCGTCGGCTCGAAGAACGTCGGTGAACGGGACAACAACAAGGTCGACCCATCCCTGGCCTATGGCTTCTACACCTTGCTCGCCGCGCAGCAGTACGACCCGAGCATCGACCCTCGCGATCACTACACCGACAAGGCCCTGCCACTGTTCGAGCAGGCCCGCAGCAGCTGCCTGTCATCGTTGGTCAGCGACGTGGTCGGTACCGGCCTTACCACCGCCAACTCCAAGAAGGACTACCAGGGCGACAAGCTCAAGCCATGGCTGGCGCAGGTCTCCTACCCGACGCTGAAGCTGGCGCAGCCGATCTTCATCGGCACCGGCGCCGAGGACCAGACCCCCACCGCCGCCAGCCAGGCCAAGCTGATGCAGGACGCCTGCGACGCCGGCTCCATCGTCGAAGGCCACCTGTACAAGGGCCTGGGCCACAGCGAGACCGTCAACGCCTCGCTCAAGGATTCGATCCCCTTCGCCCACAAAGTCATCAACGGCGAACCCATCACCCCGATCTGCAAACCGACAGTCCAGTAAAGGAGGCCCGACATGAGCATCGAGTTCTTCACCCGCCTGCCACTGCATGGCGAAACGCAGTTTCTTCCCGGCGACAGCCGCAACCGCGGCGACTGGCACCCGGGCGGGCCGAGCACCGGCGCGGTATCGGGGTTCGCCGTGGGTGATCACTTCACCTACATCGACTACCTCGGCCAGGTGGCCCGCGCCGCCGAGATCAACGGCTTCGGCGGCGCGCTGATGGTCAACGCCCCCAGCGGCGAGGAGCCCTGGACGGTGTGCTCGCTGCTGGCCCGCGAGACCCGGACACTGAAGTTCGTCACAGCCTTCCAGCCCTATCACTACACGCCCTGGGTCGCGGTGCAGCAGGCGGCGACCTACCAGCGAGCCACCGGCAACCGCCTGGTCTGGAACATCATCAACGGCGGCTCGGACGCGATCCAGCGCCAGGTCGGCGACTACGAAAGCCACGATGACCGTTATGCGCGCGCCACCGAGTTCATGGATGTCGTCAGGGGTTACTGGCACAACGAGCAGTTCCACTACGACGGGAAGTACTACCACGCCGACGGCGGTGGCCTGCGCGGGCCGCTGAGGAAGGCCGAGTTGCCGCTGATCTGCACCGCCGGCTCGTCGGTCGCGGCGCGTGAGTTCGCCGCCAAGCATGCCGACTTCTACCTGATGCGCGCCGAGCACCCGGACGAAATCGCCGCGCTGATCGCCGACATCCGCGCCCGCGCATTGAAGTACGGACGCAACGACATCCGCTTCGGCCTATCGATCGATGTGATCGCCCGCGAGACCGAGACCCTGGCCCGCGCCGAGGCGCAGCGCTTCTTCGACGAAGGCATCGCCAAGGGCGCGGTCAAGGCCAGGGCCGCCCACGCTGGCCTGCGCACGGCACGCAAGCTCAGCTACGAGCAAGGCTTTACCGACAAGGGCGATACCCCCGGCATCGACGACTTCTTCATCCATCCCAATGTCTGGACCGGCTTCGGCTACATCGGCATCCCACCCGGCTGCGCCCTGGTCGGCAGCTACGAGAACGTGGTGGCGCGGATCCGCGAGTACAACGCCATCGGCATCGACCTGTTCTTCCTCGCCGGCTACCCGCACCTGGAAGAGGCCTATCGGATCGGCGAGCACATCCTGCCGCACTTCCGTGGCGAGCGCGCCGCCCTCGCCCGCCTGCCTGAAACGCCCGTGCAACTGCACGCGGCCAACGGAGCCTGAGCCCATGACCAGGGACGGTTACCCCCTGAGCCGGCGCAGCTTCCTCGGCCATACCGGCGTGCTAGCGGGCGGGCTGTTGGTCGGTTGCGGCCCCAGCGACAGCCCGGCCACCGCAGTCGCCGACCAGCCACGCCACGGCGGGCGCCTGCGCCTGGGTATCATCGACGGCAACCAGAGCGGCAACCTCGACGCCCACAAGCCCATCGGCAGCGGCATCGTGCGAGGCTTTGCGCTGTACAGCAAACTGTGGGAATGGGACGAGCAGATGCAGCCGCGCCTGGCCCTGGCCGAGTTCGCCGAGCCCAACGCCGATGCCAGCGGCTGGACCCTGCGCCTGAAGCAGGGCCTGGAGTTCCACCATGGCAAGACCATCGATGCCGACGACCTGATCTTCTCCATCCGCCGCCTCACCGATCCGCAACTGGCCTCGCCCTATGCGGCGCTGCTGCACTGGGTCGATCGTGACCATCTGGAGAAGCTCGACGAGCGCACTGTGCGCCTGCGTTTTCGCGAAGGCCGTAGCTACCTGCCGCTGCCCGAGACCTGGGTCAATTTCGGCGGCATCGTGCCGGTGGACTACCATCCGGTCAGCAATCCAGTCGGCGCCGGGCCGTTCA
The DNA here is from genome assembly GCF_001636055.1 of Pseudomonas putida. Classification (NCBI taxonomy): domain Bacteria; kingdom Pseudomonadati; phylum Pseudomonadota; class Gammaproteobacteria; order Pseudomonadales; family Pseudomonadaceae; genus Pseudomonas; species Pseudomonas putida. Next base: position 3,657,135 of record NZ_CP011789.1, read on the forward strand.
AGCTCAAGAGTTTTACCCCTGGGCAACGCTCGCTGTTCACCCGTTTCGACAACTACTTCAAGCCGAACAAGCCTTACGCGGACGAGTTGGAGATCATCGACTTCAAGGATCAGACCGGGCGCCTGGCGGCCCTGCGCGCCGGGCAGATCGACATGGCCAATGTCATGTCCACCGAGCACCTGCAGGTGCTGCAGGCCGACCCGCGGCTGACCCTGCTCAAGTCGGTGAGTGGCAACTGGCTGTCGTTCGACATGAACACCGCCAAGGCGCCGTTCGACGACCCACGGGTACGCGAGGCCTTCCGCCTGCTGGCTGACCGTGAGGAGCTGGTACGCCGTGCGCTGAACGGTCAGGGTCGCGTGGCGAATGACCTGTACGCCCCCTTCGACCCAACCTTCAACAACGCCCTCGGCCCGCGGCCGCACGACCCGCAGCGGGCCGCGCAGTTGCTGCGCGAGGCAGGCCACGAACAGCTGGAGGTGGAGCTGGTGACCACACCCGGGCCGGGACTCGCCTCGGCGCTGGTACTGGCCGAGCAGGCCAAACGCATCGGCGTCACCCTCAAGGTGCGCCAGGTTGACCTGGCAACGTTCCAGGGGCCGCAGCGCGACGACTGGACCTTGAGCACCGGGGGCAGCATCGGTGCGCCGTTCCTGGCCAGCGCCATCCATACCGATGCGCCGTTCGCGGTGACCAACAAGACCCACTTCCACGACGCGCAATTCAGCGAGGCGTTTCTCGCCGCCATGGCCCAGCCGGACCTGGAGAAGCGCAAAGTGCTGGTGCACCGCGCGCAAGAGATCCAGTACCAGCGCGGCGGGATGCTGATCTGGGGTTACGCCGACCTGCTCGACAGCGTCAGCAACCGCGTCGGCGGGGCGCAGCCGGAGCGCTCGCTGTTCAGTACCTGGCGGTTCGAAAGTTTGTGGCTCAAGTCATGATCACGCGCTGTCTGGGCCGGCCCTATCGCGGGACAAGCCCGCTCCCACCGATACCCCACCGATCTCCCAGACCACGGGGTACCTGTGGGAGCGGCGGTTTGGCGCGCCGACTTGTCCCGCGATAGGGCCGGCACACCCCCCACATAACCCCAAAAACAACCGCAGGCGCGGCTGCGCCCCACCTCCATTCCACCCTACCCGAACGAGGCCCACTCCATGCCCCGCGCAGCCCTGCACCCTGCATTCGCCCTGCTGGCCCTGGCCAGCACCCCGTTGCTGGCCGACGACACGGTCCTGCAAACCGTCACCGTCCAGGCCGAACAACCCGACGACGACGCCCTGCCCACTCGCCCACCCTCATCGATCTACGGCGGCCTCGAAGCCAAGGTGCTCGACACCCCACGTTCGGTCACCCAGGTCAACGCCGAGCAACTGGCTCGCGACCCGATCCGCAGTGCCGACGACCTGGTCAAGTACGCCCCCGGCATCACCCGCGGCGGCGGCCAGAACGCCGGTATCGCCCCGCAGATGCGCGGCCAGAACAGCGAAGTGTTCCAGGACGGCCAGCGCGCCTATGGCGTACGCCACCCTGCCAACTTCAACGCCTATGAGGGCGCCGACATCGTGGCCGGCCCCTCGTCGGTCACCTACGGCTCGGTCAGCGGCAGCGGCGGCTACGTCAACTACCTGAGCAAGAAGCCCGACTTCGAACGTTTTCGCACCAAGCTCTCCGGTGAAATCGGCAGCTGGATCCCCGACGGCGAATCGCGCGATGCGACCAAATTCAGCATCGACAACACAGGCCCAATCAGCGACAACCTCGCCTACCGGGTCAGCATCACCCGCCAGCGCCAGGAAGACTTCTACGACAACGTCGAGAACAACTTCGACGCCTTCTACGGCGCCCTGGCCTTTCGCAACGACCATGTGCGGGTGGACTGGAACGCCGCCTACGACGATTACTACGACTACAACATCACCCACGGCTGGAACCGCGCCACCCAGGACCTGGTCGACCACGGCAAGTACTACGCCGGCCGCGCCACACCGATCATCCAGAACGGCAATACGCTGTGGTCGCCGGTGCTGTCCTCCGGTGCCAGCGACGCCCAGGTGCTGGGCTGGGTGCAACGCCAGCGCAATGCCCAAGGGCAGTATTCGGTGGTCAACGGCAGCTTCCAGGGCGCGTCGCCCAACACCCAGGCCAACCCCGGCAGCCTGCGCGGCTGGGTCTACGACCCGTCGCTGGAAGGCAACGGCCTGACCTCGCTGTCGTCGCAGACCGGCCAGCGCGCCCAGGATGAGAACCGCTCAAGACGCTTCACCACGCAACTGCGCATCGAAGGAGAGCTGACACCGTCGATTACCCTGACCAACAGCACCTTCTACCAGCACTCCACCGACACCACCGATGCGGTAGGCGCCTTCCAGGTCCAGGGCAAGGACGACATCTTCGACAACCGCTTCGAGTTCCGCGCCCGCGGGCAATGGCAGCTCGGCGGCCTGACCCTGGTCGACGACAGCAACAGCGGCCTGATCTATCGCCGCGAATCGAACCAGTCGATCGCCGCCAACAACAGCTTCGGCTCGACCATCAACGCCTACGACCTGACCCAGGACCCGCGCCTGAAAAACCCAGGCGACCTGCTCGGCCTCGCCGGTCGCAACCCCGCCGGCGGCAACGCGGCCTGGATCGGCCAGCCCGGTGTGGCGCAGTTCTCCAATCTCTACGGCTGGCTCAACCTGCCGGCCATGTACCCGGCCGGGCATGGCCTGTACGCCGAATCCATCGCGCCGTACACCGCCGACAGCACCTGGACCACCAAGACCCTGTTCAGCCAGCACAACCTGCGCCTGGGCGAACGTGCAGGCCTGAACATCGGCGCCAGCCGCAGCTGGATCGACGCACGCATCGAGAACCCCTT